>CAYPAG010000119.1:0-5744 GCA_964408645.1 uncultured Pelolinea sp. | reverse complement strand
TAACGGTTACACCGGCGCCTTCATTGACAATACCACCTATTTCGCGCCCGAAGTGACGATTTCCCGTGTCGAAGTAAACAACAACATCATGAAAGGGTTGGAAATCTACTCGACTGGCAATGTGACGCTCAACAACATCCTGGCGATCAACAACCTGGAAAACGGCGTTTACGTGGATAACTGCGACTGGGACAATGATCAGGGGGTTTGCCTGGGTACTGGCAAAGTGTCGCTCATCGGTTCATTGGGCGCCAACAACATTTCAGACAACGGCGCCACCGGCCTGGCGGTCTATTCCAACGGCAGCATCCTGGTGGACAAGTTGTTTGCCATTCAGAATGACGGCCGCGGCATGGTGCTCGACAATTCAACCAGCGGCTGGTCTGTCACGGTGACCAACACCATCGCCCGCTTGAACCAGTGGCATGGCGTGCATATAGAAACGAGAGGATTTGTGTCCGTCAAATACCTGCACAGCATGAGCAATGGCATGGGCAACGACGGAGATGGAATTTATCTTCGCACTGCCGCGCCGGGATTGGCAATCTTCCAGAACAGCAGCTTCCTGGGAAACGAAGGCAGCGGCATCGATATCGCGTACGACACCTTGGGCTACGCGTCACTCATCAACGTGAGCTACTTTGGCAACGACACCGACCTGGATGGCGACTTGAATTATTACATGCACCCGTATACACCATAAACGATACCCCCAAGGTGAAGGGAGCGGAGGGACGGCAGGGATGGGAGAAACCCATCCCTGCCCTTTTAACCTGCAGATTGAGCATCACCCAAGCTTAAAAATGTTGACCCTGATGATTATTATTCCTTAAGCCGGGGAATTTCTTTTACATACTCATCCAGGTGGACTGCTTTATACATTCCCGCGGTTTGATAAAAATGGCAGGCACTCGGATTGGCGCTTTCAACTGATAAACCCGCTTTGGGGAAACCGAGGGACTTAAATTCGCTAAAGGCGGTTTGCAGCAGCGCGCGGCCTACCCCCAGATTGCGGAAATCTTTTTTCACAGCCAGCTGCCGAATCCAGCCAATATCGGAGTAACGCGCGCACAAACATACCCCAATCAATTTTGCGTCTTTTTCAGCCAGGAACCAGAGCTTTTCATCATAGACCTCCGGCTGCATCATGAAACTTTGCCAGTCTTCAAAAGGCTGCGCTTTCCGCTCCCGCCAATCGAATGCTTCCTGAACCAGCGCGTGAATTTCACGGTCGTCCTGTCCGGTACGGGCGGCGCGGATTGTGACCCCTTTGGGCAGCAGCGGCGAAGGGATTTCCCGGTTGAGATCAATGTGCATGTTGAAGATGAACTTTTCAATTTTGTAACCGGCTTCTTCCAAAACACGCTTCTGATGGAGAGCGCGTTCAGTGACGTGCGTGTAGATTCCGGGCACAAGCAGGTCATCCGTCTCCCGCAGGACGGCGATCGCGCGGCGCTCGCACATCAGAAGCAAGCCAAGAAACAGGTCGGTGTCTTCGGTGCCAGGATCATCGAAGATCACCAGGCGGCAGCCGTGCTCATACCAGGGTAGCACCGCGGCATAGCCCTTCAGCTCGCCTTTGCCGTTGATGGCAAGCCAGGCGTCACGCGCGAGATTGATGCGGCCCCAGTCATAATCGAGATCTTCGATATCTGAATCCGCGAAACCCGCGTCACGGAAATCGCAGCGGATCTGCAAGTCAAACACCGCCTGGCGATCCTGTGGTGTTGGGGGGCGGAGAAAATATTTTTCAAGCATAATCACCTCTTGATGAAAAAGACTCGTTGAGTCTTTTGGAATAAGTTTTAGATAAAGCAGACCGTTATTCTAAACCATTACCTTAAGCACGAGAAAGAAGCTAAAGATTTCTAAAAATCAAAACATGAGGGGTGGCAGGAAAACATATGACATCCGTTGATTAAAAAAAGGTTGATAAATCAAACACTTGTATAAGTGACGTATGTCAATTATTCGTATGACATTCGTTGACAAGAAAAGGGATATATGGCATAATCCCGCCAATTAACTGTTAACAGAACTTTTATATTTGCATCCCTGCGCAACCATCGTACGCCGAAACATATGAAGGAACTCCTTGCTTCTTCCTGGGGTTATCAATGTCAGATTCGTTTTGCTATCGGACTCTGTTGAAAAACGGAATAATTTAAGCCCACCTTTAAAGGAGGTGATGTCAAAAATTTGATCGAGCAATACACAGCAAGTCGCATTGAAGAACAAAAATCTAAAATCAACGTCAAAGGAGTTGAGAAGATGAGAAAGAACGTATTTGTTTCACTGGTAGTATTGTTTGCTTTTTTGCTGGCCTCCTGCGCGACCCCGGCTGCCCCAGCTGAAGAAGCGCCCGCTGCCGAAGCCCCAGCTGCCGAAGCCCCCGCGGCTGAAGAAGCCTCTGCTGCTGAGGAAGATGTTTGTGCCGCCGACCGATATGGCTGCGCGGTTATCCCCGCTGGCCAGACAATTAAGATTGGCATGGGTTCGCCCATGACTGGTGGTGACTCTGCTTTTGGTATTGATGCAGAAAACAGCGGTTTACTTGCAGTCGCGGATGCCGGAACCTTCGAAGGCTTCAGCTTTGAGTTAGTTGCTGAAGACGATGGCGGTACAGCTGAAGGCGGCGCGGCAGTAGCCAACAAGCTTGTTGCCGACCCAACGGTTGTTGGTATTGCTGGCCACCTTTTCTCCGGCGCCACAGCTGCAGCGATTCCGATTTATGAAGAAGCCGGCTTACCCATGCTTTCCCAGTCAGCCACGAATCCTACGCTAACCACCCTTGGTTCCTCGGTTTTTAATCGCATACCCTTTACCGATGCCAAGCAGGGTGCGGCGGCTGCAGAATATATTTACAACACACTTGGTTTCCGCAAGATCGCTGTTCTGCACGATGGCGAAGACTATGGAAGAGGCCTGGCCACCATTGTGAAAGAGTCATTTGAAGCACTGGGCGGCGAAGTGGTTGCTTTTGAAGGAATCACCTCGAAGGAAGCAGACTATAGCCCTGTTCTTACAACTATTGCTGCCAAAGAGCCCGAACTGCTCTACTTTGGTGGTTATACCCAGGATGGTTCTGTTCTCGCCAACCAAATGAAATCCACCGGCCTAGAGAACGCCGTCTTCTTTGGCTGTGACGGCACCTTTGGCACGGACTTCCTCAATCGAGCTGGAGCGAACGCTGAAGGTTCCTACCACGCGATCCCGCGCACACCGCCAGCAACCGACGCAAAAGCTAAATTTGATGCTGCCTATCTGGAAGCCTACGGCGTTGGCCCTGGAGAGCTGTCACCATTCTCATGGAACAGCTATGATGTCACCACAGTTCTGATTTCAAAAGTCAAGGAATTGGGATTTGTCGGTGCTGATGGCGCGATGTACATTCCCCGCGGCGCTCTGGTAGATGCAGTCCGCAATCTGACTGATTACACCGGAATCAGCGGTACTTACACATGCAACGAAGTTGGTGAATGCAATGTGGAAGGTCCTCAGTTCATGGTTGTTCAGGATGGCGCTTTCGTACCTGCCAACTAATTTAGGTAAGAAAATGTAATAAAGCAGGGAAAGGGAAACCTTTCCCTGCGCTTAACATCTCGACTAAAATTCTTCTGGAGTATCTGATGAATTCAGGAAAACAATCACCACCTCATCTTAATAAGCGCAGCACCTCAAAAATAGCGCGCTCGGTATTTGGAATTATTTTCAGCCTTTTTATTGCATGGCGGCTTTACCTGGTTTTCTTTGTTCAGCAGGAATTTAGCGCGAGTGTTTGGCTCAAGTTATTAATCTCGGGTTTGATCATCGGTGGTGTATATTCACTGATTGCTATTGGTTACACATTGGTGTACGGCATCCTGCTTATGATCAACTTCGCGCATGGGGAAGTGATGATGATCGGCACCTTTGCGGGTTATTTTGTTTTTGAAGCCGCGAATGCTTTCATGATGCCCGGACAACCAGATGTCAGTTTTGCCAATGCGCACCCTTTCTTGGCTATCGTTCTGGCTTTTGTATTTGGCATGTCAATTGCCGCCGCTTCAGGTTATTTTTTGGAAAAGATCGCATATCGGCCTCTTAGAAAAGCACCACGTCTGATCCCCTTGATCAGCGCTATCGGCGCATCCATTTTTCTTCAAAATGCCGCCCAGTTGCTTTTCAGCCCCCAAACCCGTGATTATGTAAATCCCATTGTGATGAACCGTGGAAACGGCTGGAAATTCATGGCTTTTGGTTCTGAAATCTCACTTACGTATACGGGTGTGTTTACTTTTGTGCTGTCTGTCTTAATGATGGTTTTGCTTTTCTTGATTGTCAAGCGGACTCGTTTAGGTAAGGCCATGCGCGCTGTGGCCATGGACAAAAATACTGCTGCCTTGATGGGCGTGAATGTGGATAAAACAATCAGTAACACCTTTATTATCAGCGGTGCGCTTGCAGGCGCGGCGGGGGTGATGTGGGGGCTGCACAACGGTTTGGTGTATTACTATGTTGGTTTCATCCCGGGCATCAAAGCTTTTACATCAGCTGTATTGGGTGGTATTGGGAATATCCCCGGCGCGATGCTTGGCGGCTTATTCCTCGGTATTGTTGAATCCATTGGCCCATCTGCTCTTGGGATAAGTTATCAGTTGAAGGATGTAATTGCATTTGCCATTTTAATTGTCATATTAATATTCAGACCCTCGGGAATCCTGGGTGAAGTGCTTGCGGAGGAGAAGGTATGACCAGCAAACAAATTAGCCAGTCACTTCAAAAGGGGCTTATTTTCGCCATCGTTGTCATATTCATTGTCCTAACCGGGTTCCATGTTATTGCCGCCACGCTGGTCAGTAAAGCATTTGGGGACACCGTGATGCGCGGTGGAATTCCAAAAATCAGCTACATGGTCATCGTATACGTTTTATTAGGCTTTTGGGCTGGCTGGAGCGCGAGCGATAAAACAGAAAAGCCTCTTAACAGAATATTGCAAGGTGTTGTTGTTGGCTTTAGCACCGGTGTGATTGTTTCGCTATTCGACCTGCTTTTAGGTAGGCTGATCACATCCGGTGTTGACGCCCGAAAATACCTTTCGGAATTATCCAACGAAAAGATGAACTACTTTTTGTTGAATCTTGGAAATCGCGCAGCGTTGGCTCACCTGTTACTTTCAATTGGTTCTGGCGCACTAGGCGTTCTACTGGCAATTTTTTCCCAATCATCGGTTGCCAACAAATTTTTTCAGGGAGTGAGATCTTCAAGCAGTAGGTTAATTAATCAATACAACGATCGTATACCTGTTTTGACCAGAAAAATTATTCGATATGCCTTCTATGCTGCTTTGCTTGTCATCCTCTTCATGCTGCCCTCGCGTTGGGGTTCCTACTGGAATTTTGTCATCGGTCTGGTTGGGCTGTACGTGATTGCTGGTATTGGATTAAACATCATCGTTGGATTATCAGGGCAGTTAGTCCTGGGTTACGCAGCATTCTTCGCAATGGGCGCATACAGTGTTGCATTACTTAATGCCCCCGCACCTCACAACCTGTTGATCGGATTCTGGCCTTCATTGCTCATTGGCATCATCATGGCAGTTTTATCCGCTTTGCTTTTGGGGCTTCCCATCATGCGTCTGAGGGGAGATTATTTGGCCATTGTGACGCTTGGCTTCGGCGAGATCATTCGCATTCTTCTTAAAAGTGATCTTCTGACGAATTTTACCGGTGGTCCACGCGGAATTCACGATATTCAAGGTCCCA
>CAYPAG010000118.1:0-5750 GCA_964408645.1 uncultured Pelolinea sp. | reverse complement strand
GCCAAGCAATTCTATCTTGGGGTTGAAGGGCAAATGATCATGGCTTGTTTCACCACTGCCGTTGTGATCTTGTTCTTCCCGTTTTCTCCAGTTGTCCGAATCATTTTGGCATTCATCTTGGGCGCGCTCACCGGAGTGGTTTGGGGCATCATACCTGCCTACATCAAAGCTTACTTGAATGCCAGTGAGCTGGTGTCATCTCTTATGTTAAATACCGTCGCATTAAAGCTGTTTGAATACCTCGTTATTCGTTTTCTGAAGGTGCCTGGCGTGTCCAGCTTAATGTCTGAGCGTTTTCCGGCCGAGGTGTCGCTGCCCAGCTTTATTCCCAATTTACCTTTCCTGGCGGAAACGCGAGCGCTTTGGGATAAACAAACAAGCCTGACCATTTTCGTTTACCTGGCCATCGCGGCTGTAATCGTGGTGTATTTCCTGCTTTACAAGACGCCATTCGGTTATGAAATCCGCACCGTTGGATCTAATGACAAATTCGCCCGGTACGGCGGCATCAATGTCAAGCGGGTGATTATGCAGTCCATTCTGGTTAGCGGTATTTTTGCCGCGTTGGGCGGCATCCACTTGACCATGGTGATTCATCGCCGCGCTCTGTTAAATATGACAGCAGGATTGGGGTTTGAAGGGGTAAACATCGCGATTCTCTCCTTCAACAATCCGATCATCGTGCCGTTCGCTTCGCTCTTGTACGGGTATTTGAGAGCAGGCGCGGATATTATGGAAAGAACCTCAGATGTGTCACGAGAATTGGTGACGATTGTGCAGGCGGCGGTTCTTCTGCTGATCACCGCGGAACGGTTGCTGCCCATTATCCAACAACGGGTAACCACACCGGGAGACGAAGAAGCACCTGTGATTAAACCAGGAACGAAGAAGGGAGCATCCGATGTCCTTTGAAACCGTAATTCGAACTATCTTTACCTCGTTCTTTTTAGCGAGCGTGATCCGTATTTGCACCCCGATCATCCTGCCCGCGCTCGGCGGTCTGTTTGCCACGTCCGCTGGTACTTTCAATATGGCGTTGGAAGGCATCATATTGTGGGGCGCTTTCACCGGTGTCTTTGTGTCCGCTTATTCGGGAAGTGTGCTGCTGGCAGTCGTGAGCGGGATCATCGTTGGTATATTGGTCGCCCTAATTCTGGCGTTTTTCCACCTGGAAATGGGGGTTGACCTGGTTTTGGGCGGGTTGGCGATCAACCTGTTTTCCTCCGGCGGTACTGTATTTCTGATGTACACCTTGATTGGAGAAAAAGGAAATACAACCACCTTACCCAGCCTGTCAGTGCCTAACGTAGTCATTCCGTTCATCAAAGATATCCCGGTTTTAGGTGAAATCTTGAGCGGCCATCCAATCTTTACCTATATCGCGTTTTTCCTTGTGTGGGTCGTGTTTATTGTTTTTTACCGGACCAAATTCGGCACCCACTTGCGCGCGGTTGGAATTAATGAAAGCGCTGCGATGACCCTGGGTATCAATGTAAAAAAGATCCGCTACTATGCCTTTGCCATCAGCGGTGCCCTGGCTGCGATGGGCGGTATGAGTTTGTCCATGGCATATCTGCAGATGTTCCAAAGAGAGATGGCAGCGGGCCGAGGTTGGATCGCAATTGCTTCGGTTAATCTGGGCAATCGAACGCCTATTGGCACTTTCCTCTCAGCCATGCTATTTGGCTTAGCTGCTGCGCTTGGAAATGAGCTGGGTGCACTCTATATTGCTACTCAACTGGTTCTATCCATTCCATACATCACAACAGTATTGGCGTTAGTGATCTATGCCATTCAGAAGAGACAGGCTGCCATTAACCAAATGAAAAAGTTCCAGGAAATGCACAGCCAAGAAATGGCGGAACATGGCCATTAGATTGATTTTTGAGCAAAAATGACAAGTTACCTGATAAAGAATTGTGATGCGTTGAGCTTTGCCAACGGGAAGGCTGAAGTGCTTCCCAAGCAGGACATTCTTATCCGGGAAAATAAAATCGAGGCTGTCGGTTCATCCGGCAGCCTGGTTTTTAATCCGGATGCTGAGGTCATTGACGCGAGCGGAATGCTGGCTGTTCCCGGGTTTATCAACACACACGCGCACACACCCATGGTGCTGTTCCGCAACCTGGCTGAAGATGTCTCCCAGAAGGATTGGTTTAACGAGTACATCTGGCCGATGGAATCGAACCTCACCGACGAGGATGTCTATTGGGGAATGATGCTGGGCATCGCTGAAATGATTGAGAATGGCGTGACCAGCATAGCCGATCATTACTTCGCGGTGGACCGCATCGCGCAAGCCGTGGAATCGACCGGCATCCGCGCCAACCTGGTATGGGCGGTTTTTGGCCACCAAGGCGAAACAAAACTGAATGAGACCATGGATTTCGCGCGGCAGCATCAAGGCGCAGCCAACGGGCGCATCACAACCTGGCTCGGACCGCACGCGCCTTACACCTGCCCGCCTGACTTTCTAAAGCTGGCAGCAAAAAAAGCAGCCCAAGAAAACCTGGGTATTCATATTCATGTATCTGAAACCGAGAACCAGGTGGTCTTGAGTTTGAAAGAACATGGCATTACACCGGTCCAGATGCTTGAGGAAACGGGCGTGTTGGATGTCCCGACTATCCTGGCTCACTGCCTGCATCCACGAGAAGAGGATTTTCCGATCCTGGCAAAAGCGGACACCGGTATACCGCAGGCGCCCCGCACCTACATGAAACATGGCGATGGATTGGCGCCGGTGCTGCGTTACAGGGAATTAGGCATCCCGGTCGGCCTGGCCACAGACGGCGCAGCCAGCAACAACGCCATGGATCTCATGGAGCAGATGCGTTTGCTGGCGATGTTTGTCAAATACGAAGCAAAAGATCCCACGCTGATGCCGATGGACGAGGTGGTCGATATCGCGTTCCGAGGCAGCGCCAAGGTGTTTCGACATGAAGGACGCTTGGGTGAGATCAAAGCCGGAATGCTGGCGGACATCGCTTTGATAAGGCAGGACGGCCTGCACATGGCGCCCAAATCCAACCCGCTTTCGGCGCTGATCTATTGCGCCAGGGCCAGCGACGTGGACACGGTGCTATGCGATGGCAAAGTGCTGATGCGCGGGCGCAAGCTGCTGACCATTGATAAAGAAGAGGTTAAGCGGGAAGTTCAATCACGCCTGGGCCGGCTGAGCCAACGCGTGCCCAACAACCGGATCGCCTTTTATCCAACTTAAAATATTGCCTTTACAGGAGAATCTATGCCACAAAAAGTCATTCTTGACGTTGATACTGGCTGCGACGACGCAGTCGCCATGCTGTTGGCTGGCCATCACCCGGACCTGGAACTGGTCGCGGCGCTACCTGTGCACGGCAACGCGCCCCTGGAAGTTACGCTGGACAATACCATTAAGCTGCTGTCAGCCGGTCAACTCAGCCATGTGCCCGTCTATGTTGGCGCGGAAAGCCCGTTGATCGGACCGATCATCGCGGGCCACGGCGATCAAGTCGTGCGCTTACCCTTTCCTGAATCAGCCATTGTGCCATCACCTAAAAAGGCGGCCAATTTTCTCATCGATTATTACCTGAGCGGGGAGGGCGACAACACGATCTATATGCCCATCGGGCCATTAACCAACCTCGCGCTGGCGCTCAGGATTGAACCCAAACTTGCCGCCCGCATTCCCAAATTCGTCACCATGGGCGGCGCTTACCTGATAGGCAACAACAATCCATCGGCTGAATTTAATATCCTGGCGGATCCGGAAGCGGCCCACATCGCCTACTCAGCTGGCATTCCGATCGTCATGGTTGGCCTTGAGGTCACTGACATCGCTGAGATCAGGAAAGAAGATGTCGCCAATATCCGCAGGAATAAAACCCCCTGGGCGGAGGCTGCCGCGCAGATCATTGACATTGTCCTGGATATCCACATGAATAAATACAAGCTGCCCGGCGCCATCATATATGATGCCTGCGCGGTGGCGGCGGTGATCGAGCCCCAGATTCTGGAAACCAAGCCAATGCATGTGGATATTGAACTCAATGGAAAATACACCCGCGGACGCACCGTGGCGGATGTGCATGGCCGCACCGGCATGCCGAAGAACGTCGAAGTGGGTGTAGGTTTCAATCGGGAGAGGTTCCTGGAGATTCTCGCTGAGGGCCTTAAATAAAGTGAAAATTTAGGTGGAAAATGACATACAAAGTGATTCTGGATGTTGACACAGGTTCTGATGATGCCATCGCGATCATGGCCGCTGCGCTTTCAAAGGATATTGAATTGATTGGCATCAGCAGCGTCAACGGCAACCGCGGTATTGAAATCACCACAGAAAATACCCTGCGTGTCGTCGATCTGCTTGGAAAGAATATTCCGGTGTACAAGGGTTGTCACCTTCCTCTGGTGTCTACCCTTTTAAAAGGAAGACGAGATAATATTCCCTTTAGGGGACCAGAAAACAAGGAAGAAGATGTTCATGGCGATTACCTGCCAGCGCCAGTGGCTCATTCAACCCCGCAGCCGGAGCACGCGGTTATTTGGCTGGTCAATACGCTATTGAACGCCGGGGAGAAGCTCACGCTGATTTTTGTCGGCCCGCTCACCAACCTGGCCATGGCGCTGCGAATCGCCCCGCAAATTGTGGATAATATCAATGAGATTATCATTATGGGCGGCGGATATTTGGTCAATAACATCACCAGCGGGGCGGAGTTTAATTTTTGGGTGGACCCCGAAGCCGCCAAAATTGTGATGGATTGCGGCGCGCCAATTCGTTTGGTGCCGTTGGATGCCACCCACGCGGGTTATATCACCGCGGGCGAAGCGCACAAGATCCGTGAAATCGGCACACCAGCCGCCAAGTTGTGTGCGGATCTGGTCCTAAAGCGTCTGAATGGATACAGGGAATTTCAGCCGCTGGATGCTGAGGATGGGGTGCCCATCCATGACGCGCTGGCTGTCTGCGCCTTGATCAATCCAAAGGTGTTGACTGATTTAATGAACGTTCATGTGGATATCTCGTTTTCTCCAGGAATTACGGACGGGATGAGTTTGTGCGATGTTGGGAAAAGGAATAAGGACAAAAAGCCCAATGCGCTCGTCGCTCAAAGCGCCGATCGGGAGCTGTTCATTGAGATTTTAACGGACTTGTTCCGCGCGGACCTTTGATATCAATGCCCACCCGCATAAAGGTTGATTTTTGAAAAACTCTGCCCAACAAAAAGGTCGCGTCTCGTCACTGATCAAGGAAACTTTCTTTCACACCACCGCTCATTTTGCCAATGACTTCTTTCTGAGCTTCTTCGCGCCGATGCTGCCTGTGCTCATCACACAAATGGGATTGCTTAAAGTGCAGGCTGGCATCCTGAACCTGGGTTTGGAATTGACTGCCTTGACCATGCCGCTGATCGGCAAGATCGCCGATCGCAGGGATATCAGGAAATTGATGATCCTCACCCCCGCGGTGACCGCCCTATGCATGACCTCGCTTGGCAGCATCAATAGTTTTGGCCTTATGTTCCTGGTGCTGCTGCTGGGTGGATTGAGCATTTATTTCTATCACGCGATAGGACCGGCTGACATTGCCAATATTAAGGATGAAGCACTTGGCAAACTAATGGCCATCTGGAATATTGCCGGCCAGGTGGCATTCATGATCGGACCTTTGGTGGTTACCTGGGTGATCACCAAATACACGGCCAGGCAGTTACCCTGGTTAGCCATTTTTGGCGTTGCCATTTCATTACTGCTCTATTTTGAAC
>CAYPAG010000117.1:0-5807 GCA_964408645.1 uncultured Pelolinea sp. | reverse complement strand
TAGGCCTTAACCCATTAAGAATCGAAGCCGTTGCCCTCAGCCACGCGCATTACGATCATACCGGCGGACTGACCGCTATTCTCGACCAAAAGCCAGACATTAGAGTTTTCGCTCATTCAGAAATTTTCACCCAACGTTATTCCTTGAAAAACGGCGAGTATAAAAATATTGGCATGCCTGAAGGAATCGAAGCAAAACTCAGGCATACCGATCTCCAGTTATCAGACAAGCCCGCCCAGATCATCCCGGGGCTTTGGACCACCGGTGAAATCTCTGAGCGCTCCGAGCGGGAAGGCGGCAGCGCAAACCATTTTATCCGCGATAAAAATACCTGGGTGCCCGACCGCTATCGTGATGACATGTCCCTGGTGCTCGACCTGGGCGAGCGGTTGGTGTTGATCTGCGGCTGCTGCCATGCCGGACTATTGAATACCCTGTTTCATATCAAAAACGTCTTTTCCAAACCCATTTCCATTGTCATGGGAGGAACGCACCTGCTGGCCGCGGAAAAAGCATATCTTGAATATCTGATCGGAAAACTGGAGAAAAATTTTCCCGGCACCCGTTATTATCTTAACCACTGCACAGGTGATTCAACCATCAAATTCCTGTCCGGCGTGCTTGGCTCGCGCGTTACGAGCTTCCCGTCTGGCAGCAAAATCACATTCGAGTGATCAGATCCTTCCAGCTTCTCTTTTTTCTTCTACTCGATAGAGCAATAGTAAGCTGAGCAGCGCGAACACACCCCCCAAAAAGAACAACCCGTAATACCCCATAAAACGCCCGGGGTTGGCGTTATTGGCCAAATCAATCGGAATGCCGCCCAGTCTGCTCAACGCGCTGGCGCCAGCCGTGGCCAGGTTGGTCAATCCCAGAAACTTGCCTGCTTCCGCCTTAGGCGCCAGGCGGCTGGCCAGCGCCCAGTTGGAGGTGAGGTAGAAGCCGATGCCGGCCCCCAGCACGCCGGCATACAGGGTCATGCTGGCAAGGTCGGCCGCGAAGATCAGCAGAAATGAACCGGCGGCGGCGATGACGGTGGCCAGCAAAACTACCCTGCGCGCGCCGATGCGGTCGCTCAGCCAGCCGCCAATCAACGAACACAGCACCAGCGCGACTGCCAGCGCAGCCATCAGGTCGCCGGTGGCTTGAATGGGATTTTCCGCCCGCATCACGTCCCGGATGAAATACTGGGCGAAGGTCTGCACGCCGTAAATGCCGATCAGGAACACAAAGCGCGAACCGATCAGGCGAAAATAATTGCGGTTGCCTGCCAGGTCAATGTTGAAAATTTCCCTGAAAGAAATCCGATTTTCGTTCTTTTTCAGGTCAGATGTGGGCTGCTCCCTGGCCGTGAGAAAGGTGACGGCGGCAGAAAGCGCCAGCACAGCCATCACAGCCAGCATGATGGTGGTGGGGTAGCGGTCATCCGGCGAGAGCAGACTGCCGGCCGCCAGCGAGGCGGCAATCAATCCGCCCATATCCATCAGGTTTTTGACGCCGCTGGCCGCGCCCAGCTGTTCGTCCGGCACCTGATCGGGGATCAAGCCCTGCATCGGGCCGTGCGCGACATTCGAGGCAATCTGCAGCCCGATGTAGCCCACGATCACCACCAACAGGTTTCCCGACCAGGCAAGGAGCGCCAGGAAGATGAAATCCAGCGCGGTGCCGATCAGCGCCAGCGGACGGCGCCTGCCCCAGCGCGAGCGCCAGGAGTCGCTGGCCGCGCCGGAGATGGGCTGGATGATCATGGCCAGGATCAGCCCGGCAAAGGACAGCACACCCAAAGTGGTGTTTTTCATTTTCTCGGGCGCCAGGTGGAGCAGCACCGCCGGCAGGATGATCGGATGCAGGCTGTTCCACATGAAAGACAGCCCCACCCAATATACATTGATCGAAACCAGCTGCAGAAAGTTCAGTTTATTCATCCAGCCCTCTCCTTAACCTCTAAAAATATCGTCATTCTGAGCCCTTAAGGGCTCAGAATCTCGTTGATCATTAACCAAGAGTAGGGCGAACATTCTTGTCCGCCGTTCCTACCAAATACGCCTCTTGTATGGCGGACATTCCTGTCCGCCGTTCATTTTGCCGTGCAGGAATGCACGGTCTGCCAAATCAGGACCCCGCTGGCGTCCTCGCCGGCGGTACACCGTCCTACCCCATTTCACCTTACCCAAACGAACCCCTCAACTCATCCGGCAGCAGCGCCGCGATTTGCCGCATGACCTGGTCTATGACCATTTGATCGACGTTTTCCCTCTCGCTGGGAATTTCTAGTACATAGAGCTGCCCAATATGGAGGATCAATTGGGCGGCTTCTTCATATATACCCACCGGCAAAATTCGCTTCAGCTGCCGAGCCATCTGCGAAAGCAATCTTCCCGTGCCTGGATGTGGCCGCCCCAGCACGCTGCCGGGGAAATCCATGCCTTCCGGCGCGATGCAGACGACCGCTTCGGGATCATCCCTGATCTTATCCATCAACCGCCGGATGCTGAGAGCGCGCTCGGCTGCGTCGCCCGGCGCCGGCGGCATCGCCGGCATGGTCACCAGGCTATAACATTCCGCCACCCGCTTGAAAATCTTGTGTGTCAGCCAGGTAATAACCCTGTCGAGCCTTCCACTTCGTTTTGTCCAGGTAGCGGTCATCAGCCAAATCGATGATTTTGGTAGCGCGGCGCTGATGACAGCCGCCGCCCACAGGATCAGGAACCCGGGCCGCGAGTAATGGTTCAACGTGACCAGATACGGCCCGCGCTGTGGGATATTCTCCTGTCCGCGAATCACCGGCAGGGGTGTGATCCCGTTAGATATCTCCCTGCAATCGTGCAAAATATCCCGCCGCCTCCCTTTAACTAAGCTGTGGAGCACATTGAGACCTAAACCAGCCGGGAAGCGGTACCTGGGGAACGGTGATTCAGTCTTCATCGATTGAAGGGAATTACCCAAGCCAGGCAGCCGGCGGATGGAACACCGGGTTGGACGTGTAGATGCCGCTCAGCACGACTGTGGATGTGTCAGGTGTGATGGTGAACAGCGCGATCTTGTCCAGCAGACCAACCTCTTCCGGCTTCAAATATGAGATCGATTTCCCCAATAAGCCCCATACATCCCAGGGCAGCAGCTCGATCTTGTTAAGGGCCAGCAGGTCGCGCTGAAGGTCGCCCAGGATGAATTCCATGCCATGCCACTGCAGGATGCCGAATTTGCGCGGATCCTGCTCCTTGCTGCGGCACATGCGCCAGGCCTGCCCGCCCACGATGAAACGATCGCGCGGCACATCCAGCGGATCGAAATCCAGTCTGAGTTTCTTTTGCTGAAAATCATCCAGCTGGCTATCCACCAGCATCCAGCGGCCAGTGGTTGTGTCCCAATACTCGCCCACCCAGTGGTCCACGAACTTCCCGCGCTCAAAATAGGTGCTGAATCCGCAGCGGGCGCGCGCCGCATATCCTTTCAGGCGCAGCAGGCTGACGAACAGCAGGCTGAAATCGCGGCAGTTGCCCACCAGCCTGTCAGGCAGCGCGCGCGGCTGAATGAGCGGCGCGGGGTCTTTTTCCATCAGTTGGGTGATCTTTTCCTTCACTGAGCGGATGTTGACCTCATGTTTTCTTTTTTCCGTGAGCGGCTCGCCGTAACGGTTCGCCCAGAAGATATGCAGCATCAAGCCCTGCACCACTTTGGCAATGGATGGCACATCATCGGGCATGTCGTCAAGCACTTCCCCAATTTCGGGCAGCTCGGTCAGCGGCCCCTGGGTCAGATAGAATTCAACATCAGCGGGTGGTTCCATTTCAAGCGCCTCCTGGTTTGGATTATATATGAGAGACAGGTCAAATTCATGCTGCTTCTATGCAGCTTCCTTTTTATTGGCAGATCGGACAATATTTTGATGAGTGGTACACTTTGAGGGTTTTGCGCACCCCGCCAACAACAAACGTTTTGGGACAGCATGTCTTATAACTTCAAGCTCTTCTTTCGCTCTTTTTTAAAATCCTTCTTCAAGGCGAAGGGCACTCACGCGCGCCTGACCCGCAAGCGTGTCCTCTTCCTGCTGCTGTTCTACGTTGTCTGGCCACTGTGGGGTGTGATTGTCTGGTTCAGTTTCCTGTTGGATGAAGTCTTGTTCCCCGGGTTCAAGCGGCAGCCGCTGGACAAACCCCTGTTCATCACTGGCAACTTCCGCAGCGGGTCCACCTTCCTGCAGCGCCTGCTGGCTCAAGACCATGAGAATTTCACTTCTGCCACCACCTGGGATATCTTCATCTCTCCTTCAGTTACCCTGACCCGCTTTTTTGGCTTGATCCGCGCGCTTGACCGGCTGATCGGCAGCCCCCTTACCCGCCTGCTGAAATGGCTTGACCGGCGCACGTTGGGCCGGGTGGAGATCCACCGCATCAGCTTCTTCAAGCCCGAGGAGGACGAAAACTTTCTCCTGCACCTGTGGTCCACCTCTTTCGCGGGCATGCTCTTCCCGTTCATGGAGGATTACGGCAAGTATTTCTATTTTGACCAGCAGCTTGAAGAAAAAGAAAAGCAGGGCATCATGCGTTTCTACCGACGGGCGGTGCAGCGCCATCTCTACGCGCGCGGCAGGTTCCCGCATTTTTTGTCCAAGAATCCGTCTTTCTCCCCCAAGCTCGGTTCGATCTTGAAGGAAATTCCCGACGCGCGCATCATCTATCTCGTGCGCGAACCACAGGATATGCTGCTGTCCACCATCTCGTGGCTGGGCTACACCTGGCATGTGTTCAGCGATCCCTTGGTCAAGTACCCGTTCATCGAGGAGATCATCCAGTTCAGCAGGCACTGGTATGACTACCCGCTGCGAATCCTGGCGGATGCCGACCCGCAAAAATACCTGATCATCAAGTACAACGACCTGACCGCCGACCCGGAAAAGATTGTGCGGATGATCTACGCCAAATTCGGCTATGGCATGAGCGCGGAGTTTGAGCGTTATCTGCGGGCTGAGTCCGAAAAATCACGGCGCTACACCAGCGGCCACCAATACTCGCTGGAAGAGATGGGACTGACGCGTGAGCGCGTGCTGCGGGAATTTGGGGATGTATACGCGCGGTTTGGGTTTAAACTGCCTGAATAATCAACCCAAGCGCTTTCCATATAGGAGAAAATTCTGTTTCATGGCCATTTGCCGCATATCTACACACCAATGGGTTGGCTGGTGCGCGTGGGTATTACCCCGTTGATTCCAAAGCACAAGAATTAAAAAAGGGCAGCGTCAGGAAAAAGACTCGATGTGTCTGATCGCCGCCGCCAAGCTAGCTTACCAAACAATGGACGCTGCCCGGATTGATTGTATAGGCTGTTGTGATTAATGTCAACCAATTGTATTTATTATTTGGGTGTATGAGTTTAAAGTGATAAAGAAGGAGTTCGCAATAGGAAATCCTGCAAGCAATTTAGATTTGTTTTCAAGGAACAACTAACTACTTTTCTCGAAAATGACAGAAAACGACAAGAAACGACAGATTTTCGCCGGGTTAAAAAAATCAACCCCTCAGGTTTGCGGCCTTTGGGGGTTTTTTAATTGCCGGATTGGATTGGCCAATCAGAGCGTATTAGACCTCACACTGCCGGTTCAGCTTCTGCTTTGAGCGCCACCTGATAATCATCCGGGCCTTTGGGCAGGAAAGGAATACGGATCACTTCCAGCTTATCCAACAGCAGCGCCAGTCCAGCCAGCAGCATCAAGGCTGCGACAGCCATAGTGTAGCTGATCTCAGTGCCTGGGATGCGCGGCTGGTCAGGGCGGAAGAACTCGATGAAGATGCGCCCGAGTCCGGAGA
>CAYPAG010000116.1:0-5817 GCA_964408645.1 uncultured Pelolinea sp. | reverse complement strand
GGAGTTGAGCGCCGCGAGCCCAATACTGGCTTCAAGAGAATTTTCAGAGTTGAGAAATTGGGTGAGCTCAAGCGCCGATTTCAATCCAAGGCTTCCGGCATCACCGACCATTTCTTCGCCATGCGGTTGATTGGAGACGACAGTGGACGCCATTCCACAACCGCGGCTGGAGACGATTGTCCAATGAACGCCCACCAGCATTTCTCTGACAGGCGCATCCTTTTGAATTGTGATGATCAGCTCGTCAAGTATTTTCATTTGGGCAGCCAAAAAACCTAAAACGCAAAAGGAAACAAGTTGAGGAAGAAAGGTGTAAGTTCGAGAAAGAGAACCGCAATGAGAATTCCCAACAACCAACCCGCCAGGATGTCAACCAGATAATGAACGCCCAGGGAGACTCTGGCTAAACTGACCAATGGCGCCCAAAGCGTCAAAATCCAGTTTAATGGCGAAAGTTGAAAACCCCACGCAAGAGCAGCCAGCATCACCGCACGCACCGCGTGGCCTGAAGGGAATGAATTCGGGTCAGTTTTGCGATAGATCTCACCCCATTGTCCTTCCGGGCGCCGGCGTTTGATCAAAAACTTAATGGCGATTACCAATGTCGCCTGGATGACGATCGCACCAGCCAAAAGCGCGCTGAATTTATGCCAGTCGCCGCGGGTGAACAGCCAAATAAGGAATAAACCGGCAACCCAAAACCATGAATCGCCGGAATGGGCAAAGAAAGCCGCCAGTGCACGGAGCATTTTCTGGCTCCCTTTTAATTGAATTTTTTCAGAAACGCGATGATCCGCTTCAAGGAGTTTGTTGATCATTTTGTAAATCCACTTCAAAATTATAACTTTTCTGTGAGTTCCAATGATTGGAATAAGCATTAATATAATCGTTATTAGAATGTAGATAAGCGCTTTAGCGGAGGAAGAATGAAAGAACAAATTTTTCAGGTGGATGCATTTACGAATAAACCATTCGCGGGTAATCCCGCCGGTGTCGTTTTGTTGGCGTCTGAAAAGAGTGATGATTGGATGAGATCATTCGCCCGCGAAATGAACTTATCTGAAACAGCGTTTTTGTTGAAAGACGGGGACGGATATCACCTGCGTTGGTTTACGCCCAAGGTGGAGGTGAGCCTGTGCGGTCACGCCACGCTGGCCTCTGCTCATGTTCTGTTCAATGAAACGATGGTTCCCGGCAATGAGACGATTCTTTTTTCTTCAGCCAGCGGGGTGCTTAAGGCACGATTCGAGAGGGGGTGGATTGAACTGGATTTCCCCGCGTTTGAGGTAAAACCTGTTTCGTCAACATCGCAGATTGATCAAGCGATTGGTTTTTCTCCAAAGAAAATTTTTGAAAGCGATGTCAATCTGCTGGTGGAAATGGATTCATTTGATGCAGTCCGGGATTATCAGCCAGATTTTTTTGCTATCTCTCAACTCCCTTATCAAGGCCTGATTATTACCAGCCGCATGCCATCCGGTTTTGATTTTGCGTCGCGTTATTTTGCCCCGCGGGCGGGCATCAACGAAGATCCGGTCACCGGGTCTGCGCATTGTTCTCTGGCGCCGTACTGGGCAGAGAAGCTTGGAAAATCTGAATTTAGTGCTTATCAGGCGTCTGAGCGTTCTGGCGAATTAAAGGTCAAACTTGAAACCGGACGCGTGTTAATTCAAGGGCAGGCCGTGACCATTTTCAAAGGGGAACTGGAAATCTAAAAATCCTTAACCAAGCAGATCGGTGTCAGCCAGCTTTTCGATCACCCCGATCACTGCAGAATTATCCAGGTTTTGCATACCCATCTCACACATAGCGGCGTATAGCTGGTCAGTGACTGCGGTGAGCGGGAGTGGTATGCCGTACTCACGGGCAGTGTCGATGACAATATTGAGATCTTTGAGCTGCATATAGGCCTTGAAACCAGGGTTTCGTTCGCCGGCAAAAAGACGCTGAGGTTTTTGGTCTAGCGCCCAACATTGGGCAGCGCCGCCTTTGATCGCTTCAACCACTTTTTTGGGATCAGCGCCGGATTTTTTCGCGAGTAAAAGCAGTTCAGCCAAGGCGGTCATTTGGGCGGCAACCATGATCTGGTTTGCGCACTTTGCGATCTGACCGGCGCCGGACTCGCCGACATGGGTGATGGTTTTCCCCATGGCATTAAAAACCGGCATGACCTTGTCAACCGCTGCTTTTGGCCCTCCGACCATAATGGCCAGGGTGCCTTTCTGCGCGCCAATATCTCCGCCGCTGACCGGCGCATCCAGACACAACACCCCTTTGTTGCCAAGTTCATTAGCGATTTTTCGCGCAACGGCTGGTTTAATGGTTGAGTTGTCCACGTGGATGAGTCCTTCGTGAGCGCCTTCAATGATGCCGTTATTGCCCAGGGCAACCAATTCAACATCAGGTGAGTCAGGAAGATTGGTAAAGATCACATCCACTTGACTGGCAGTTTCAGCGGGTGATTGAGCGGACTTCGCGCCCAGCGATACCAATTCATTCACACTTGCCTGGCTGCGGTTGTGCACGAACAATGGAAAGCCTGCTTTGAGAATATTGGAGGCAATGGGTTTACCCATTAATCCCAACCCAATGTATCCGATTTTAAGCATTTTGACCTCCAGGATGGCTTTTTATACTCTTCTGACGGATTTTCATCTTATCACAAGGTAAAATAATCCCGAAATTATGGCTCGCGAACATACTCATTCACACAACCATCACACAGAAAAAGACATCAGACTCGCGTTTTTTCTGAACGCTGGATTTGCCGTAGCTGAATTGATCGGCGGGTTTTTTGTCAACAGCGTTGCCATCATGGCTGACGCGCTGCATGACTTTGGGGACAGCCTGGCATTGGCTTTTTCCTGGCGTATGGAATCGCTGGCGAAGAAAGGAAGCGATAAGTACTATTCCTATGGATACCGGCGATTTTCTTTATTGAGCGCGGTGGTGAGCGCGATCGTCCTGATGACCGGCTCAATTTTCGTCATCTATGAATCAATCCAGCGCCTGCTAAACCCTCAACCGTCCGATGCGCGAGGCATGTTCCTTTTTGCCTTGGTTGGCATCGCGGTCAATGGATACGCTGCATTCCGTACCAGCCGGGGAAAAAACTTGAACAGCCGAATCATCTCATGGCACTTGCTGGAAGACCTTCTGGGATGGGTTGCGGTTCTTGTGGTCAGCATTGTGCTTTTCTTTAGCGACCTTTATATTCTTGATCCTTTGTTATCCATCTTGATCACAGTTGTTGTTTTGTTCAACGTTTTTAAGAATTTTCAGAAAACGATCGCCGTCCTTTTACAGGGTGTACCGGAATCCATAGACATTTCCAAGATTGAAAATGAGATCAAACAGATGGAGATGGTGAACAGCATCCATCATACGCATGTGTGGTCTTTGGATGGCGAAGAAAATGTTCTGACTACCCATATTGTGCTCGGATTAAACGCTAAGAAAGAACATATCAGAAGTATTAAAGATAAGATAAGGGAGCTCACGCGTATCAACGGACTATCCCACACAACGATCGAGTTTGAATATCTGGAAGATGATTGTTCGATGAGCGCAG
Source organism: uncultured Pelolinea sp. (assembly GCA_964408645.1). Lineage (GTDB taxonomy): Bacteria > Chloroflexota > Anaerolineae > Anaerolineales > Anaerolineaceae > Pelolinea. The sequence goes on along the minus strand of CAYPAG010000116.1, from coordinate 2,246 downwards.
TTGCGCATAGCGATCAAGACCAAGGAGAAGAATGAATAACGAAGAAAGAAAGGGCATGCCCAATTGGATCGTGTACTTGTTGACTTTTTTGGGCGTTGTCTACTTGCTAAACCCGACCGCAGGAATTATTGAGATCATCCCTGATATCGCGCCTTGGGTAGGCAACCTGGATGAAGGTGCAGCCGCCCTGCTGGTCTGGCAGGGGCTCAGCCGAATGATGGATAACAGAAAAGCCCGAAAGTAATCACATCCAGTCACCAAATTAATAACCGCAACCTTATGTTGCGGTTTTCGTATATTAATTAGTAAGTAATCAATAATTAGCAGGAGAGTGAATTATGGCAACAAACAAGAAAAAAACTTTTGAGGAATCTCAAATTATTTCTAGTGATGAGTTAAAGCCGAAAAAATCGGTTAAAAAGGCCTCCAAAAAATCAACATTCGTGGAAGAAAGTGAAATTCCAGCTGATTTGGCGACTGTAGAAGAATCTTCACGGAATTTTTCGGTTGAACCTTCGCCGGAAATCGCAACCCCGGTAAAACCCGAGAAATCCACCCCGGATCGTGGTGCTCTCATCCTCGGTGGCGGACTGCTGTTCCTCGGATTCCTGCTGCTTTTGGGGCGGCTGCTGCAGATCCCTTTCGGCGATTATCTCTGGCCGTTTATTTTTATCGTTCCAGGCGTTTTGGTGTTCCTCACCGCGCTTTCTACTCAGAGCAGCAGCGGTGAAGGGCTTTCCATCCTCGGCGGTATTTTGACCATGCTTGGATTAGTCTTCTTCGCGCAAACGGTTACTGGATTATGGGCGACTTGGGCGTATATTTGGGCATTGGTTGCACCGACTTCGATTGGCATCAGCCAGATGGTGTATGGAATGGCCAAGGGACGCGAAGCCATCTCACAATCCGGCCGGCGGCTGGCGATGCTGGGTCTGTTTATGTTTGGCATCGGATTCGTGTTTTTCGAACTGATCATCGGCATTAGCGGATTTGGTTTGGCTAATTTCGGTTTACCGGTTTTCCCGATGCTTTTGATATTTGCTGGTTTAATTGTATTGATCAGGTCGCTTGTCAGAGGGCGATAAATAACACTCTGTTATCAGGGCAGCCGTTGCTGCCCTTTTTTTATGCTGTAATAAATGGTACATAACGGATGTAATTTGGTAAATCATCTGCATATAAATCTCCCATATAATATTCAGACTTGAACAGTGTTTTGGAGGAAAAATGGACTTGACATTTATTGCCGCGGGAGTACTTCTTCTCTTTCTGGGGAGGAAGTTGTTCTGGCTCTTCGTCGCGGTGGTCGGTTTTTTGATCGGAATGACCTTCGCGCCTGAATTGCTCCCCAATCAGCCGGATTCTGTGATTCTGACCATCTCCCTGATTGCCGGACTTTTAGGCGCTCTGCTGGCAGCTCTCCTTCAGAAGGTGGCAGTGGGATTGGCTGGTTTTGCCGCGGGCGGATACATTGTTTATTACCTGTTGGAGTTTGTTACGGTTAACCTGGGAGACTACCAATGGATGGCAATTCTTGCCGGGGGGATCCTTGGAGCGCTGTTAGCCGGTTCGATGTTCGACTGGGCGTTAATCTTGATCACTTCTGCCAGCGGCGCTACGATTATTTCAAGAGGATTGGCGCTGGCCATGCCGATTTCCGTGATTGTTCTTGTTGCCCTGTTGGTCATAGGGGTGGTCGCCCAAGGGAATATCAAAGCAAAGGAATGAAAGAATCAATTCAAAAGAATATCCAAAAAGCCGGATATCCGGCTTTTTTTAATCCAAGCCTGTTTCTGATTATTTACTTGTTTTACATAAGTGAATCCGACAGGATTGATCCCACAATTCCAAATTTTAATTGAATGGCAGCTCATTAATATTTGCAATCACGCGTAACTTTTTTGATATATCAGCGTATTAATAATAAATTAGGGTGATCAAATATGCCATTCTTAAATAATCTGAAAAATCCATTTGAGAAGTTTATTCTAAGCAGTTCTCTGCACGGATTGCTCAGCGATGATTTAACCATCATCAATTTCACAGATCAACACACCGGCAAAAAGCTTTCATTTCCGGTGGATTATCAGCAGGAAAAGCGCTTTATTCGAATCGTTTGTTCTCGCGATGATTCCTGTTGGAGGAATTTTACCTATGGCTCACCGGTTGAGGTACTCATACGGGGTGTAAGATACCGCGGCTGGGCTGAGTTGGTCGAGGATGAAGACGAGCTGATTAAAGAATGG
>CAYPAG010000115.1:0-6133 GCA_964408645.1 uncultured Pelolinea sp. | reverse complement strand
CCGCTTTAGATCTCGTCGAAAAGCAATTTACCGTTTTTCATCACAGTAACGCCATCAACGATCACTTCGCCTTCCTGGCGCATATCCTTGATAATATCCCAGTGGATTTTCGAGAAATTCTTGGCTTTGTGCATCTCATACGCCCGACCTACAGCGATGTGGATGGTGCCATAAATCTTCTCATCCCACAAAATATCATTTGTGAATTTGGTGATGCCAGTATTCGTGCCAAAGGCAAATTCGCCCAACAAATGCGAACCTTCATCCGTATCAATAATACTCTGCAGGTATTCCTGATTGGTGGATGAAGTGGCTTTAAGGAACTTGCCATTCTTCCATTCAAGATAAGTGTCGTGCATCAGCTGACCACCCAACACCGCGGGATTCTCAAACCAGATGTGTCCATCCAGGGTTTCATTCACCACACCGGTTGCGATCTCCCCACCCGGGATGTTTCCTCTGCCGTGATCCGCGTCCCACAGGAGTCCCTTGACAGAAAACTTAAGGTCAGTGTTTTTCCCCAGGATATGCACCTGGTCTGCGCCTTCAAGCTTCTTGGCCCAACGGTCCCAGTCCTTTGCGACTGTGGGGTAATCCAGAAGCACACTGTCAAAATACATATCGGTGATGGTTTCGAGATCCATTCCCGCCTGTTGAGCAAATGCGGCATTGGGGACACGCGTTAACACCCAACGGGTTTTTTCAGTCCGGGCAGCCGAGACTGCGCCATGGGCAGCCTGATTCTTGGCAAGTACATGCGCGGGGATGTCATGATAAATATCCAGGTTGTAACCACCGCGCAGCGCCACATAGCAGTCTGCCCAGTCAATGCTGAGCAGCTCAAGTTCAGGCGCCCAGGAATATTGTTCTTCAGTGCCATATTTCATAAAGGCACGGCGCAGGTATTCCGATTTCATTTGAATCTGGGGATAACCGCCCGCTTTGATTGCGGCTTCATAGGTGGCTAAAGCCAGCGGCCAAGTCTCGGGTTCATACATGGCAATAGCTACTTTTTGGTCTTTCTGCACTTCCATACAATAATTAACAAGCACCTCACCAAACTGCTTCCAGCGTTTATCTGTGTCTAACATCCTAACCTCCAGTGATTAAATAGATTTGAATTTTAAAAATATTGTTTATACTTGGTCTATATTGTATATAAGTTTTCGTGATTTTGTCTAAGTATGTAAAATAACAAACATCATCTTTTTCTTTGGAGGATTTCAATGCAAAATGGTTTTTTACTTGGAGTAGATATCGGAACTTACTCCTCCAAGGGGGTCCTGGTCACTACAGACGGCAAGGTTGTTTTTAAGAGCAGCATTCCACACAAAGTCTCGATTCCCAAACCCGGCTGGATGGAACACGATGCGGACAATGTGTGGATGCACGATTTTCTTTTCGTAGTCAAAGACCTGCTGAACAAATCAGGCATTGATCCCTCAGAAATCCTCAGTTTAGGTGTTTCATCCATCGCCAGCGCCACCCTTCTGTTGGACAAAGACCGCAACCCTGTCCGACCCAGCATTCTATATGGCGTGGACACGCGCACAACGGAAGAAGTCAAGGAAATTAATCGAGATCTGAACACTTTTGTCACCAACCAAAACATTCCGCCAAAGCTGCGCTGGGTTCAAAAAAATGAACCGGAAGTCTGGGCAAAAGTGCGCCACATTATGAGCGGACACCATTACATCATCATGCGCTTGACCGGGGAAATCAACCAGAACATCAATGATATGGCGAATTATTTCCCCATTTTTGACGAAATGAAAATCGAATGGAAATCCGAATACTTCGATTACTTCAACCTGACAGCTGATATGCTGCCCAAGCCGGTTTGGTCGCATGAGGTGGTTGGGCATATCAACAAGGAAGGCGCAGCGCTGTGCGGGCTGCGCGAAGGCACTCCTGTGGTCGGAGGAGCCAATGATTCGGCGGTTGAAGCCATCAGCAGCGGCGTGACCATCCCCGGCGATATGATGCAGATGTATGGCTCATCAAATATTTATTTCCTCATCACAGATGGGCCTTTTAAAGGCGAACGGCTTCAATCCAGAAGATCGATCACAAGAGATCGCTACGGCGTCGGTGGTGGATTGGCGACTGTTGGAAGCTTAACCACCTGGTTCCGTAATGTGTTGGGGTGCGAGGAAATGGCAGCGGAACAATCGGGCGGGGAGAACGCGTTTGCCGCCCTTTCCAAGCTGGCCTATGACTCAAAAATAGGATCCAACGGATTGATCATGCTGCCTTACTTCTCTGGTGAACGCAACCCGATCTTCGATGGCAACGCCCGCGGTATGTTCTTTGGCCTTAACCTGACCCATACCCGCGCAGATATGTACCGATCGATGCTTGAAGCGACAGGTTTCGGCATCCGGCACTGCATGGAAGATTTCTGGGCTGAAAAGTTACCCATCAAGCATATTTACGCAGTCGGCGGCGGCTCATACAATGTGCCCTGGATGCAGATTGTCAGCGATATCTGCAATTTCGAACAGGAAATCCCTGTGGAAAAAATTGGGTCCTGCTATGGGGACGCATTCCTGGCCGCTGTTGGGATCGGCTTATACAGCAAGATTTCAGATATCAAGCAATGGGTGAAAATCGAAAGGATCGTTAAGCCCAATCCAGAAGCCCACGAAGCTTATGAAGAGTTTTACCAGATCTACCGGCAGCTATATCCGGCAACCAAAGAAATGATGCATCAACTTGCTGCCATTCAAAAACGCGGTTAACCCACAACGAGGGTTGCTCCTAATCAAGGGTTGCCCTCGTTTTTTTATAAACTAATTGATGAAGAAGGAAGTCTGATGGAAAAAGGTTATCTGCTCGGTTGTGATATCGGCACATATTCTTCCAAAGGTGTGATCACCAACACAGAAGGAAAAGTGTTATTTCAAAGCAGCATTCCTCATGAGGTATCCATTCCCAAACCTGGATGGATGGAACATGATCCGGACGGTGTTTGGCTGCATGATTTTCTTTTCATCGTCAAAGACCTGCTTAAAAAAAGCGGAATCAACCCCAAAGAAATCCTTAGCGTGGGGATTTCTTCCATTTGCACGGCAATCACTTTCCTGGACGAAAACCGCAAACCGCTACGCCCAAGCATCCTGTACGGTGTGGATACCCGCGCCACTGAAGAAGTGGCTGAAATCATTCGAGATCTGGGCACCTTTGTTTCCAATCAAAATATCCCGCCTAAACTGCGCTGGCTACAAAAGAATGAGCCTGAAATTTGGCGGAAGACGCGCCATATCTTCAGCGGTCATCACTATTTGATCATGAAGATGACTGGTGAGATCAACCAGAATTGCCTGGATACGATGAGTTACTACCCTTTGATCAATCACAGCGCCATCGAATGGAATCAAGAGTATTTCGACTATTTCCAAATCGATCCAGCCATTTTGCCCAAGCTGATCTGGCCAACAGATATAGCCGGCCAGGTCAATAAAGAAGGCGCAGAACTCTCGGGCCTGGCGGAAGGCACGCCGATTGTTGGCGGCTGCAATGATTCCAGTTCGGAATCCGTGAGCGTAGGTGTCACCGATCCTGGCGACATGATGCAAATGTACGGCTCATCCAATATTTTTTACTTGGTCACCGATGGGCCTTTCCAGGGTAAGAAAGTGAAAACAGTGCGCATGATGTACCCCGACCAATATGGCGCAGCAGGCGGTTTGGGCACTGTCGGCACATTGACCACCTGGTTCCGCGATCAATTTGGCTTTCAGGAACTGGAAGCTCAAAAATTGGGCGGGGAAAACGCGTTTGGCGCGCTTTCAAAACTGGCGCTGGCATCCAAACCCGGCTCAAACGGGTTAGTCGCACTGCCTTACTTTTCCGGCGAACGCAACCCAATTTTTGACGGTTACGCCAGAGGGGTGCTCTTTGGGCTCAATTTAACCCACACGAGGGCAGACATCTACCGCGCGTTTCTGGAGTCGGTAGGTTATGGCATCCGCCATAACATGGAAGATTTCTGGGAAGACAATCTTTATCCCAAACACATCGTCGCCATCGGAGGCGGTGTTTATAACGAGCCATGGATGCAGATCGTTTGCGATATCTGCAATTTTTCGCAAGAAATCCCGGAGGTCAAGATCGGGGCTGCATACGGCGACGCGTTCCTGGCTGCAAAAGGAATCGGGTTGTATGAAAAAGGATCCGATGTTAAAAAATGGGTAAAGATTGAAAAGGTCATCCATCCAAATCCGGAAGCGCATGAAATCTATAATGAACTCTACCCGATCTATCGGGAACTTTATCCAATTAATAAGCACCTCATGCATCGAATTTCAGCCATTCAAGCTGAAGAATAAAAATTCACACAAATCATTAAGGAGAGAAAGAATATGACAAAAGGTTATCTGCTTGGCTGCGACATCGGTACATACTCTTCGAAAGGCGTGATCGTCACCACAGACGGAAAGGTGCTTCATCAGAGCAGCATTCCGCACAAAGTCTCCATCCCCAAACCCGGCTGGATGGAACATGATCCCGATGACGTTTGGCTGCATGATTTTCTCTATATTGTTAAAGATCTCTTGAAAAAATCAGAGATCGATCCCAAGGAGATTTTGGGCATCGGAATTTCGTCTATCAGCACTGCCCTGCTGATGCTGGATAAGGATAAAAAACCAATCCGCCCATCCATTCTTTATGGTGTGGACACTCGCGCGACCGAAGAAGTGGAAGAAGTCAAACGGGACCTCGGAACACCTTTTGTGTCCAACCAAAACATCCCTCCCAAGATCCGTTGGGTGCAGAAAAACGAACCGGATGTCTGGGCAAGGACGCGTTATATCTACAGCGGCCACCATTACGTGATCATGCGCCTGACCGGCGAGGTCACTCAGAATGTGCTGGACACCATCGGTTTCTATCCTTTGTATGACAACGACAATAACAAGTGGGTGGAAGAATACTTCGATTACTTCCATATCGATCCGGCCATCCTGCCCCGCACTGTCTGGCCGACCGAGATCGCCGGACGCATCAACAAGGAAGGTGCGGCACTTTCCGGCCTGGCAGAAGGCACCCCGATCGTGGGCGGATGCAATGACTCGAGTTCGGAATCCGTCAGCGTGGGCGTCACAGAACCATACGACATGATGCAGATGTACGGTTCGTCCAATATCTTTTACATGCTGTTTAATGGACCGTTCAAAGGCGAACACGTACAATCCTTCCGCCTGATGTACCCTGACCAGCACGGCTTTATCGGTGGATTGGGTACTGTCGGCAGCCTGACCACCTGGTTCCGTGATAATCTCTCTGCCCAGGAACTGGCCGCGGAATCCGCTGGTGGTGAGAATTCCTTCAGCGCACTGACCAAACTCAGCGCGCAATCCAAAGTCGGAGCAAACGGTTTAGTCATGCTGCCCTATTTCTCCGGCGAGCGTAATCCGATCTTTGACGGCTACGCCCGCGGTATGATCTTTGGACTTAACTTGACCCACACCCGCGCCGATATCTACCGGGCGATGCTTGAATCAGTGGGCTACGGCGTGCGGCACAACATGGAAGCGTTCTGGAATGACAATCAGTATCCCAAGCAAATCATGGCGGTGGGCGGTGGTGTGAACAACGAGCCCTGGATGCAGATGATCTGCGATATATGTAATTTTGAGCAGAACATTCCCGTTGTCAAGACGGGTGCGGCGTACGGCGATGCTTTCATGGCGGCGCTTGGCATTGGGTTGTATCAGAAGGGCTCAGACGTCAAGCAGTGGGTGAAGATCGAAAAGACATTACACCCGAATCCGGAAGCTCACGAAAAATACATGGAGCTGTATCAGATCTACCGTGAACTTTATCCAACCAATAAGGATTTGATGCACAAGATTTCAGCCTTTCAATTAAGATAAGAAAAACACAGAGGATTTGTAGGCGCGAAGCATGCTTCGCGCCTACATTTTTTAAGCCACAGCCGCTCTCTGTTCGTGATTTTTTAAAATCCGATTCCTTACATCACCAAGAGACACCCAGAAAAAGTCCTTCCTTAAAAGCTATCTGTTGTTTTTCACTTCACATCGCAGATTTGATGCTGGCGCGTTTCGGGGATCTCCGCGCTCCGCAATAGTTCGGAAGAGCTAACCTAACAACTCCAGACACCTGATCT
>CAYPAG010000114.1:4628-6158 GCA_964408645.1 uncultured Pelolinea sp. | reverse complement strand
TTCTGAGCGAAGCGAAGAATCTCGATCTTTGAAAGGATAAATAATGTCAGACAATATCTACAATCCAAAAGTTCTTACTGATCAGCTTCAAAAAGCCGGTTTACCCGTGGCGAGTGTTTCATCCACCGGCCGGGTTGATTATGCCAGGGCTTTATCAAAAGCCGAGATGATCAAGGCAGAGGAGATATTAAAATCTCACGATCCCCGGCCGACTGATTTTGAGATCAGAGTTGAGAAAATGCAAAAAGCAGGCATCACTTTTGAAATGCTTGTTCTTGCTCTTTGGGATCAGATAATAAAAGGCGATGACTCTGCAGCCACCGCCTTAAACGAAAAGATGGCAAGTGTCTTTAATTTGATGGGTTAAGTATTTCGCTTGGGTGAAATAAAAAATGCCTGCAGTTTGAACTGCAGGCATTTCTCTAAAAATACAGGTATTACTTTGAGGCCAACAGATCCTTGATCTCGGTCAGGGTCTCATTCATGCGGAAGAAGAGGATGAGGAGTTCGCAATAAATTCGCACCATGACAGGACCTACCACCAGGAAGATAAGCCCTCCCAGGAAGGTTGCCGCGCCGCCGCCTAGCGTCCGAAGCTGCTGCCCATCATCACCAGCGCGGCGATGACCGTACCGGCCACGCCCACCCAGAACAGGATCTGGATGATAAGGGGGGTGATCATTTTTCGAAATTTGATAAAGTCTTGCATTATTGCCTCCATTTAATATATGATTTTTGATATTTCAAGATATCTGAATATTAGTATAGCAAATCAGGCACGCAATTTCAATTCGTGTATTTTTCCCAGTGAACCCGGCTTTCATCATACTGAGTTCGGGGCGCTTTTTCCTCAGCGGGGTAGCCGACAAAAATCACATTCAGTGGGAAAACCTCTTCCGGGATCTCAAGAATACCGCGCAGCATAGCCATGACATCTTCCTTGGGGTAAGAAGCCACCCAGCAAGTGCCCAAGCCCAAACCGGCGGCGGCCAGCAGCAGATTCTGCGTGGCGGCGCTGCAATCCTGCACCCAGTATCGGGTAGCGGACTCATTCTGGGCGATGGCGATGTTTCCGCACACCACCACGGCCGCGGGGGCGTTGTAGTTGCCGTATTTCAGCTTGGAGCGCATCTTGTCGAGGATTTCTTCATCCGTCACCACAACAAATTCCCAGGGCCGGCTGTTGCTGCCCGAAGGCGCAGCCATGGCAGCCTGCATCAGTTTGGTGATGGTTTCTTTATCCAGTTTTTTACGGTCATAAATGCGGATACTGCGGCGTTTAAAGATGAGTTCGAGTATGTCTTCCATGAGTGTGCCTTTCTGTGTTTATTTTAGTTTGACGTAAATGGCGAAATTACCTTCTTCACCCTTGACTTCCTTGACTTCAAACAGCTTGGTGTTGGCGCGGATCAGCGAGGACAACTGGCTGTGGCCGTAGGTGCGGGCGTCAAAACCGGGGTCCAGCTGGCGTAAATGGTGTCCAACAGTACCCAAGAATGCCCAGCCATCCTCTTGAACGGCATAGCCAAA
>CAYPAG010000114.1:0-4528 GCA_964408645.1 uncultured Pelolinea sp. | reverse complement strand
GATACCAGGCAAAAAGCATCCACCGTGCCGCTATAGAGCAGATCCATCGCGTCAATGATCATGGCGCTATCGGTGGCATTCTTCCCGATGGTGTAGCGGAACTGCTGGATGGGCTGGATGGCGTGGGTTTGCAGGGTATCCTTCCAGCCGCCCATATTGGAGGTTGTCCAATCACCGTAGGTCCGGCGGACGGTGACGGTGCCGTATTTGCTGGCCTCCGATAACATTTTGTCAAGCAGACTCGGGGTCGCGTTGTCGCCGTCGATCAGGACAGCCATCCTGCGCAAACCGATCTTGTTATTCGAATCATACATAAATAAGTCCTTTTCTATCCTCCTGATGGAGTTCATGATTTCATTATACCTTTGCCCATTTTCCTGTGGCTCTCATAATAAGCGGCTATTTCAAGCCATTATATACATGAACTAATTTAAGTGTCCATAAAGCATTTGTCTTTTGTCAACCAGCAAGCTGCAAGAATCTTAGTCATTCAACTGTTTTGGGTTTATTTTTTGCAGTTGTTCTGGCTGATGGTTGACTATAGGAAAAAAGGCGTTCCCTTTTTTGGGGGAAATAAGTTGATGTGAATATTGATTTGTTTAGCAAATGGCAGATCATCCCTGACTATCAATTATCAATGAGCTCGTGATTAAGAGATTGATAGGCAGCGGGCATTTTGAGGACTCATTCTTTCACACATTGCCCGTCAAATCCTGCTTTGACCAGGAAATCAAATGCCCGCATGGCGTCATCTGTGATTACCTGCCGGGATTGAAAGCCCTTGTCCGCGTAAACCATCAACCGATGGAAATCGCCGACCATGATTTCAATAACATTATGTAAAGGGGTATCCGTTGAGGGATATTCAGTAAAAGAAATGGGGGGCGAGGTAATTACAAAATCCAATTCGGGCCAGACAATGTCGGCCGTTGCCCGCACACGACGCTCCATATATGGTTTGTGGACCAGGATGGCTGAATTAATTTCAAGTCCATTTTCTCCAAGTAAGTCGCGGCTGAATCGCAGGTTTTCAGCAGTATTCGCGCTTTTTTCTTCAAGGAGAATTTTCTCTGGCTCTACACCCATGTCCGATGCGATTTGAGCGAATTTCCGCGCTTCGGTTTCATACCAGACCCCTTTGGTCAGCCGCCCAAGACCACCTGAGCAGACCAATATTGGCGCCCATCCATCCAGGAAAAGCCGCGCGGCATACTCCGCGACCCGCAGGTCGTGGCTGCCCATGGCAATCAGGCAGTCCGCTTTACGCAGGGGTTCACCCAGCCTCAGGTAATCCCAGAGTATGCCGGCTTGAACGATGATTTCTTTCTTGATCCCCTGAATTTTCAAATTACATCCAACCCTGCAGTGTATAAATCAGCATGCCCAGGTATTCCTTCAGCGCGCTGGTGGTTAACGACAGGTTGCTGGCTGATGGAATGACGTTGAGGACGCGGTTGACCCATCCGCCGTTTTGGCTCTCTGCTGAATCATCTTGCGTAACGGAGAAATCCACCGGTAGGGGAATGACCTCAAACCCCTGCTTTTCAAAAAGAGCCACCGAGCGGGGCATATGCATGGCTGATGTAACCAGGAGGATTTGTTCAATTTCGAGTTCAGTCAAAATTTCCTTCGCCTTGAGCGCGTTTTCGTACGTATTTTGAGATTCATTCTCAAGGATCAGCGCGTTTTCGGGAACTCCAATGTCCATCAGGATGTTGGCCATATCCTGGGCTGGGGTGGACCTGCCATCATTCAGCCAGGCGATCTCTCCGCCGCTCAAAAGAATGCGCGGCGCTTTTCCTTCGGCAAAGAGCTTAGCCGCGTAAAGCACGCGGTCACCTGCGCCATTGATTTCAGTTACCGCCCTGGGATAAGCCGCGGGTTCCGTGCCGCCGCCCAACAGGACGATCACATCGGCTGAAGGGATCTCATCGGGAGGCAGGAAGCGCCATTCGAGGGAGCGCGCGAGCAAGTTGGAAAAGCCGGAGGTTGAAGACAGCCAAAGGATGAGACAAGCCGCAAGCACCAATCCTCGGCTGGCTTTGCGATTGTGATGAACCAAAAAAGCCGCAATCAGCAGGATGACTGATAACCCTAAGGGATAAATAAATAAAGGTAAAAGCTTTGAGAGAAGAATAAACATTAGCGATCCAAGTCTCCCGATTGTAACACGCGGTGATCGCGTGATATTGAACAGCGATTCACCAGCTTTTGACGCTCCAACCAATTTTCTTTTGTGGTCGATATGTTGTGTAATTTCTGGTAGAAATGGCCAAACCTCGTCTATAATTTTTTTATGCCTGATAGTAAAGAGCTTCTTGAGGAGTTGCGCTCGGTTTTTTCGGGAGGAAATTCTTTATTGGATTCGTTTTTCCCGCCGATACTTTTCCTTGTCATCAACGCAGCTTTTGGATTTCAGGCAGCGATGATCAGCTCTCTTCTTTCAGGCGCGATGATTATGATCTCACGCCTGCTGCGGAAACAGAAGTTTGTATATGCTCTGGGTGGCATCAGCGCTGCCGGGTTGGCGATAGGGATGCGCTATTTGCTGAACAGCACGAGCGCTTTTTTTCTGCCAAACCTCATCAACGGCGGATTAACCACGCTTTTTCTGCTGATCAGTATCCTGGTGAAACGGCCGGCGGTGGCTTTCACCAGCGCATTGACCAGGCGATGGCCGCTGGAATGGTACTGGCACCCAAAGGTGCGACCCGCGTACGCTGAGGTGACAGCGATTTGGGTGGTTTTTTCCGGGATTAAGTTGGCGATCCAATGGCTTCTTTACCGACGCGATTTATTCATCCAATCAGCCTACTTCAATTTTTTCAGCGGATGGCCGGCTCTTATTCTGCTGTTGATCATCAGTTATCTTTACGGGCTCAAGCGGTTGACCAACCTGCATGGTCCATCGGTGGAAGAATTCAAGGAGAACAAACCGCCGCCATGGGAAGGACAGCAAAGAGGATTCTAAATGGATAGCTGGGAAGACTCAACAAAGAACCGGCCCCGTAAAGCTTATTGATAAAATAAAATGATTATTTAGCGAGGAAAAAATTCTGGTGGGGTATTAAGGATTTATCTGGATCGCAGGATTTCCAAACCCGACCAAGGGAATCTAAGATTAACATCCTATCATCACAAGGAGAGTTGAATGGAAGCAGTAATCGAAAAAATTTATCAGGGTGTGCTGAACGGAGAACGCGAAGTGGTGGTTGAAGCGGTGAGGGAAGCCATAGACGCCAAGGTGCCGGCTGAAACCATTTTAAAAGAAGGCATGATGCGCGCCATGGCTGAAACTGGCCGGTTGTTTGAGGAAGGTGAGTATTTTGTGCCAGAGCTGCTGATCGCCGCGCGCGCCATGCAGGGGGGGATGGACCTGCTAAAGCCGCTGCTGGTGGCCGCGGATATTGAACCGGTCGGCCGGATCGTCATTGGAACGGTCAAGGGCGATCTGCACGACATCGGCAAGAACCTGGTGAGCATGATGCTGGAAGGCGCGGGATTTGAGGTGATCGATCTCGGCTCGGATGTGGACGCTGAAAAATTTGTTGAAGCGGTGAAAACCAATCAAGCGCATATCGTGGGCATGTCAGCTCTGCTGACGACCACCATGACCAATATGCCGGTGGTGATCCAGGCGCTCAAGAATGCTGGCCTGCGGGACGGCGTGAAAGTGATGATCGGCGGGGCGCCGGTGACAAAGGCTTATGCCGACCAGATCGGCGCGGATGGCTACGCCCCCGATGCCAGCCAGGCCGCGAAGATGGCCATCAGCTACGTATCTTAACTCGATCAACTTACATCAAGGATCCTGCCGTTGGTGATTAGCGGCAGGTCTTTGCTTTTAATGCGAAATACTGCGTTGGGTGTTCCCGCGGCTGCCCAGACATCTTCATAATCAAGCAGATCCCGGTCAATGAAAACCTCAATTGGCTTTTCGTGCGCCACCGGCGGAACGCCGCCAATGGGAAAGCCGGTTTGATCGCGGGCAAACTCCGCGTCCGCTTTTTCGATTTCAGAATTTAAAGTCTCACTCACCTTTGTAATATTCAACTGATTTTTACCGCTGACCAGGAACAGCAACGGGGATGTGCCGGTCTGGAAAACCAAGGATTTAACAATCTGCCCGAGCTCGCAGCCAACGGCATCCGCGGCATCCTGGGCGGTTCGTGTTGATTGGGATAGCTCCTGAACCTCCAGCTTGAGGCCAAATTGGTCGAGATACGCTTGCACCTTGGCGCTGTTTCTTGATAAAGACATGGAATTGGAAATCTCCTTTGACGAGAGAATTCTGGTAATTGTAATTAATTAACACGTACCCCGCGGTAAGCTCACTCGACTCACTCAAAGAGCGCGGGCGAGAGCGCATAAATCGCGGAGTGCTCTTCGATCTGGGTACGAACAAGGCTTAAGCCGCGAATCGCGGCGATCATAATGAGCGGGGAGGGAGGGATTCGAACCCTCGGCTGAGTTTAACCCCAGCACTCACTTAGCAGGCGAGCCCAATCGGCCTCTCTGGCACCTCCCC
>CAYPAG010000113.1:0-6182 GCA_964408645.1 uncultured Pelolinea sp. | reverse complement strand
AACGGCATTCAGGGCAAGCAGCCGGATTGGGACGCGGTGTATGCGGAGCTTTCCCCGCGCGTGCGCGCGGCTGAAGGCGATCGCGATCCCTACGCTTACTTTCTCGCCTTGCGCGACCTGATGCTGAAATTCAAGGATGGCCATGTTGGGTTTAATGGCGGACAGCTGGGCGGACTGTACAACGAGCAAAATGTGCTCGGCGGATGGGGCTTTGCCGTGCGCGAACTGGACGACAAGCGCGTGGTGGTGGTCTTTGTCACCCCGGGCGGGCCGGCCGCGCAGGCGGGCATCCGCGTGGGTGCCGAGATCATCCAGTTTGGCGGGCTGCCTGTGCAGCAAGCGCTTGACAACGTCAAACCCTTCCAGCCGCAATCCACGGATTTCGGCCTGCGCAAGGAACGCACCGATTTCCTGACGCGCGGTGGGATCGGCGAAACCACCTCGGTGGAATACAGAAATCCCGGGCTTCAAAATCAGACCGTTGAAATGACTTCCGTGTATGAACTCGACAGCCTGTTCGCAGTCTACCAGGGCGGCGCCACAGACGCATTGGTGCTGCCGACCGAATATTACCTGGAGCCGAACAGCGGCGTGGGTGTGATCCGAATCAATTCCAATTATGATGACCTGGGGCTGCTGATCCGCATTTTTGAGCGGGCGCTGCGAGATTTTGAAACCTACGGCGTGCCCGGGATTGTCATCGACATGCGCCAGAACACCGGCGGCGCGCCGCTGGGCCTGGCCGGATATCTGCACGATCAGGACATTCTGCTGGGGCAGCTCGAGTATTACAGTGATGCCACGGGGAAGTTTGAGCCGGAAGGGCCGCGCGACAAGGTGTTTCCGAATCAGAACCAGTACCGATTCGACAAGATGGTGCTGCTGGTGGACCAGTACTGCTACAGCGCCTGCGAGATCGAGTCGTATGGTTTCAGCCAGGTGCCGGGCATGACGGTGATGGGGCAGTTCCCCACCGCCGGCGTTGAAGCCGAAACCGCGCGCGGCAAGTTCCTGCTGCCTGAAGGCATGGAATTCAACATCCCCACCGGCCGCTTCACTTTGCCGGATGGTGGCATCTTCCTGGAAGGCGAAGGCGTGCAGCCGGACGTGATCATCCCGGTGAATGAGGAGAGCGTGCTTTCCGGCCGCGATGTGGTGCTCGAGGAAGCCATTGCCTTCATCCTGGGCGGGTAGATCAAAGAAAATTCACTGCCATTTGAACTTAAATAAACAGAGGTTGGCCCCACGAGGCCAGCCTCTGTTTTGTTTTAAAAATTGAGCGGTTTGGATTATTTCAGCGGGATATCTTTCATCGCGCCTTCAACCGTAACCCAGCGGTCGGGGAAGTCGCTGCTCTGCGCTTTGAACGAGAAGGCGCCGGTGAGCAGCCCGCTTTTTGGGTCGGACTGGATATCGATCCAACCCTCAGACGCCTTGTAAGGGAAGGCATTGATGTAGATCATGCCCATATAGAATTTGGCCGCGTCCTTGTCATCATAAGGCACCAGGTCGAGCATGCCGTTTTTCATGCCTTGCTTGGGAAGAATGAAGTTGACCGCGTAACGCCCGGTGCCGCCGCTGATCATGGCGACCACATAACCGGTGTCGGTTGAGTTATAGGAAACGCTGTTGTTTTCGATCAGGTCGCTTTCATAGCCGCTGACCCGGTAAACGAAAGCGCCAGAAGCGAGGCTGTCCGGCGAGAATTCACCGCTGCCGCCGCTGGACGAAGCCGACTCGGACTGCGCGGCTGGCTGCCCTGGGTCAGCGGATGGCTGCGGCATGCCGGCGGGAAACCCGACCAGTTCCACCGCGTCAATTTCCGACCAGCCCCAGCCCATCACGCTTTGATCGACGAACACCACCACCTGCTTCACGTAGATCTCTTCATCCAGTTCTACAGTTATTGTCCACTGATCAGGGCAAAATTCCACCGATTCCGGCGGCCCACCCCAGATGGCATAGGATTCACCATTGGTATCCACGATCTGCACCTGTACCACCTGGGAAGGATTGTAGGATTGGTAGATGTTGATCTCGGTGGGCACCACCGGCACGTCGTAGGTCAGTTCCAGCCATTCTTCGGTGTCTGGTTCGCGAGACGCCCAAGCGTTGACATTGTCTCCGCAGGTATCGACATCCGGAGCGCCGGTGGCGCGCGAAGCGGAGTAGTCCGTGCTGGAATACTCCGAGCTGGCATAGGCCGAGGATGCCCACTGCCTGAGGGGCTGCGGCGCCGCAGCTGAAGCGTTGTCAGCGCCTTGACCAGCGGCCATCTCTCCGTCTGCCGCGGCGGTGAAGCTGGCTGAATCCAGCACCGCATCGAAGATCTTCACGAGCTCCTTGGCGCGCTCTTTGGGCGCGAACCCGATGAAACTGAATTGCCTGGTTGGGGTGAGCATGGCCACAAAGAGCTGGCCCTCCACAATTTGCTCTCCGTATTCCGCTTCACCTACGGCCAACAGGCCCTTGACGCCATTGATGGTCACCTTTTTGGGGCGTGAAAATTCCATCACCGACAAGCTGGCCGCGGTCTGCTCAAACAGCGCGTCGTTATCCAACTCCACCCCGGTTTCCCCGCTGGTGGCCATCAGCATGGGGCCGATTTCCGGGTCGCCATCCGGCGCGAGGAAGTTGGCCACATCGCCGTCCTGCTGAAATGCATAGCCAAATGGTTTTCTTAATTTGTAACTGCCATCCTGGCTGACAAATTCATCCCCCAGCAGATCACCGCCACCAGCGGACTGACCGCAGGATGCAATCAACAACGAGATCACCAAACACAGACTTGCCGCAAGAACCCATTTTTTCATTGAATTTACTCCTCCTGGTTGTAAGTTAATTATTTTTTACCGCGAAAGGCCGAAGCAAAGGCATCAGCCAGATCGGCCAGCGCTTTGATCTCTTCTTTGTTTGTGATGTGTTTGCCCTTGATTTCAATCTGCATTCCGCCGCTGTCGAATTTGATCCACGGCCGGACGCCTTTCCAATTTAACAAGACGCTTTCCACCTGGGGCGATATAAGGTTGGAATCTAAATCACCCGTTTGGCTCATGATGATGAATTGATTTCTGAAGTCCGCACTTCCGGCAGGGATCTCCTGCAAGTCGCCATAAAAACCGCCTGAAAATGACCTGGCAGCCAACCCAGCCAGCTTTTCTTCCATTGGACTTAATGATTTTGAGTTTTTGCCGCGAGCTTGTATCAGCAAAAGGCCGGGGATGGCAAGATTGGGCGCGGCAATCATGGTTTTCTGTGAGACGTCATTTTGCGAGGGTTCAACTGAATGCCCGCTGGCCTCTGAAGCTGCTTCCAATGCCCAATCAGGTGAAACCAGGCGGTATCCCCATTTAAAAGGTTCCTTAAATGACGAGTAGCTCCAGCCCCTTTGTGAGGAAAGTTCCCTGAGGTCGTTTTCAAGCGCTTTTTTCCTTTGTTGAACAAATAGAAAAATCCCTATGATCCCTAGACCCGTTATGGCAATCACGATCAAACTTATTCCCATATCACCCATCATCCCTCCAAACTCTGAATAAATTTTTAATTTGGCATTTATTAGATTTGGTGTAGACTCGAACACCGAGTGCCAGTTGGATTTCCCAGCTAAAAAATTATTACTGACTATCTATATTGTATATCGGCTAAAACGTATTTCGCCAAAAATTCTTACCTGATGACAAAAAACCTTTTTTGTGTATCAAAAAGCTTGATCTGACTTTCATCTCCTGATCGGCATCGAACCTTTCTTAAATTATTAAAATTTGGGTCATCAACGGTTGACCGATTCACTCAACTCTGGTAAAACTTGACCTTTGGACGCATCTTTAATCGCGCGTCCCTCATTTGCCAAAGCCGCCCTCAGGCGAAGTAATTGGCAAAGCCCCTGACAATGATCGGGCATTCGCTTGGATAAACCCTGCCTAAAGGCGGGTTTAATCATATGTAAAGGAGAACATTATTGTGAAAGAAATGAACGACCAATCTTCAAAGAACGCTTCACCAAAGATGTTTGCCACCGGTTTGGGAATTCTGATGGCAACCCTGGGCTCGGCTGTCGGGCTTGGAAATATCTGGAAATTCCCAACGCTGACCGGAACCAACGGCGGCGCGGCATTTTTGTTTATTTATATCGCGTGTGTCATTTTGATTGGCCTGCCGGTGATGGTGGCCGAACAGGCGCTTGG
The DNA here is from genome assembly GCA_964408645.1 of uncultured Pelolinea sp. Lineage (GTDB taxonomy): Bacteria > Chloroflexota > Anaerolineae > Anaerolineales > Anaerolineaceae > Pelolinea. The sequence goes on along the minus strand of CAYPAG010000113.1, from coordinate 1,998 downwards.
ACGGTCAGCGCGCGGCGACGCCGTGTCCACATTCAAGAAACTCGCCCCGGGAAAGTTGTGGTGGATCATTGGCGCGGGCGGCGTTTTAGCGGCTTTCATGATCATGGCTTTCTATACCGAGGTTGCCGGTTGGGTTTTAGCGTATATTTTCAAATCCCTCGGATCCGGGCTGCTCACCAGCGACCAGGCGGTCACCTCGCAGGCCTTTGTCGACCTGATCTCCAATCCCGTTCAATCACTGGGTTTTCAATGGGCTGATCTGCTGATCACCGGCGCGATCATCCTGCTGGGTGTGAGCAAGGGCATTGAAGCTGCCACAAAACGCCTGCTGCCGCTGCTCTTTGGCTTGCTGGTGCTGGTCAGCATCCGCAGCCTCACCCTGGATGGCGCTTCGCAGGGGCTGGCGTTCCTGTTCACCCCTGATTTCAGCAAAGTGACCGTCAATACGGTTCTGGATGCCATGGGCCTGGCGTTTTTCAAGCTCTCCATCGGCATGGGCTGCATGATCACCTACGGCGCGTATTACCGCAAGGAGCAGGACATCCCCGCCACTGCTTCGCGTGTTGTCCTCGCTGACCTGGCCATCTCCCTGCTGGCCGGCATCGCGATTTTCCCGGCGGTGTTCGCTTTTGGATTTGAGCCGGCTGCCGGCCCCTCGCTGCTTTTCATCACCATCCCGGCGGTGTTCAGCTCCATGCCTCTGGGCAGCATCTTCATGGTGATCTTCTTTATCCTCACCTTTATCGCGTCCATCGGCGCCCAGTTATCCCTGCTTGAGGTAATCACCGCTTACCTGGAGAACACCTTTAAATTATCGCGCAAGGTGGGCACAGCCATCACCGTCATTTCACTGGCACTGGTCGGTTCCACCGCGGCTCTCTCCAACAGCCTGCTGGCGAATGTCAAGCTCTTCGGCATGAATTTCTTTGACCTGTTTGATTTTGGGTCATCCAACATTCTGCTGCCTGTTGGTGGATTCTTCATCACCATCTTTGCCGGCTGGTTCTGGGGCAAGAAGGATTATTACGCCCAGGTAACCAATGACGGCAGCTTGAAGAATTCAAAAGTCGTCAACCTGCTATTCACAATCACCCGCTATGTTTCACCGGTGCTGGTCCTGATCGTGCTGCTGCGCGGATTGAAAATCATCTAAATTCAGAACGTCACAAATCTTTTGGGCGGCCATACCAGCCGCCCTTTTTTATTCGCGCGAGCGGTAGTATTTACGGAAGTCGCCCAGGTTCTGTTCGTACTCATCCCAGGGGACGGCCAAGCGGTGGGGAAGGGCATCGGTTGCGCGCACCAGTTCATCCCGCGCGTCCCAGTCCCGGGCATATTGGCGCATGGGCGCGATGGTGCGGGAAAGCTGCGCCAGGTTGATCAATGATCCCGCCAGGATCATCACGATCACAAGATAAGCAATCGTTGACTTGTGGCGCTGTGATTTCGGCCGCGGAAGCAGCATACCGAACATGAATACACCGAAAACCAGGATCATCGTCGGAATAAACTGCGTGCGATAAGGGATCGTGTCACCCAGGATGACAGCGCCGGGAATAAAAGCGGCGAGTGCCATCAAGAGCGAAAGCCCAAGAGCGAACAATGCTGCGCGATAAGATCTGCTTAAAGGTGAATCTGCCAGCCAGACAAACCCGAACAACGCGGACAGCAGCAGCCAGCCCGGGCGGATAAAGCAATGATGAATGTAGATTGGCCGGCTGACATCACGCAGGAAACGCAGGAAATACAAAATCGTATTCGATAAGATCAAGGGGATATTCAGGGAAGTTGAATATTCCTGCGCGATATATCTTGAAGCAACCCCTGGGGAGAGAAGCAGGACCGTCAGGCCTGCTGCGGAACCAATCGTTCCGGCTATTAAAAATTTTCCCAGGTTATTTTGTTTGGGCTTAGCCGCTACCACCCGAATCAAACCGGCAAAGTGCAATCCGAGCCAGCCAATGGCAAACGACTCCTGACAGGTGGTGATCGCAAAAC
>CAYPAG010000112.1:3991-6194 GCA_964408645.1 uncultured Pelolinea sp. | reverse complement strand
CGCCGACCTCTGCGTCCCAAACGCAGCGCGCTGGCCAACTGCGCTACACCCCGGCGGTTAGAGTATAATCGCTGCATGCCCCACCCGTCAAGGCGCGGGCTTTTTACACCCCGGCGTGTGAAATGACTGAATTTAGAAAACGCATCCCCATTATCATTTTTTGCGCTCTTTTTTTCTCCTCCTGTTTTCCTTCCATTTCTGATAAATCCGCGCCTACGCCCATCCTGGTGGATCCGACCACCCCGGTCAAGGTCACACCGGCGGATGATTTGGAGGAAGAGAAACCAGCCAAGATCGAAGGCCAGGCTTGCGCTGTTCAGGGTATGGTGGAACGCTATCAGATCGAATCCGAGGCCCTCAATGGTGGGTTGTTCATCAGCGTTTACCTCCCGCCCTGTTATGACGCGTCCCGCGCTGAGGGCTATCCTGCACTCTACCTGCTGCACGGGCAGACTTTCAATGACCGCATGTGGGTTGACCTGGGCGCGCCGGAGATCGCCGACGCGTTGATCGTTTCAGGTCAGGCAGCTCCATTTCTGATGGTGATGCCTTATGAAGAATTTTATTACCGCGATGATGAGGGCAATCAATTTCCGGAAGCGCTGATGAGTGAAGTCCTCCCCTGGGTGGAGGAGAACTTTAATGTTTGCGCCGGGATGGCCTGTCGCGCACTGGGCGGCATTTCACGCGGTGCCTCATGGGCTATGCGCATTGGATTGACCGAACCTGGCGTCTTCTCTTCGTTGGGCGGGCACAGCCTGCCGACTTTCCGCGGTGATATCAGCGCGCTGCCTGAATGGCTGGATGCCATCCCCGACCGCCAGATGCCGCGCGTTTACCTCGATACCGGCCGCTTTGACCCGGAGGTCAAGGCTGCCTACCGCTTTGAGCAAGTGCTGAATGAAAAGGGCATCCCTCACGACTGGCATTTGAACGAAGGCCGCCACAACGAGGACTACTGGTCATCCCAGATGGAGAACTACCTGCGCTGGTATGCTGCTGGTTGGGAGGGCGGTGAGTGAAATTTGGCTGGATTGCGCTGTTGGTTGGACTAGTTATCACAGCTGGTTGTCAGCCAAAACCGGTTGACCTGCCGGGACAAACCCCTGCACCCACCGCGCTTTCCACAGCCGCGCCAGAGCCGACACATACCCCGGTTCCCTGCCTGGAGACGCGCGGGCGCTTTGAATTCCACAAGTTCCAAACCACGGTCATGACCCATCCGCTGGAATTTCGCGTCTACCTGCCGCCGTGTTACGATTTTGACCTCGACAGGCAGTATCCAACGCTTTACCTGCTGCACGGGCAATCATTCAACGATGACCAGTGGGACCGGCTGGGCGCGGATGAAACGCTGGACGCCATGCTGGCCGCCGGTGAAGCGGATGGCTTCATCCTGGTGATGCCCAGGGAATCCAATTACGTGATCGATCAGTGGACATCCAAATTCGGCCAAGCCATCGGCGAGGAACTGGTGCCCTGGATCGATGAGTATTATCGTACTCGTCCGGAACGCGAATGGCGCGCGATTGGCGGGATTTCGCGTGGAGCGGGGTGGGCTATGCGCATTGGCCTGATCAACGCGCAAACCTTCGGCGCCATCGGCGGCCATTCCCTGGCGCCTTTCCGCGGCGATTTCAACGCAGCGCCTTTTTGGTTCGCGGAGATCCTGCCCGATCAAAAACCGCGCATTTGGATTGACGCCGGCGACCGCGATTTCATGCACGACCCGGCGCGTGTTTTTGCCAACCGGCTGGAGGATTATGACATGCCGTATGAGTGGCACGTCTATCCCGGCGCTCACACCGAATCTTACTGGGGGAAACACGTCGCGGATTATTTAAGCTGGTACGCCGCCGGCTGGGCAGAATAACATCTGCGCGTCTTCGGTGGTTATAATTACACCCATGACTTTGACCCGTGAAGAAGTTGACCACATCGCCCTGTTGGCGCGCCTTGATTTGAGCGAAGATGAAAAAACGCGCTTCCAGCAGCAGCTTTCCGCCATTCTTGACCACGTTGCCCAGCTTCAACAACTGGATACCAGCCATGTTCCGCCAACCTCAGGCGTCCAACCGGAATTCGCGCGACTGCGGGACGATCAGCCCCGCAATGGGTTGGCGGTGGAAGACGCGCTTCAAAACGCGCCAAAGGTTGAAAACCGCCAATTCCGCGTGCCGCCTGTGCTGGAGTGAGAGCGATG
>CAYPAG010000112.1:0-3891 GCA_964408645.1 uncultured Pelolinea sp. | reverse complement strand
CTGGATTCGGTGGGTGTGCTGGCGCGCACAGCCGAGGATGCCGAAATTATTTTCCGCCTGATGGCGGGATTTGACGAGCGCGACGCCACCTCATCTGACTCATTGGTGGCAGGCGCTGCCTGCACACCGGACGCGCAGATCAAAGGCGTGCGCATCGGTGTGCCGCGCGAATATTTCATTGAAGGCATCCAGCCGGCAGTGGAAAGCGCTGTCCGGTTAGCCATCCAGACCTATGAATCACTCGGGGCGGAGATCGTTGAGATCTCGCTGCCGCATACCCGGTATGCCCTGCCGGTCTATTACCTGATCGCGCCGGCCGAGGCTTCCGCCAACCTGGCGCGTTATGACGGCGTGCGCTACGGCCTGCGAGTGGAGGATGGCGGCATGATCGACATGTTCCTGCATTCGCGCGGGCGCGGCTTCGGACCTGAGGTCAAGCGCCGCATCATGCTGGGCACTTACGCGCTCTCGGCCGGTTATTACGACGCTTTTTACGGCCAGGCGCAGAAAGCGCGCACCCTGATCAAGTCTGATTTTGACCAGGCTTTCAAACGTGTGGACGCGATCGCCGCGCCGGTGGCGCCGACCACTGCCTTTAAGATCGGTGGTCACGGCGATGACCCGCTGGCCATGTATCTTGAGGATGTCTTTACCCTGCCAGCCAATCTGGCTGGGGTGCCGGGTTTGGCTTTCCCGGTGGGTATTGACGGGGAGGGGCTGCCGATCGGCATGCAGTTGATGGGCCGCCATTTCGATGAGCCCGGGCTCTTCCGTCTCGCGCATGCTTACCAAATGGCCACGGATTGGCATTTGCGCCGGCCGGTGTTATCATCCAATGAATGAAGCGGAGTCTTTCCTTGGTTTTTTGTTCTCTGGCTCTTTTTCTATCCGCATGTAATTTGATCCGCCCGACCTCCAACGAGCAAAAAGCCGAAATTGCGGCGGTCGAATTCTATGAGCGCCTTTCAAGCGGTGAATATCAGCGGGCGGCTGAGATGTACGCCGGGGATTATGCCGAGCTGGAGTATATGAATCCCTCGCTGCCTGAAGAAGACCAAGCCGCGCTTTGGCGGAACGCCTGCGGCATCAACGGCTATCAATGCCTGCCAATTCGTCAGGTCCTGGAGATCGAAAAATTTTCCCTGAATGAATATCACCTCAAAGTCCAATTTCAGAACCCGGACGGCAGCGTGTTCATCCTCGGCCCCTGCTGCGGCGCGGATGAGGAGGAGATGCCTCCGCAATCGGAGTTCGATGTGTATGTGATTGAACGGAAAGACGTTTTTTATATCGTCAGTCTGCCCGTGTTCGTCCCCTGAATTTCCTAAAAAATCGCCCGATTTAACAATATTTTTTAAAGAATGGTGGTATAAATCTCCCGCTATTTTTGGCTTGTTGGTTATTCAGCCAGGCAGAAATCTCATGGATTATCGGCCTGGCTTTTTGGAGCAAAAACAATGGAATTCAGCAATTTTTCAATCCCGGTGATCGCGCTGATCGGCCTGCTGGCTGTAGTCGTGCTGGTCGTGAGCGCCAATATTTCGGTCAAGAAGTTGATCGGCATCGCTTCTTATTTTCACTTATCATCCACCTTCATGGGCATGACGGTCTTCTCGGTGGCGACCAGCATACCCGAGATCACCTCGCACCTCACGGCGTCATTCAAGATTTTGGGCGGCACCCTGGATTATGAGATCGGTTCAGCCATCGTGCTGGGCAGCAACATCGGCTCGGATGTGGTGCAGCAGACCCTGATCATGGGGATGGTGGTGCTGCTTTCCGGCACGCTTTATTTCCGGCGCTATTTCCTGTGGAAAAGCATGGGGCCGATGATCGGCACGACCATTATGTGCCTGATTCTGGGGTTTGACGGCACATATTCCCGGTTGGATGGCGCGATTCTGTTTGGCACTTTCATTGCCTACACTTACTACCTTTATATTGATGAACGCAAACATTACAAAAAGGAAGATAACCAGATCGAAAATGAGGAGATCGCGGAAAATATCCCTGAAGACCTCAAGGAAGTTTTTATCGATGCCGGTGTGGCGCTGTTGGCGCTGGCTGTCACCATCATCGCGGCCACCTATGTCCTGCGCATCACTGAACTGGTGGTGGTGGAAACTGGGATCGGCGGTTCATTGATCGGTGTGGTCACGCTGGGTATCGCTTCCGCCATGCCCGAATTAATCACCGCGCTGGCAGGCGTTCGCCATGGTGAAAATGGCGTTTCGCTGGGCACGCTGGTCGGTTCCAATGTCACCAATCCGCTGGTCGCGATTGGCGGCGGCGCGCTGATTTCGTCCTATTGGGTGCCCGCGCCCCTCATTCAGTGGGATCTGCCTTGGGAGACCATCACCGGCGCCATCCTGTGGGCGATCCTGTGGTTTTCCAACGGCAAACTCAAACGCGGCCACGCGTTTTACCTGATGGCAATGTACTTCGTCTATGTCACTTTGCGTGCGTTGTTCTTTGCCATTGATTAAAGCTCGACCGTAAACTCTAAACCGCTGGCTTGACTTGGTCCTGATGTTCGGGGACTGCGAGGCCAGCGGTTTTTGTAATCCTCATCGGTATAATTTATATATCCTAACTGGAGGAAACCTCATGTACATTTCGATCGATGTCGGCGGCACCAATATGCGCGTCGCCCTGGTGGACCTGTCGGGTGAAGCGCGCATTCTTGAGATTGAAGCCCACCCGGTTAACCAGGATTACTGCCTGGGCATAGAAGAATTATGCGGGCACATTGAAAAACTTTCCCAAGGCCGGAACATTCAGGGCATCGGCGCCTGTTTCCCGGGTATCATTGACCGGGATGATATGGTCACAACCGCCAACAATCTGCCGGATTGGGCCATGAAACCGATAAAACCCACTCTCCAGGAACGCTTTGGCGTGCCGGTGAAGCTGGTGCATGATGTGCAGGGCGCTGCCACAGGCGAGGCGCTTTTTGGCGCGGCAAAACACAGCGAACGCTTTGTGTATTTCATCTGGGGCACCGGTATTGGCGCGGGGGATATCAAGAAGATCGACGAAAACAGATATTTTATGTTCTCTTTTGAGAACGGTCATCACATTATGGATTGGGAGGGCAGGCAGTGCAACTGCGGGCAGCGCGGCTGCCCCGAGGCTTATCTGGGCGGGGACGTCCTCAGGGAATATTTCGGGCAGGATATGGCATCTGTCTCGGATGATGACCCGCGTTGGGATATTGTGGTGCAGAAAGCGGCTCAGGTGGTGATTAATACGCTGATTTTCCACCCGGTTGATCTCTTCGTTTTCAGCGGTGGGGTGATCACCCGGCGACCGTTCCTGCTGGAACGCATCCAGCCGCTGATGAAGAAACGCCTGGAAATGTTTCCTTTACCAAAAATGGTCTTGGCTGAACTGGGCGACCAGGCGGCGTTGTATGGCTGCGCTGGCGTTTTCAAGATCGACTTGATTCGCTAAAACTCATCACAATTTGCCGTTGATTTAAGCTGAATAATTATCCAACCACCTTTGGTTGATGGTGCGTTACATTTTTGAGAAAGGGATCAGCTGTATCCCATGATCCTGGATCCATCCGCTGACCTCAGGGCTGGTGAGAACCTCAAGCTCCAGTTCGCGCGGCGAGTTGTATGAAGAGTTGTTGATCAGTTCCTGGTCAGCAAAACCGGGATGGCACATCAATTCATGCACACCGTCGGTCATCAATTCCAGGATACTTGATAAATATTCGCTGTTGATCTCCCCGTTATACCCGTAAAAATCCGTGAGACAACTGGAGGGGGCAGTGATCCCATATTCCCCCAACCATCCGTCAATGGCGTCTTTCCCCATTATCTCGATGCATTCAGATGGCGGATCGCGGATGGGCAGATGATATTCACGCGCGAGTTCCAGCAG
>CAYPAG010000111.1:0-6284 GCA_964408645.1 uncultured Pelolinea sp. | reverse complement strand
TCGCGCTGATAATAGTCGATCGAGTATTTCTTGGCTTTGAGCAGCTCGCTGACGGTGCGCTCTTTTCCCTGGATCTGGATGGCGATTTCTTTGGGCATGGGGTGACTCCTACTTCTTTTTAGCTGCTAGTTTCTTCAGATCTTTTAATTTATCTTGCAAACTCTTGAAATGCTCGATCTCCTCGAGCAGATCGGATGGCGTTGGTTTTACCGCCCCGAGCGCATCACTGTGTAAATGTCCTTCAAGATATCTGGAAAGCCTCTCGCAGCTTTCGACTACATCATTGATAATTGCAGGTTCCCAATAGATTTCGGTTAATCGACCGAAACTAATCCGCTCATTGAATCTCATCACGACTTCATTAAAAATGTCAAAGATAATGAATGCTTCGTAAGTCGTTCGGAGCGCTCCAAATCCATCTCGCAGATAGTATTCCTGGAGAGCTGCATCCGCCGAACGTGCTTTTTCGTACATCTCGCGAGCCTTCGTGGCTTTTCGGTAATCTCTTTCCAAAGCAGGCGAGTTGTCTAAATAGACGTAACCCGGTCTTCCATCATCACCACCCCGCTTGATCCAATGGGTTGAAATTGAAAAACCACCATCCTTGGCATATTCTTTTATGTAGTATAAAAATGGTAAATCATGGGTAAAGATAATAACCTGTCGGTCTTTAGATTTTTCCACCAGCATTTTGGCAATGGTTTCCCGCCATTCCAAATCCAAAGAAGTGACCGGATCATCCAGGACAATTCCATTGCTTGTTGAATCGAGCTCCACCTCGGTGAGAAAATCTGCCAGTGCTACAGCACGTTTTTCCCCTTCACTAAGCACTTTATCAGGTCGGGCATTTGCGTCTGCAGATGCTTCCAGGATGATCTGTCTTAAGGTTTTCCCTTTTTGGCCTGGGGTCGATATTTTGACCTTGAGCGGCCGGCCCATATCTGCCAGGGTTTTTTCAAACAGCCGGATATATTCATCAGTGACAAGGTCTTTAAATAGCTGATTGTGTTTCGTCGTGATATGGTGGGTTGTTCCGCCAACAGTCCTGGCCGCCTGCGCCCACTTTAATTTCTCGACATATTCACTGATTTTCTCAAAAAGTGAGCCCAATAAAAACCGATGGTCCAATTCCCTTTTTTCGTTTTCCAGCCTGTCGACTCTTTCTTGGACATCCATCTCCTCAATTGCATTAAGCTTTGTTTTCAGGTCGTCGATCAGCTTTTTCAACGCATCAACACAAGCAGCATCCAAGGGTTGGCATTTGCCAGGTTGAACATCTGATAACGCCTTAGTGATGATCGTAAGACGGGTTTGATAGTCCGCGATCAAAGCCATAATATCTTTTTGAAGCTGTGGGTTGTAATCCGTAATCACCTGATAAAGTAAAGGAAGCTCTAATTCCATTCGAAACAGGCCGAGACTGCTCAACGCCTGTTGATCCTTTTTCAGTGATTTGCCAGATTCAACTAATGCCAGTTGCGCATCGCCCTTAAGATATTCCCACATTTGAAGAATGAGCTGGCTGGCTTCTTTGGATAATGGCTGCTGGCACAAAAGACAGGGATCACCCTCCTGTGGATACTTATTTTCCACTTTGTCATTGGACCAATCTTGGGCTGCCTCTAGAAACCGCTGCCAATTGGGTGTTCCTACGTCTGGTAATTGATCATTTTGGAAATGGTTTTTATCCAGAAGATTGACCGCATGCAGACAGCGTTCATGATGGCGGATGGTTTGGTTAATCTCTTCAATATGAACGTCAGATAGCTGCTCGTCCGCCTGGGTTAGCTGAGCAGCCAGGTTTTCCAGCGCCTGGACGTGTTTATTCAACTTCTCGATCTGCTCTTTCACCTTGTCCAGGGCCGCGTTTGCAATTTCAATCGCCAGCTCACTGCGGCGCTTTTTTTCGAAATCTGATAAGGTCGCAAGCTCTTTAAGGCGTTTTATATCCGTCTGAGGGCTTAATGTAGAAATGATCCGGTTGACCTCGGAGTTTCCTTGAAAGACCGCGCTATACTCACAGGGTTGGCAGCAATCCTCAACTTTTTTTGCCAGCCTGGAGCGCACCTGATCGGTGACATCGGAGAGTTGCTTCAGATAAGCCAGTCCGGCAGGAGAGAAGCTGAATTCGTTCCTGCCCGACATATGGGCTTGAACACTGGTCGAATCAAATACATAAAATGAGGAGAGCTGAGGGCAAGGGCGGTCGATACGATGTTGAATCGTGGATTCAGCATCATTTGAAATGATTTCTATTTCCGCTGTTATTGCTGCTTTGCCGGAATTTGGTTTGGTAATGTCAGGCAAAATCTCACGGTCTCCGCGGGTGAAACCGGCGCTGCCCAGCACACGGGCGTAGCCAGATTTTCCGGAGCCGTTTTCTCCATAAACAACCGTCAACACCGGATTAAACGTTAACACCTGGTTTTCCGCCAGGGCGTTGATGTTTTTCAGGTTGGCAATCTTTTTTAACCGAGTTTTACATCCTTCGGTGATCGGGGCTGAGGTTCGCTGGTAAAAATGAGGGACAGAACGGGCGCAGCTCTTCTCAGCCAATCCTTCATCTTCCAGAAGAAGCTGCAGCAGGGTCTGGTAAGTGTCTTCCGTGAATTCCTCGCCCGCAATGATCTGATCGAGCGCGACCTGCTCCCAGTAGGGGAGTTCTTTCCCCCATTCCACAATTTTCGCCATGACAGTTTGCATTGCGTCCTCTTTATTAATAGAGACCTGATATTGTATGAAGGATGCTGTTCATAATCTTACCTATCAACTGGACATATTCATCTGAGCTCATGGGCGATGTCCATCCAATGTTATGCCCAATCGTGTTTCGCAACCGGGCAGTAATTTCCAGGTCAGATTCGATAGAGTTTAGTGCATTGGGTAAGTCAGCAAGAACATCAGCAAAGGCAGGTCCGGCTGTATTGATATTTCTGTGAATCCCTAAACGGTTCCTGACCCCTACATTTCCACGCAAAATATTTCCCAATTGACCTTCTATAACTACCTCATTCGGATTTGCTTTTAACAAACTTTCAAACAGAACACACCCCTTGAAAAGATGAGTAAAAAACGGCTCTCTGGTTCCATCCGCCACGCGGATGCTTTGAAGAACTGCCAAATATTCCCACTCAAGAAGAAATGAGATCAAGGATGTTGCCAACGTGCGCCATTCCTGTCGATCACCCACTGCGCGAGATAAAAATTTCCGGCGGATTTCAGGAATTGATGTCGGTATTGCAGCGGGGAAGAGATTGTATTGATCAACAAACGCTTGAAGCTTTTCTCCGGCAATTTGCGATAATTGCCGGGCTGCCTGGTTTGCTGGGTCTCCATCCATCTCTAAGAACATGATGGCGGGGGTTCTTGCTCCCGGATCATTCTGCAAGTCTTCGGATACCGCCGCATCAAAGAAATAGACAGCCTCGGCATAGTTATGTAAAAAGAAAGAGGAAATCGCTGTGAAATAAAAGGGAACGCCTTTGTGAATCCCGGTATATGCATCAGGATCGAGATGCTTTAATTTTTGCAGCAGTGGAATCGTTCGCTCATGAACTTGTAAGAACTGCCGGTTGTTTAGATAGATGTTATAGTCAAACTGTGCGAAAAAGTCATGCGCTGGTGCCGGGTTTCCGGTTGCAGCGGCCTGCAAGCGCCTTCTTAATTCATCGTCATCAATTTGCTGGAATGTGATCTCCATAATTACCCCCTTAATCAGTTTTTCAGCAGCGCGTCCACTCGCACTTTGCCGGTGAGCAAGTCTTGCATGAGACCCAGTTTAAGTGAATTCAGTTTAGAAAACTCAACCCGGCTTGTTTCGATTTGTGAGTCAATTGTAAAGAGAATTTTCGAAATTCTTTTTTGTTCCTCAAAAGTAGGTTTTCCGATCTTATAACGTTTAATAATTTCCCAACTGGTACGTGGCATTTTTGTGCCAAATGATGAAGAGATTGTGTAATTTATGAATTTTTCACTTTGCACCAAATAGTAAATATATCTATGGTCAATTGAACTTTGTGCTCGAAAAACTAAAATTTCAGTTGTACAAACGCCATCCACATCCGCAATCCAATATTTTTTAAGATATGGCCTCAATTTTCCAAAAAGGATATCCCCTTTTTGAAAAATCGTTTTTGTGCTTGAATTTTCAATAGCATCTGAAAATCCATTTACTTGTCCAGTCTCACTTTCGATGTTTTCCAAATTCAGACAAGGGAAAGAACCGCCAGTATTTCTTGGTATCCATCGTGCTGTGATGTGATTTACTAAATGCTCAAAATCGATTACTTCCCATTCGTAAGGAATAGGACCAATTTCGCTATTCTTAAAGCAATGGTTGTTCTGGCCCCGTATCTCTCCATTCTCATCCACTCCTCTAGTGAGTAAATCCTGCAAGAGACCTTGCTTGATGCGCTGGTGTTTGCGGATGAGCGCTTCGGTCTGCTCGATGGCGTCGTCCACCGTGGTGAGGATTTCGGCAATTTTGAGCTGCTCGGATTCTTCGAGCATCGGAATTTCTATACTCCGAATATCATTGGAATTTACAGCTAAAAATGTAGAACCCTGAGCAAATCGATTGATTTGACCTTTATAAAAACTGATGGCATACCAGCCATAATCCGGATCAATTCTATTCTTGAACCTTATAGCAGCTAAACCTCGCCCAATACAGTAGTCCTGATCAGCAATATTTATTTCGCCTACAGGTGCACGAACACTAATGAGAATATCCCCTTTCTTTGCCATTTTTCCTGGGTGGGTAACCCAATGGATAGGCTTGGGATATTTTGTAGTAAATTCACCATTTCCTTGTAAGAATGGGCTCCCAGATTGCTCATCATTTACGAATTTTGAATCTGGGGATTGCCCCATCATGATCTCTGCAAGCGAATAAAGAGGCGTATAGTGAAGATTTTCAAGATCAGAATTGCTTTTCAACATTATTTTGTGTCCTGATAATAATTTAGCTTTTCCAGGTGTTGCCGCAACATTGTTTGAGTTAAGTTACTCTGATCCAAGATATTTTTTAGAGTAGTTGTGTATTTTTCCCAAAGATTTTCAAAAATCATAAAAATGGATTTTTGCTCTGAATTTATATATCGGGCTAATTCAGTAATAATCACATTAGACAGTTTCGAAAGAATTAACTGTTTAGCCTCTGACTCGGATAACGTATGCCGTTTGGTATGTATTAAGCCGGGCACGATAACGTCACCCGTTTCTTTATTGATTTTTCCAAATAGTCTGGCAGTAAGTTTACCCAATTCAGATTTCTTCTTCTTGTGTACCTGTTCCTTACTCTTTAGATTTTGCATTATTATTGATAATCGTTTTGTCTCATTGTGATCAAGTGAAGACACAGAATCTACTTCGTTCTTCAACCATTCAAGTACATAAGTAACTTTAAGGGGCTTCTCTTTGCCTTCGTCATCTACTTCTGGCTCAATTTCCAATTGGCTAATAATCTCTTCTATTTCATCATCATATTGAGCCAATTCATCTTGGATATGCTCAATTTCCTCTTGTTCTTTCTGGAAAAAGGCGTTCAGAATGTACTCATTCGGGATCAGGCTGGGGCTCCAGCCGGCGGCGACGATGGTCTTGAAATCGTAGCGCACGGCTTCCCACCAGTTGGCAAAAATGCCGGCAATCTGAAATTCATCCAGCACGCCCACCGGCAGCAAAGCCTGCAGCAGGGTGTGTTGAAAATGCCGGCGGAATTCTGCCAGATGGTTCTGCCCCGGGAAACTTTCAATCGCTTTCGCCGCGTCGTTCCACCAGCTCTCCAGACGCGCTTCCAGCTCCGCCTGGCGTTCTTTGACATTGGAGTGGTTCTCGATCAACGGGCGGATATCGGCTTTAGTCTGGATCTCCGGCTTGAAATCGTAGTAATCGGCGTCGCGCTCCACGAATACCACCTCGGGGCATAACCCAAAGCGGGCAAGCTGGTCGGCATAACGGGCCACCTCGCGCTTCGGCACGCCGCCCACCAGGTGAGCGCGAACATCTTCAATCTCCTGTTCGGGCGAATTATCCACATAGCGTCGGATGTTGAGGTTGTAGTCGTTGGCGGCCAGCTCATCCAATGTCACCAACCGCGAATAGCGTGGAATCTCACGGCGCTGACGATAGACCTGGGTGATCTTTTCCAAATCCTCGGGGCGCAGGTAGTTCTGGGCGCGCCCCTCGCCGTATTCGGCGTCGGCGTTGATGAACAGCACAGCGTTCCTCTGCTCCGGCGGGCGGTTTTTGTTGATCACCAGCACGCAGGCGGGGATGCCCGT
>CAYPAG010000110.1:2072-6285 GCA_964408645.1 uncultured Pelolinea sp. | reverse complement strand
GGTCTTCGAGGCGCGCGGGGAAATCCTGCCAAGGATCCCAGGGCGCGCTGATCAGCTTGCCGGTGATGCCGTCGCTTTCGGAAGAAGCCAAAAAAGCGGTCAATTCAGCCGCTGTCCGCAGCGATGCTCCGCCTTGTTCCTTCTGTTTGAGCGAGCGCTCGAAAAACGCCCCGCCCACCGCTTCGGGACCAGCGTCCAGCACCTGATCCAGCAGGCGCGTGTTGAGCGCGCCGGGGGCGATGGCATTCACGTCAATATTCCATTCCCTGACTTCCACCGCCAGGGTCTCGGCGAAACGCACCACTGCCGCCTTGGAAGCCGCGTAAGCGCTGATGCGCGGGAGCGGGCTGGTGGCGCCGCCGCCCGAAAGCTGAATGATCTTGCCGTAACGGTTGGATTTGAAGTGCGGCAGGAACGCCCTGACCATCATCACCGAACCAAGCAAATTAATGTTCACCGCGCGCGCCCACTCCTCCCAGTCGATCTCTTCAATTGGACCGAGCGGGCCATACACCCCGGCGTTATTAACCAGGATGTCTATTCGCGGAAAGCGATCCAAACCCACCAGTGCCAACTCGCGCACATCCTCCTCAGAGGAAACATCCGCCGGGTGCGCAATGATCTTCTGCTCATCGCCACACAGTGCGGATAATTGCTGCTGCGCTGCTTCCAGTTTTCGCGTGTCACGGGCGCAGATCAACAGACTGGCGCCCTGACGGACAAATTCCTCGGCGATCGCCAGCCCCAGCCCCTGATTGGCGCCGGTGATGACCGCAGTCCGGCCTTTGAGTTTCTTCTCCAAGATCACACCACTCCCTTTCCGACCGTGATATAGCGAATCCCTTCGACCTTCTCCAGGGTATCAGCCAGGAAGCGGTTGGCATCCAGCACGAGCGGATCGCGCATCGCCCGCAAAAACACACTGGGATCAATCTCTTTGAATTCCGGCCAACCGGTGAAAAGAACAAGCGCGTCCGCACCTTCCAACGCCAGTTCAGCGGAAGACGCAAGTGTGACGAATTGAGCGGCTGTCTCAGGCAGCTGCGGCACCGCGGGATCATAGGCGCGAATCAGCACCCCCTGGGCGGCCAACTCACGGCAGATATCCAGCGCGCCGGAGCGGCGCAGGGTGTTGGTGCCGGCCTTGTAGGTCAGCCCCCACACAGCGATCTTCTTCTGGATCAGGACGCCCAGCAGCTGGTTGAGCCGCCTGACCGCCCATGAGCGGTGCAGGTCATTGCTTTGCTCCACCCCGGAGACCAGCGGTGTCTTGAGCGCGAGTTTATCGCCCAGTTCACCCAGAAAGCGGATGTCACGCGCCAGCGTCCCGCCGGAATACGCACCGCCGGGGCTTAGATACGCCCGCTCCCCGATGCGCGCGTCGCTTTTCAGCCCGCGGGACACTTCGCCGGCATCCGCTCCGACCTGTTCGCATAAAACAGCGATCTCATTGATGAACGTGACCGATGTGGCCAGAAAAGCATTCAGGGCATGCTTGGTCATTTCCGCCGATTCGATGGACATCCATTCAAAGCGGGGTGAGAACGGCGCGAAGATCTCTTCGATTTTCATACGCGCTGCCGGCTCATCGCAGCCCGCCACCACCCGATCCGGGTGAGTGAACACATCGATTGCTTTCCCAAGCCGAAGGTTCTCCGGGGTATAGGCAAAATAAACATCCTTTTGCGGGAAGCGTTCGTGAAAGACGCGCTGCAATTGCCTGGTGGTGCCCACCGGCACCTGCGACGAGACCAAAACCAGCGCCTGATCTTCAAGAAATGGAAAAATACGTTCGACTTGTTTGCGGACGAATTCCACATCTGCGTGGTCGTTTTCATCCACCGGCGTATCGAAAGCCACCCACACGGCTTCAGCGCCGCGCATTGCGTTTTCGATGCTGGTGGTAAAGCTTAGCGTTCTTGAAGCCAGGCCATGGCGGATCTTATCCTCCAAACCAAATTCCATCACGGGCGCACCACCTTGGCTGAGGGTCTCCACCACCTCCGCCGCATTATCCAGGCCAATCACCTGATGGCCGGCGTCTGCCAAACAAGCAGCCGTAACGCTGCCCAGATGCCAAAGGCCATAGACGCAGATTTTCATTCCCTGGACTCCAGCAGCCACTCGTTTTCCTGTAAATATTTCACCGTTTTGATCACACCCTCGCGGATGGACACGGCGGGCTCCCACCCCAATCCCCGGATGCGTGAGCAATCAAGGAAGATGAAGGGATTGTCTCCCACCCAACCGCGCTCCCCGCCGGTGTAATCCAGGCGCGGGTTGAGGTCCAAAAATTCGCAAATCCAGCCAATGGAATCGTTCACTTCACAGTATTCATTGGTGCCCAGATTGTAGATCTCCACCCCGCCCTCAGAGCTTTCAAGCGCGGTGAGGATCGCGTCGATGCAATCCTGCACATACAGGTAAGACTTCTTTTGATGGCCGTCCCCAAGCACTTCGAGACGCGCGGGATCCTGCTTGAGTTTTCGGTAAAAATCAAACACATGGCCGTGCGAGTAGCGCTCGCCAAGAATGGAGACAAAACGGAAAATGAAACCCTCAAACCCAAAGCCCTCGCAGTAAGCTTCGACCAGCCCTTCGCAGGCCAGTTTGGACGCGCCATAGAGCGAGGTCTGCACAGGGAAAGGCGCTTCTTCAGGCGTCGGCAGGACCTGCGCTTCGCCATACACCGAACCGGTGGAGGAGAAAACGATGCGCCTGGCGCTGGTTTCGCGCATGGCTTCCAGCACATTGAAGGTCGCGATGGTATTTTGTTCCAGATCTTTCGATGGATGCTCCAATCCAAAACGCACATCCGCGTTGGCCGCCAGGTGAAAGACGGTATCCGCGCCTTTGACCGCATCTAAAAGGGTTGATTTGTCGAGCAAGTCGCCTTTAATAAAGTGAAACCGATCCGATGAAAGCGCGGAGGAAAGAAATTCCCTGCGGCCGGTGGAAAGGTTGTCAAAGCCGGTGACCTCGCAGCCATCCGCGAGCAGGCGGTCAACCAGGTTGCTGCCGATGAAACCCGCGGCGCCGGTAACCAGACACTTCATTTTGGACTCACTTTCATTGATGATGGGTTGTTAATCATGTGTCGCGCGATAGGGCATCTCATGTAAAAATAATTATAACGGTTGGGGGTGCAGGTGAAACGGGTTGAATATTATCCATAGATGAACACGGATTAAATTTGATGGACACAGATATAACGAAAAAATTGCAGATAACTTTGTACCCCCACTTGGTCTAACCTTGAAGCGCTGGATGCCATATCTCTTTGAAAGAGAGAAAAAGGATCCTGGAGCTACAACTCAACGTGAAGAATGCGCGAAGAGAGGATCATGCGTTTTTTGCGCGCTTGCTTGAGGTACGCGCCATTTAAGATCATCTGGTTGAGAAGCCGAGTAAGCGGAGCGATGCATCTCGGAAATGATTTCAATGCAAATGTCATGCTGCTCGAAGAGCACTCCGCGCAATTTGCGCTCTTCGAGTTGAGTGAACGTAGTGAAGCATCCTGGTTCGGATCCCAGGTATGCATGAAACCAATTTGGGATTAATCCAGCTGAACCCGTTAGAATGACACCAATGGAGTAGAACATTCAAAGTGAAATAACTTGGCAGCGAATAATTGAGTGCGGGATCCTTCGTTTCGCTCAGGATGACAGATCCCGAGTCTGTTTTTTATGAATCGGTGCGAAACGGTACTTGATCAGCGCCCAGATCCAGGTGAGCGGGTCGCGGAATACGCGCACTTTTTTGCCTTCTTTAAATGAGCGTGAACGGTAATTGATGGGAATCTCCAGCGGGCGGTAGCCTTTGCGGATCAGCTTGATGACCAGTTCAAAGTCAAAATCAAAACGGTTGGCTTCCAGCCGCAGCCCATGCAGGCAGTCGCGCCGAAAAACCTTGTACATGGTGAACGGGTCTTTCAGCCGCTGGCCATAGAGCAGGTTAAGGAGCCCCGTGAAGAGCAGATGGCCGAAATTAAAAAAGGCGGACATGCCCTTTTCTCCGGCAAACTGGCGCATCTTCCATTGTCCGCCGTGGCGCGAACCCAACACGAAAGCCGACTGGTAATTCAGCAGCGGCATGAGCAGCTCATCCAGGTCATTGAGATCATACTCGAGATCCGCGTCCTGAATCACCACAATGCCGCCGGTGGCGCTGGACAGCCCCTCGCGCACCGCGTTGCCCTTGCCACGTGGCCGAT
>CAYPAG010000110.1:0-1972 GCA_964408645.1 uncultured Pelolinea sp. | reverse complement strand
TGGTCCATGGTCACTGCCCGGCTGTCATCCAGCAGCTCAACCTGCTCAAATCCATTTTTCCACATCATGAGCTGGATCGTTGTGTTGGAAAAATACAGACGGTTTTCCGGCCGCCACTCGGTCCAGGCGCCGCCAAACAGGCGCGCGGCACGCGAATCGAGCGAGGGAATAGCGGCAAGCACCCAACCACCCGGATTCAGCAATCCATGAACTTTTTCGAGAAGTTGCCCGGGGTGCAATGTTTTCTGCAATTGCGAGATCAGCAGCACCGCGTCAAACTTGCCGCCGTCAGCCAAGGTTTTCAGGTCATTGAAGTCATTTGCACAGGTGACTGACAAACCCATGGATTGCCCGGCGTCGACAAATAACTGTCCTTGCTCAGCTATCGCCAGCACGCGGCTCTTTTCCGGCAAACCATTCGAGACCAACAGCGACAGGAAGGTAGAGGCTGGATGCGATGCCATCCGCTCTTCTTCGGAGGAGATTTCGTTAAGACCTTCGGAACTCAGCGGCTGCAAATCCGGAAACGTGGACGACGCCTCAGCCGCTGATTCCGACCGGATCAAACCGCAGCCGGGACACTTCACATAGGTCAGACCAAACCGGACAAAAAGGTAATCCTGGCGGTTCTCATCGCAGAGCGGGCAATTCATTTAAAGGGTGATCCTCTGATTTTTTTGCGCGAATAATTATTCAAAATATTAATAAAAGTGTCCATATTGTATGCTGATTATGAGATTACTTGACAAAAAACCTCGAAAATCTTCATCTCCTTCAATCAGATGAGAGGTATCTGCAACTATATTACAATCATGCCAATCCCAATCAAGGTGTGTTTATGCCCTCAAAACAGGAAGATCACTCCAAATCCACCCAATTTCTCTTAGGGAAAGCCGGCGCCTGGGCGCTGGTGATCATGCTGCAATCCGCGATCTCGATGGTCTGGCTGCTGCTGATCCCCAAAGAGCCCGGCAACGCGGTTTTCCTGGGATACTCGCTCCGCCGCCTCGCCCTTTTGATTCCCATGTCGCTGCCGCTTCTGGCGGGTGTCATCATTTGGATCAGCGCCCGGAAAAATGCCCGATGGCTTCAGAAGCTGTTTTCCGAGCAGCATGTGACTACGACTGCATCCATGCTTGTCGCGGGTGGCGCGCTGCTGGCAGCCGGTGTGTGGAGTTTTGTGTTCCTGTTCTTTTTTCTTGAATTTTTTCCCGACCTGGGCGCCTACCTGCGGTTGATGCCCTGGCTGGTCGGTTACTTCCTGCTGGGGTTGGAGGCGGTGCTGTTTGTACCCTTGTTCATGTTTCCCAGGAAATCAACCAAACTTTCTACAAGTGAAAAATTCCCTGTAAAAACGTTTCTGATCGCATTTCTTCTCCTGGCCGCGATTTTCATCCTGATCGAGCTCACCGGCCTGGGCAAGGACCCGCAGCGCTTTTCCATCATCACGCTGGGCGTCCCCTTGCTGGAAGGACAGATCTGGTACATCATCGGGCTGCTGGTGCTGATCGTCCTCACCGCGCATGCCTGGCAATCCATCCCCGCTCAATCCAGGCCAGCTTTGCGCAAGCGAGGCGACCTGATCATCCTTGTTCTGCTTTGGCTGACAGCCGTGGTGCTGTGGATGAGCCTGCCGCTGCCCAGCCACAACTATTTCGCGCCGGCGGTTCAGCCGCCCAATTTCGAGAAATACCCCTTCTCTGACGCGGAACAGTATGATTTGAACTCGCTGTTTGTTTACTATGGATCGCTGGATGACTTTGTGGTGTCCAAACCCATGTATGTCTCCCTGCTCACCATCCTGCACGCGATTGGCGGGCTGAGCTATGCGAATATCGTCCTGCTGCAAACGCTGATCGTGGCGCTTTTCCCGCCCGTGCTTTACCTGATTGGACGCGAGCTGCACAGCCGCCTGGGCGGCATCGCCATCGCCCTGTTCGCCATTTTCCGCGAGGTCAGCAGCATCCAGGCA
>CAYPAG010000109.1:0-6315 GCA_964408645.1 uncultured Pelolinea sp. | reverse complement strand
ACACGGAATCCCCACTATTCTCTTGGCGGCTGCTTGCTTTAAGGAATCCTGAAAATTTAACCACCCCCCAAGAAAGTGTAAAATAAAAACACGCTTCACGATTTCACTACTGGAAGGGATTTTGATGTCAAGGAATAACCTTTTAGCCATTCTCTCCACACTCCTTTGGGTCGTTATTTTGGGAATTGTCTTTTTTGCCCGTTATCCAGCAGATGAACTGATTGCGCAATCTGTTAAGGCGACCATTCAAGCCAGGTCGGAAATTTTTCCGACAATGGAATCCACGATGTTGCCGGATGAAACTCAAGTCATAAATACCCCTAAAGCCAAAGCGCCGATCATTGACGTTACCGCTGTTCCTTCAGAACCTTCCGCTCCCTGTCTGTACGCGAAACTGGTGGCTGAAACCGTCCCGGATGGCACCGAAGTCAAAGCCGGGACGGTCTTTACAAAAACCTGGGTGATTGAAAATACCGGCGCTTGCGCCTGGACACCGGCGTATAAATTGGTTTTTGCCGGCGGAGAACACATGGGTAGCCTGGATTCGATCCTTATTGGTCAACTTGTTGGACCCGGAGAACGGGTGACCATTCCCATCAACTTCACCGCTCCACCCAGTTTGGGCAGCGCTCGGAGCATTTGGAACCTATCTACAGATTTGGGTGTGCGTTTTGGGGAAATCTGGGTTGAAATTGATGTAGTAAATTAATTTCGCAAAATATCACGGCTACACCACAATGAGGTGATAATTAGAGGATTATTTTCTGGTTACGAATTAAATCCGTTCTTTCTTTCTTTTCCCGTTGATATTGAAAGTGCTTAAGATTACTTGGAACAATTTGCTGCCGGATCGCCAATAATGAAATCTGCGTTTAATAGATTTTGGGTGAAAAGATGAAGAATCTCTGAAGATGATAACTTACATTACCCCAATACTGCTTCCGCAATCTGGACAAGATGCAAACAAAAAACCATCCACATCCAAATAGTTAAGGCATCGCAAGTGGTATTCCTGACCGCAATTCTCGCATTTAATTCGGAAATCGGAATTTCTAACATTGCTGACGCCAACAATATCAACTGGAGGTGGTGTTGTTAAATTTCCTCCACAATAAGCGCATTTATCAGGAAATATCTTTTTTTCTTCCATTCCAAACAAATTTCGGAAAAAGCCCATTTTGTCCCTCCAAAATCTCTCTTTAGATTTCGGAAATTTTTTACCATCCAATTTGATTATCAATCTCTTTGCTGTAATGAATTCGCTTCTTTCTTGTGATTAAAAAAACCACGACTAAGGCATCAAGCAATAGCAGAACCATGGATAGTATATTGATTAGATTTACGGAAATTACATGATCTTGATTTTTCATATGCCCACCATTATTTACCTAATATAAATTATACAGTTATAAGCTTTGCCGGACATTCATATTGAACTAATCCAACCACACTGGCTTTTGTTTATCGTATAATTGCCACAGTCATCGGGAATTTAACAAATGACTATGATTCACGCTTCTGAAAACCGTTTACTATAAAATCAACAATACAAAGAAGCGCCTGCCCTCGTAGCGCAATGGATAGCGCATCGGACTTCTAATCCGGTGGTTGTGGGTTCGAGTCCCACCGAGGGCGCCTTTGTTAGTCAGGGGCAGTAATGAATCTTAAGAGAGATGATTGTGCCTTAATCGAAGCTTTAGGCATTAATATGCCGTTATTAAGCAGGCTTTATGCTCCCCTTTAACCAATGATTGGAAGGAAAAAATGACAGCAAAATTGGATACTTCAATCTTGTTTATCCAGGTAGCAAACCTTGAAGCACGAGCCCGTCCGCATGCATGGCATCCTTCGACGGATCTTTTTGAGTCGGAAAGCGGCTATACCGTTCAAGTGGAGATCGCGGGAATGAAAGATGAGGATTTTTCCATCCAATATAACCGCAATCGACTGGTCATTTCAGGGCGCAGACAACAGCCAAACACAAAATGCGCTTATCACCGCATGGAGATCCCCTCCGGTGAGTTTTCTACTATTGTTGAACTGCCATCCAATGTGGATATCAATTCAGCTGCCGCTAATTACGAGAGAGGATTCTTGATCATTCACATACCTCGAAAAGAACCCGTTAATATCGAGATCAATCCTGGAAAGGACGCCTAATGCCTGCCAAACGTTGGAATATCGACCTTGAAGAAATCATGGATTGGGTGATCAACGGTGAAAAACAATTTGATCATCTAATGGCAGGATTAACACTGCAGCAAACAAAAACCAGTGATGAAGGTGCGGGAAATACCCTCTCGGATATAAATGCAGGCCCTCTTAACAATGTGATGGAATTTCCTGAAGAGATTCCCATTCTCCCTTTGCGAGGGCTGGTGGTGTTCCCGCATACGGCAGTACCGCTCAATATTGGACAGCCGCGTTCCATAAAACTTGTGGATGAAGCCGTGTCGGACCAACGTTGGATAGGATTGGTAACATCCAGGGATTCTGAAAAAGAAAATCCAAGCCCTAATGATCTGTATCGCTGCGGCACCGCAGCCATCATTCACAGACTATTTAGAGTACCGGATGGCACGATCCGATTGCTTGTTCAAGGGGTTTCCAGATTTCGGATTGAGGAATTCTCACGTGAAAAGCCATACATAAAAGCTAAAGTAACCGAAGCACCTGAAAAAGTCGAGGATGGGCTTGAACTTGACGCCCTGGTACGCAACGTGCGCGACCAGTTTATTCATATCGCGGAGATGATCCCATCCATCCCACGCGAATTAACCGCGACCATCGGCGCGATGAACGAACCCCTGCAATTAGCTTACAACATCGCAAATTTGCAGCGAATCGAAGTGCCGGAAGCGCAGGAAATATTGGAGATGGATTCGGCGTCGGAGAAGCTCAAGCGTCTGGTATCCATTCTGGCCAAGGAATCTGACGTGATAGATCTTGGAATGAAGATTCAAAATGAAGCCCGCGGCGAGATGGAGAAAGTCCAAAAAGAATACTTTCTACGCGAGCAGATGAAAGCCATTCAGAAAGAACTTGGCGAAGATGATACGCGCCTGGCAGATGTCAATGAATTCCGCGAGAAGATCGCATCTGCAAGAATGCCGGAGGAGGCAGAAAAACAGGCACTACGTGAGCTGGACCGGTTGGAGAGCCTACCCGCAGCAGCAGCCGAATATGGTGTCATTCGGACCTATCTAGAATGGCTGGTTTCTCTGCCTTGGTCTCTTGAAACTGAAGAAAAGATGGACATTTCAATGGCTAAACAGGTGCTTGATAGTGATCATTATGGCCTTCAGGATGTTAAGAGCCGTATCCTGGAATATCTTGTGGTTCGCAAACTGCGAAAAGAGCGAAAGGACAAGCTGGATCGTGAGCAGCCAAAAGACACCATCCGAAAGGCACGCGAGGGTGTGATTCTGTGTTTTGCCGGCCCACCTGGCGTAGGCAAGACCTCGCTTGGCCAATCCATCGCCAAGGCACTCAACCGAAAATTCATCCGCACCTCTCTTGGCGGTATCCGAGATGAGGCGGAAATCCGCGGCCACCGCCGCACCTACATCGGCGCAATGCCCGGGCGCATCATCCAATCGCTTCGGCGGGTGGAATCACGCAATCCGGTGTTCATGCTGGATGAGATCGATAAACTTACTTTTGACTACCACGGCGACCCAGCTTCCGCGTTACTGGAGGTGCTGGATCCCGAGCAGAACTTTGAATTCCGCGATAATTACCTGGAGGTCGCGTTTGATCTTTCGCATGTAATGTTCATCACAACAGCCAATACACCATCTTCGATACCCGCGCCGCTGCTTGATCGAATGGAAGTGATCCAGCTTTCTGGCTATACCGAACAAGAGAAAGTAAAAATTGCTGAAGGATATCTAATTCCACGTCAGCTACGCGAAAATGGTTTGTTGGATGGAGAAATTAAATTCAAGGATGACGCATTGACTGAGTTGGTGCGCTCCTATACGCGCGAATCTGGTGTACGTAATCTGGAACGCGAAATCGGGTCTGCGTTGAGGAAAGCAGTTACCCTGCGGGAGACAGGCGAAAAAAAGATTAAAGTCGTTTCAAAGAAGACTGTTCGCGAGCTGCTCGGCAAACCTAAATTCAAACCGGCTGAAGAAGTGGCGCGCCGCACATCCATTCCCGGCGTGGCTATTGGCCTTGCCTGGACACCAGTTGGCGGCGAAATCCTCTTTATCGAGGCGACCAGCATGCCCGGTAAAGGCAATTTCATCATCACAGGATCTTTGGGGGATGTGATGAAAGAATCCGCGACTGCCGCCCTTTCATATCTGAAATCGCACGCGGAGAAATATAAAATCGATCCTGTCAAACTGCAGGAAAAGGATATTCATGTGCATGTGCCGGCTGGCGCGCAGCCTAAAGATGGGCCATCCGCCGGCATCACGCTCACCACTGCCTTGGCTTCCCTTTTTATGGGAAAACCAGTTGATTCAAAAGTAGCGATGACCGGCGAGATCACGCTTCGAGGGCAAGTGCTTCCCGTTGGTGGCATTAAGGAAAAGCTTCTGGCAGCACACCGCGCGGGCATTAAAACAGTCTATATTCCGAAGGATAATGAAATTGACCTCGAGGATTTGCCGGAAGAAATCCGTAATGACCTCAGGATCATACCTGTCGAATCTGCTGATGATGTGATTGCCAAAGTAATAGATACTTAAAGAATAAAATAACGGATTCAATTTTGCTATCCCGGTACAAAATTAATAGTCTGCAGTAGTTACACAAGAAAAAACCGTGATTACAGGGGGATGATCATCGATTGCTGCTATTGCCCGGTTGGAGAAAAATAATCCTGTACTGCCCAACCGGTTTTAATACCTTCCTCGGTTTGTTCGATCAGCCACCAAATCAATCCATCCTGGATCTTCGGTCCATCTGTTATTAAATAGCTCTCACCTTCTTGCGCCAGATAGACGACCGGACTCTCGATGCCCGGAGATTGACGGACGTTCAATCCTTCGCCTTCAGTCCCGGCGATGATGATTTCCATACCGGAAGTAAAAACACCAGGGATCACTGGGGTTTCGGTAGTTTTTTCAGAGGGAGGAATAATTTCCTGGGCAGCCTGAGTTTTTAAAGCATTCGGCATAGGTGTGATGACCACCTGGACCTTTGCTTCGTTTTCGATGATGATATTTGGAAAGATAAAGACCTGTAAAAACAAAGCGACCAGGCAAAGCGATACACCGAAAATCCCACCTATGAGGATGATTTGTTTAGTAACGATCTGCCTAATCATTAAAAAAATTATAATCGAGCAGAAAACGCGGATGTTATAATCGCCCAATATGGATGATTTAACCAGGTCTTTCCCGATCATTAATAACCGCTACCAAATCTCAGCAACAATTGCTACGGGTGGTATGGCTGTGATCTATAAAGCACAGGACCTGATGCTCGAACGCTTGGTAGCTTTGAAAATCTTAAAAAAAGAGTTATCGGATGACCTGTCATTTCAAAATAGATTTCGCCAGGAAGCCCGTGCTTCTGCCCGCCTAATCCATCCAAATATTGTCACCACCTTCGATTTCGGTTTTGACCGTGAACGTTTGTTTATTGTTATGGAATATGTGGATGGCCCTGAGCTGAAGCAATTGATAAGCAGCGGCGAGAAAATCAATATTACCCAAGCTCTCGATTTATTAAAACAAGCCTGTCGTGGGCTCGAATATGCGCATCAGCAGGGTTTTGTCCACTGCGACATCAAACCTCAAAACATGCTTTTGACCACGAATAATGTTCTCAAGATCACCGATTTTGGTATTTCACGCGCGTTGGATACGGTTTCTCGGGAAGAGCAAGCAGAAGTGGTTTGGGGTTCGCCTATGTACATTTCACCCGAACAAGCAGCGGGAAGAGCACCCTCACCCGCAACAGATATTTATTCTTTAGGCGTTGTGGCTTACGAGATGTTGACCGGAAGATTGCCTTTTGAGGCGGATGACGCTGCGGAATTGGCGCGCTTGCATCGCATGGAGATGCCTCCAGTTTTAACCAAACTCAATTCCCGAATTCCATCTGAACTTAATCTGATAATTCTGCGTTGTCTCGAGAAAGAACCCGCTGAACGGTTTAATTCCGCGCAGCAGCTTGAGGAGGCGCTTGGATCAGTTGATTTTACTAAGGTCGGAGCTTCTGAATCCGTTACAGATAAATCTTCCATTTTACATAATGAAGTGCAAAAAGAATCTGCACCGAAAAAACCTGACACCGCTGCCATTTTTCTGGCCTTATTGGCTTTGGTTTTGGGTGGCGGGTTGATTCCTTTTTGGT
>CAYPAG010000108.1:0-6360 GCA_964408645.1 uncultured Pelolinea sp. | reverse complement strand
ATCAAGCCGCCTTCAGTTGAGACCGCCACGCCAATATTGATATCATCCCAATAATAAATCGTGTCTTCATCCTGATAGCTGGCATTAACCTCGGGATATTTCTTTAGCGCTTTCGCGCAGGCGAATATGATCAGATCATTAATACTGACCTTTTTTTCTGGTTGTCCCTTGCGCCAATCGAGCGCGTTGGTCATGTTCACATCCACGGTCACAAAAATATGCGGCGCGGACTGCCAGCTGGTGGACAGCCGCCGGGCAATTGATTTTCTCATCTTGTCTGGATGAACCACACGAGCATGCTCCGGAACGCCGACTGACTGATTATTGATCACTTGAAGGACATCATCAAAGGTGATCTTGCCATCCTGGCGTGGACTATTTAGAGTTTCAATATCAATTCCATGTTCTTTGGCCAATAAACGCGCTTTGGGGGAGATGATCAGCCGCGGTGAGCGTCCCTGATTAACAGCGGCAGCTTGTTCGGATTTATTCGCTTCTTGAAAACCCGGGGTCACGATTTTGGTACTGCCTGCGCTTTTGGATTCTGGAACTTTATCATCCTTATCACCAACATAACCGATGATGGAGAGGATCTCGACTTCGGTATCATCACCTGCCACAATTTTCAACAATAATCCGTCCCTTGGCGAGGTGACCTCAAAGACGGCTTTCTCAGTTTCCACCTCACAGACAACTTCGCCTGATTTGACCGGGTCATTTTCCTTTACCAGCCATTGCACAACCCGGCCTTTGGTCAGATCCTGGCCGCCCTGGGGCATTAATATTTCCGAGATCATCGTTCCCTCCTTTTCCTAACCGTTAACCACGCTCAATGCGCCAGCGACAATTTCATCCACCGAGGGGATGCACAATTTCTCAAGGTTGATATTAAAAGGAACCGTGGTGTTCTTTCCTGCGACTCGTCTGGCAGGCGATTCCAGTGCGTAAAACGCTTTTTCAATCACGGTTGAGAGAATATCGCCGCCATAACCACCACGCGCGGGCGCCTCATGCACCACCAGCAGCCGGCCGGTCTTGTTGACCGAATCCAAAATGCACTGTTCATCCAATGGCACCAGTGTGCGGATATCAATAACCTCCGCGTTGACGCCCTGTTCCGCGAGCAGATCGGCAGCTTTAAGGCATTCAAGCACCATATACGACCAAGTGACAATCGTGATATCAGTTCCCGATCTCTTGATGTCTGCCTTACCCAGCGGGATCAGGAATTCGTCATCCGGTACCTCACCTTCAGTCAGGTAAAGTTTTTTATTCTCAATGAAGATCACCGGCCCATCATCTCTGATGCTGGATTTGAGCAGCCCCTTGGCGTCATAAGGGGTTGACGGCATAACCACTTTTAGCCCGGGGATATGGCAAAACATGGCTTCCAGACTTTGGGAATGCTGCCCAGCCAAGCCATTGCCCACGCCGCCTTGAGTGCGCAGAACCAACGGCACCTTTCCCTGCCCGCCGGTCATGAATTCATATTTGGCGATTTGATTCGCCACCTGATCCATGGTCAAGTAAGTGAAATCCACAAAAAGCATCTCAACGACCGGGCGCGCGCCCAGAATCGCCGCGCCGCCAGCCATGCCCACAAAACCCGCTTCTGAAAGCGGCGTGTCGATCACGCGTTCAGGTCCAAACTGGTTGATCAACTTATCAGTCACTTTATATGACCCGCCCTTATCACCGATACCTTCTCCCAGACAAAAAACGGATGGATCGCGCTGCATCTCCTCACGCAGTGCGGCGTTTAATGCGTCTCTATATTTCAGAATAGCCAATGTTTATCTCCTGGATTCTTACAGTTCAATGATTTCAGCCAGGAATGCTTCAGCATCCGGCTCCGGGCTCTCGAGAGCGAACTGGACAGCATGGTTGATGAGTTGCCCAACGCCTTGCTCGACTTCCTGAACCTTTGATTCCTCAACTCCATTTTCCGCCAATCGTGCTTTCAAGACGAGTAAAGGATCGCGTTCTTTCCAGGCAGTCAAAACATCCTGTGGCATATAGGCACCGGGATCATTCACATGATGGCCGCGATGCCTGAAGGTTTTAAACTCGATCAATGTGGGACCCTGCTTTTTTCGTGCCCGTGCCACTGGTTCCTGCATGGCTTCATATATCGCTGCGGCGTCGTTGCCATCCATACTGAATCCCGGAATGCCGAAACCCACAGAATACTTGGACAAGTCATTCTGCAGATTCATGCTCTCAACCGGAGTTGCGGCAGCGTAGCCATTGTTCTCGATGATGTAGATCACAGGCAGATGAAAGATCGCAGCCAGGTTGACTGATTCAAGGAAAATTCCGTTGTTCACCGCTCCATCGCTCAAGAACGAGATGACAATCTGATCGCCTCCCTTTTGCTTGATGGCCAAACCTGCGCCAGTGGCGATAGGGATGCCCCCGCCGACAATCCCGTTAGCGCCCAGATTGTTAAGCTTGAGATCAGCCACGTGCATGGAGCCGCCCCGCCCTTTGCAGTATCCATTGGCCTTACCCATCAATTCCGCCATCATCAGGCTTACGTCATGTCCCTTTGCAATCGCGTGCCCGTGACCGCGGTGGGTGCTGACAATATAATCTTCCGGCCGTATCGCGGCCACCACACCGGTGGCGATGGCTTCTTCTCCCAGGTAGGGATGAAGATAGCCGTAAATTTTTCCCACCCGGTACTGTTCAATTGCCGCTTCTTCAAATCGTCTGATCGTCAGCGCGGTCTTATACAAATTGAGTAATAGTGATTGATCCATGAAATTCCTGCTGTGGTTCCTTTACGAAGAAAAATAATCCACGATCTGTTTGGCGGTCAGCACACCGTCATAATTCATGCCTTTTCCGCCAGCGCGCAGTTTGCCTTTTTCACCATCCGGATCTCCCAGGCAGCTCACAATGATATCCGCCTTACTCAAATCTTCCTTCTCCGTGTAATAGTTGGTCGTAGCCACTACGTGCATGCCGGCTGCTTTTCCGGCAGTCACACCGTTTTCCGAATCCTCTACCACCACACATTCCTCCGGCGTTAAACCGGCTTTAATCATGGCCGCTACATAAATTTCGGGATCCGGCTTCTTCTTGCTCACCATATCGCCGGCCAGGATAAAGTCAAACTTGATATCGGGAAGCATTCCATCCGCCACCGCTTGCGCGGCTCGTTGGTTGGATGTCGTGCAGATGGCCAAGGTAAGGCCAAGCTGGTTGATCTCACGCATAAAACGGTGGATGCCCGGCCTGAGCGGAAGCTCATTCTTTTCAAGCATGGAAATGAATTCATCGGTCTTGTCAAGATGAAGCTGCTGGATGAGCTGAGCTTCTTCTTCAGGACGAATCTCGCGCCCAAACCCTTTGGTTCTCAGGTAATGCGTCATTCGTTCTTTTCCGCCGCTGATCTGGATCAGCCCGTGATACTCTTCCTCCGACCACTCAAAATTGAGCCCATGCTTTTTAAAGGTGCGGTTGAAAGCCACGCGATGCCCGTCTTTTTCAGTGTCAATGATGACCCCGTCTTGGTCAAAGAAAAAAGCTTTTATTTTTGTCATTTTATTCTCTCCTTTGTATTGATTATGCTTTTCCAGCACTTCCCAACATCGCGATCCATTCGTTGACTTTGGCTTTGATCGCGTTTTTCGCAAATTTGTCCAGTTTTCCCGGATCATATTCATCACGGTTGGCCGAGATATATTCATGAACCGCGTCGATCCAGGTACGTTTCAAATCGGTTGACACATTAAACTTCGCACCGCCGTTTGCAATCAGCCGTTTGACATAATCTTCGGGCAGTCCGGTGCCTCCATGAACCACCAAAGGAGTTCTGATCTTGTCGCCATTCAATAGCTTGGCGATTTTTCCCAGCCGCTCGAAATCCACCTTGGGATTCTTGGTTTTATAAATCCCATGAGCGGTGCCAATCGCTGGAGCAAACAGGTCGATGCCGGTCTCCTCAACAAACTGCAGCGCCTGGTCGGGGTTGCATAACTGGGTTTCATCTTCCGCCACCTTCACCTGGTCCTCAACCCCGGATACCGTTCCTAATTCACCTTCCACAGTGATATCCCCGATGGAATGGCAATAACTCGCTACCTCTTGTGTTTGGCGGATATTATCTTCAAATGGCTGTTTGGACGCGTCGATCATAATATTGGTCCAACCCTTATCGGCGCACTGTTTGCAAAAGTCAATCTCCGTGCAGTGGTCCAGGTGCAGGCAAATCGGAATATCTGATTTTCCGGCAATCGTTCGATAAACAGCCGCAATAACTTCCTGCCCTAAAAATTTCACCGGCGACACAGAAGTCTGAATGATCAACGGGGCTTTCGCTTCCACATGCGCTTCCACCACCCCCTCCAGCTGGATCAGGTTGGTGATGTTGAAAGCGCCGACCGCATATCCTTTCCTGGTCGCTTCGACCAGCATTTCCCGTGCGTTTACAATAGACATTTGACCTCCTCAGATTCACTCATGATGATTGACTTTATTTGCGCTTTGCCGGTATTCGTTGTAGAATTACAATGTTCACGATTTATGAACATTATGTCAGAAATAAACAATTTTGTCAAGCTAAATGGCCGAACCCAGATCAAACAATAAGCGCACGGAGATCAACCAGAAGCTGGCTGGGTATTTTCTTTCCCTGGAGCCTGGCCTTAATATCCAGAGTGTCCGCGAGCTCGCTTCATCCATGGATGCCAGTGTAGGGTTGATTTCGGAGAGTATTGCCTTCCTCGAAAATTCCGGTGTGATCAGTATCGATAGGCGCGGGCAGTTGGGATCATTCCTCACCGATATGTCAATCGGCGGTCTTTGGGCTATTGCCCGCGATGAACCCATGGTGATTGCTCATACCCTCCCCTCCAACCGCCGTTATGAAGGATTGGCTACAGCGCTTAAAAATGTGTTCAACCGTGCAGGCATTGATACCTACTTTGTATTCATCCGCGGGTCGAAAACCAGGTTGAAAGCCCTGCGCGAAAAGCGCTGTCACATCGCCATTGTCTCTCAGTTTGCCGCGGAAGGCTTGAAAACCAACCAGGAACAGATAGCCGCCCTGCTCCAGCCTGGCAGCTTTTCCAAATCTCATCAGGTTTTTTATCGGTCGGATATTGAAAAAGGAAAGAAAACGCTGGATGTCGCCATCGATACGGATTCATTCGATCAAACTCAATTATCCAATATCGAATTCAAGGGTCAGGATGTCAATTTTAAGCGCATTACCTTCATGAACATCCAGCATTATCTGGCTGCCAAAAATGTGGATATGGCAATCTGGACAGAAGAAGATATGGCTTACCGTCTTGGGGATAATATTCAAATGCGGCCCCTATCCGCTTCAACACAAACCATCATCCGCGACCGCAACACCCGCGCGGCGCTGATGATCCGTGCTGAAGATTTGGCTTCCTGCCATCTGGTTGAAAAACTGATTGATATCGAAGAGATAGCAAAAATCCAAAATGCGGTGATCAACGGGGAAATCACCCCGGAATATTAATTGGAGAATAAAATGGCAGATCAAGGGCTGCGTGAGTATTTCGCTGATTTCTCAAAGATCGATTGGAGTCACCACATCCAGGTCGAATTCTCCTTTGAATCGCTGAAAGAGCCGCGGGTGACAGCCGCTCATTTGTGCCAGGAAATGTCTACCGCCCAATGGCGACGTGTGGGCATTGACGAAGATTTCCGCCCTGAATTCGGCGCCAAAGTGGTGGATATCGAAAATGAAACGATTCTCAAAGAGCCATCCAGCACCTTTCTTGCCCGCCACATGGGATGGGAGAAAGGGGAGCAACTCCACTCCTGTAAGGTGAAAATTGCTTTTCCTGTAAACAACATCGGCGCCCGCATCCCCAATTTATTGACCGCTTTTTGCGGTGAAGGGGTGTTCCACGCGCCATATATTTGCGCCATTCGCCTGGAAGATTTAGTCTTTCCCGATGAATATCTTTCGGATTTCGAAGGCCCCCAATTCGGCGTAAAGGGAATCCGCGACCTGTTGGGTGTTTACGACCGGCCGATCTTTATGGGTGTGATCAAACCCAATATCGGCCTTCCGCCGGAACCTTACGCGCGGCTTGCTTATCAAGCATGGTTGGGCGGACTGGACATTGCAATGGATGATGAACTGATCGCGGATTCGAGCTGGTCTTCGCTGGCTGACCGCTGCCGCGCGTTGACCGAATTGCGCATCAAGGCGGAGGGCGAAACCGGACAAAGGAAAATCTTCCAGGCAAACATCACCGATGAAGTTCAAGTTCTAATCCCCCACCATGACCTGGCAGTCCAACTCGGTGCCAATGCCTTAATGCTCAACAGCATGACGGTCGGACTCAGCGCCTGCCGGATGCTGCGTTCCCA
>CAYPAG010000107.1:3773-6382 GCA_964408645.1 uncultured Pelolinea sp. | reverse complement strand
CCCTTCTGCCGCATCGCCGCGGGCGAACTGGAAGCGGAAGTCGTCTTTAAAGATGAGGAGCTGACCGCTTTCTGGGATCACCGTCCGGGCGCGCCGGTGCACATCCTCATCATTCCCAACCGGCATTACGCCTCCCTCAATGATGTGTCAGACGAGGATGCCGGGCTGCTCGGCCGCATGGTGCTCAAAGCCAAAGAACTGGCGGTCGCGCACAAGGTGGATCAGAGCGGCTACCGCATCTTCATGAACACCGGCTTTGACGGCGGGCAGTCCGTCTTTCACATGCACCTGCACCTGATGGGCGGGCGGCATCTGGGCCTCTACCGCCCCGGCTGAACGCGCATATGAAAAGGCGCCTGGGTCCAGTCTTTTGCCTGATCTTGTTGGTTATCGCTTCCTGCGCGCGCCCCGAAACGGGCGCGTCGCCGTTTGAAGCGCTCGCGGAGAAATTCGAGCAGCAGGCCGCGCTGCCGGAAGGGCCGGTCTTGGCGCCGTCTTTCCAGAGCTTGCCCGATGCCGAACTGGTCTATGGTCCGTCCACCGCGGGTTTGGATATCGGCAAATATATCCATGAAGACTCCCTCCTCGCGCGTTACCAGGAACTGGTGGATGAACGCCCATTGAGCGGCGCGCGGATCGTCGATAAGGTCGCGCGTGATTACTCGGTCAACCCGCGCCTGCTGCTGGCGGTCCTGGATTTCCGGGCAGGCTGGGTGAGTGAGGCTGGGCAGCCGCAGACTGAATTCCCCCTGATCGATGACCCTGACCGCCCAGGGCTTTTCCGCCAGCTCTCCTGGCTGGCCAACGAGCTCAACCGCGGCTTCTACACCCGCCGGGTGGGCGGGCTGGAGCGCTTTTCCAGCCTGGACGGCGTGGAGCTGATCACCTCGCCGGACGCCAATGACGCCAGCGCCGCGCTACAGTACGCGCTCGGGCGCATGCTCGGTTATCACGACTGGCTGACCGCTGTCGGCCCTTTGGGAATCAACGCCGGCTATCTGGCGCTGTTCGGCAGCCCGCCTGAATCGGCGTCTGATATAGCCGATAGCGCGGGACTATCCCAGCCCGCCCTCGCGCTTCCCTTTGATGATCAGGGCGGCTGGTTCTTCACCTCCGGCCCACACTCGGCCTGGGGCAATGGCGCGGCCTGGGCGGCGCTGGATTTCGCGCCGGACGAGGAAGGCTACGGCTGTTATGGCGCCCAAAGCTGGGTGCTGGCCTCCGCCGACGGCCTGATCGTGCGCTCGGAAGACGGCATCGTGGTGCAGGACCTGGACGGCGATGGGTACATGGGCACCGGCTGGACCATCCTGTATATGCACATCGCAGAGCTTGAGCGCGCGCAGGTTGGCACGTATCTCTCGGCTGGCGAGCGCGTTGGTCATCCCTCCTGCGAGGGCGGGCCAGCCACCGGCACGCACCTGCACCTCGCCCGGCGCTACAATGGTGAGTGGATCCCCGCTGATCAGGATACCCCTTTCATCCTCTCCGGCTGGGTCTCGGATGGGGCTGGAGTAGAATATGACGGCACGCTGAGCCGCGATGGCATCCGCGTGGAAGCGTCCGGATTTCCAACCGATGAAAATAAAGTCACCCGTTAGGATTCTTTTTTTATGCCTGTGCCTGGGCGGGATGCTGGCATCCTGCCTGCCTAAGCGGCCCCCAGCCGTTGTGGATCCCACTTTGGAAGCTGCCTCTGAACCCACCTTCACGCCGCTGCCCACCGAGAAACCGGCGCCCGATGGTTACACCACCTATTACACTCAATCCGGTGATACGCTGCCGGTGATCGCCGCGCATTTCGGCGTGGAATCCTATCAGATCAAATATCAGCGCGGCCTGGATAGCGAAATGATCCTGCCGCCCGGGACAAAGATCTTTATCCGCGACCTGCTGGATGAGACCAGCAAGCCCGATATCCTCTTCCTGGATTCGGATGTGGTTTATTCCCCGTCCACGGTGGGCTTTGGCGCGCAGTCCTTTGCCGAAGCGCAGGGCGGATTCCTGGCATCATACCTCGAACAGATGACGCGCGGCGCCACGCCCGCGGCCATGATCATCAACGACCTGGGGTTGGAGTACTCCATCAATCCGCGCATCCTGCTCTCGCTGATGGAATTTGAAAGCGGCTGGGTGACGGGCAAACCGGACGAATTCGGGCTCAGCTACCCTTTTGGTTGGGAAAAGCGCGACCGCACCGGCATCTATTTCCAGTCTGCCTGGGCGATTCAGCAGCTCACCCAGGGCTACTACGGCTGGCGGGATGGCTCGCTGACGGAACTGGCCTTTACGGATGGCTCCACCCTGCGTCTGTCGCCCTTTCTCAATGCCGGCACGGTGGCGGTGATGTTCACGTTAGCCCAGATCCATGACCGCGCGGGATGGGACGCCGCGCTTTACGGGGAGCGTAATCTTGTGGATGTCCATCAAGTGCTCTTCGGTGATCCCGCTCAGCGCGCCAATGGCGTTGAGCCGCTTTTCCCCGCGGATACTGCCCAGCCGCTGTTGAACCTGCCGATTCCGATCAATGAGAAGTGGAACCTGACGGGCGGGCCGCATCCTGCCTGGGGCCGCGTTGGCCCGCGCGCCGCGCTGGATTTTGCTCCGCC
>CAYPAG010000107.1:0-3673 GCA_964408645.1 uncultured Pelolinea sp. | reverse complement strand
CACTGCCACACGGTCTATTCGCATGACAGCAGCAACCGCATCCCGCAGCTCCTGCAGGCGGCGGCAGTGCGCGGCATCCAGCGGCTGGCCATCACCGACCACAACACCATCCAGGGCGCGTTACGGGCAAAGGAGCTGGACCCCGTGCGCGTGTTGGTGGGCGAGGAGATACTGACCGCCCGCGGCGAGCTGTTGGGATATTTTATGGAGGAAGAGGTCCCTCGCGGCCTATCTCCGCTGGAGACCATCGCGCGCCTGAAGGCGCAGGGCGCGTTCATCGCGGTGCCGCATGTGTTTGACCAGCGCCGGCACGGCTGGCGCATGGAAGACCTGGAAGAGATCCTGCCGCAGGTGGACGCACTGGAGGTGTTCAACGCGCGCTGCCTGAGCCCGCGCGTCAACCGTCAGAGCAGGGCGTTTGCGGAGCAGCGCGGCTATCCCATGATCGCCGGCTCGGACGCGCATTCGGTGGTGGAGCTGGGGCTGGCCTCCGTCTGGCTTCCCGACTTCAACAGCGCGGATGAGCTGCGCGATGCGCTCGGGCATGCCCGCATCGAAGGGGGGCTGCTCTCGCCGCTGGACCACTTCAAGGCCAGCGCGCTGATCGCCGCGGGGCGGGTCAATCCGTTCAGGAAGCGTTAGGAGTTTTTCAAAAACATGGTCATTGCGAACCCAGCGGATCAGGTATAGACAATCCCACGCCTCTTGTAACTCCAACCGAGACCCTTCACTTCGTTCAGGGTGACAATGTTAGATTCTTGTTTAGGAAAAAATTTTTCGCATTTTGTCATGCTGCTCGAAGAGCACTCCGCGTTGTTTGCGCTCTTCGAGATGAGTGAGCGAAGCGAGTGCGAAGCCTCCCCTTTAGGGGAAGCATCTCGAATTGAGCAAAGATGATCCTTAAAACGAATTGAACACCTGGTAACCATAAGCAAAAATTTTCTCCAAAGGTGCAATTTCCATTTGAGATAGTGACAACTAACTGTGCTGCCTTACTTCAATCTACTTATATTTTCACGTAGACTTGTAAGCTGGGAAAAATGATGTAAAATGTTTTGAAGCAACACAAACGAGCGTGGTGCGGCATGTGGGGCGGTGGCGGAATTGGCAGACGCAGAGGACTTAAAATCCTCCGGTGGTGACACCTTGTGGGTTCAAGTCCCTCCCGCCCTACTTTTCTTTAATATTTCCCTCACATCTTTTCTAATAATTCTCCCATACGTCAATTCCCGCTAATCATTAGCCGATAACTGAATTATTTCTCCCTATCTTTGCCTGTGCGCATGCAAATCTTTCCGAACGGTCATCTTGCTCAGTCAAATCCACTTCGTTCCTTACAGGTGCTTTGCCCTGCGCGGATCCACCGGCATTTGAATTGACAGCTTGACCTTTGAGTTTATTGAGGTCATGCGATTTGAAACTTGAAGACCAACAATTGTGCAGGCAGGTTGCTGACATTTATCCTTTGAGGGGAATTTTTTTAGCCATTAATTTACTATCTTGTAGCTAAAAGAATAAGAGAATTAGGTGAGTAGTAAAAATTTTTCTTACTTCATTTATTTGGCATATATATTGCAATCTAAATATCAACAAAAAATTTTGCCGGTACCTTTTTCGGCAGACGGAAGGAAGTGGAGAATGGCAACTTATTATGAGATTCCTGGAGGGCTGGCCTGGTGCAAGGCCAATTTGCATATCATCATTGGCAACCGTCCGCTGGAGGAGATCATGCAGTTCGGCGACACCTGGCGAGGACGCGGCCATACCCCGTTGGTGCATGTGATCAGCCCGGCCATGGATGGCGGCCGCATGTGGGATCAGCATGAGGATCCCAGCGGGCTGTTGGATAACATGCCTTCGCATATTGACATGCTGGTGGTGGATTTCTATAACCGCGAGACGCCTGAACTACCCGCGTCCTGGGATGAGATGAAGAGCAATCCCAAATGGCTGCTGTGGGAATACAAGGCCGGCTATGTACGCTTCAATGGCGATTACGGCGCGTTCGTGAAGAAATTCGGTGTGGATCCCTTGCAGACCGGCACCACCCCGACACCGACGCCAACCCCCACACCGACGCCGACCCCGACACCCTCAACCGGTTCGGATGTGTTCATTCATATGAAGTGCCCGCATTGCGGGAAGCAGATTTTCTAAATATTTTTTGGAAAGTTAAAACTCACACCTGCCACAATCGCGGGTGTGAGTTTATTTAAGTTTGCAAGCTGAATATGTCGAACCCAACTAAATAGTTTAGAACCTTTCATTGCGACGAGCTTAATCAATAGGAGTGTTTGCTAATATGGTTTCCCGAGAAATACCTTCTGTCAAACAGTTCATCTATTGTTGCGAAGTCTGCGCACTAGATTGACTGAGAACCGTCCCGGTGTGGAAACAATCTCCGGCCATAAGATAGTTTCAACGATTAAGGGTTTGAGAACAATTTAAGGTCAAGATCGCTTCGCTGCGCTCGCGATGACATTTATCGCTGTGGCGTGTTGAGTGGACAGGGAATCAATCTAAAACCCTCGTTTCATTTGAAGCATAATTTGGGTTCCGAGCACCCTGTTTGGGAAACACCGATTATCGCTTGTCCAGTTTTCCATAGTCTTCGCGGTAGAGAGAGGTAATCTTCTGTGAGGTGAAGGATATTTTGATAAGAGATTTAAGTAACGTTCAGGAGAGAGATCGCTTCGCTACGCTCGCGATGACAGCAAACGCTGTGGCGTGTTGAGCGGACAGGGAACTGGTGCAAAACGAGCGTAAAAGGTGCGCTTCTCGGGCTGTGGGGTCGCGTAAGATCTGCGCGGTTACTGATCAGCCCCCGCCGCTGACCTGCCGGCCAGCCAGCCGGTGGAGAATGCCTCCTGCAGGTTATATCCGCCGGTATCCGCCGCCAGATCCAGCACCTCGCCCGCGAAGTACAATCCCTTCACGATCCTGGATTCCATGCTGCGCGGGTCCACTTCATCCAGCGACACGCCGCCAGCGGTGATCATGGCCGCTTCCAGGGGCAGATAGCCGTTTACGGTCAGTCGGAAATCCTTCAACAGGTGCAGTAGCCGCGTGCGTTCAGCGGAACTCACCTGGTGGCAGGGCTTTTCAAGCGACAAGCCGGCCAGCTCGGCGCACACCGGCGCCAGCTTGAGCGGCAGCAGGCGCTTCAGCATCGTCGCGGTTTTCTGCTTGCCGTGCGCGTCCAGTTCGCGCAGCAGGCGCGCGTCCAGTTTGGCTTCATCCAGCGCGGGTTTGAGGTCGATGCTGATCTCCACCCCTTTTTTGGCATCCAGTGCGTCCACGATCTCCCCGCTGAGGGTCAGCATCATCGGCCCGGAAACGCCGAAATGGGTGAACAGCATCTCGCCGAACATTTCGTTTGTTTTCCTGCCATCCACATAGAGTGAAACACGCGCGTTGCGCAGCGGCAACCCCTGAAGCTGTTGGGCGGTATTGCCCGCGGTTTTGAGCGGCACCAGCGCCGGGCGGATGCTTTTAATGGTGTGCCCGAGTTCCCGCGCCATGCGGAAACCGTCGCCGGTTGAGCCGGTGCCCACGTAAGAAGCACCGCCGGTGGCGATGATCACATGGTTGGCAGAAATTTGCCGGCCATCGCGAGTTTGAACGCCAGTGACCCGTCCATCCTGCATTCTGACCTTGTCCACCGGGCATTCAC
>CAYPAG010000106.1:0-6422 GCA_964408645.1 uncultured Pelolinea sp. | reverse complement strand
TGCGTGTGATCACCGTTTGGAGCCGCACGGGCGGCAGCGGAAAAAGCACGATCGCGGCTGCATTGGCGCTTGAAGCATCACAAAGAGGCATCAAAACGCTTCTGGTAGGGCTGGGCGTCCCGGACATCTCACTGCCCACATTTCTTGATTTGAAAACCACCCCCAATTTGTTTGGGTGGATTGCCAGTCCATCATATGAAACTGGTATTAAGCAGAATGTGCAATCGAAAGGCAAACTGGATGTCCTGGTTGGACTTCAGGATGGTATCAAAGAGAGTGAACTGATCAAACCGCCTGAAGATCCCGCGTCGATCAACCAATTGGTGATCAATGCCACTTTTGGCGGTTACAGCGTGGTGGTGTTGGATACGCCTGTATCCGGCGCCTATTTCAACGCGATTTCTGCCAGCAACACCATGATCCTTGTCTCAACACCGATGATCGATCAGGCGGTGGTATCCGCTGAAGCGTATCGAATGGCTTTCAAACGAATGCGCGACCAGCACCGCATCGGCGTGGGCAATGTCTTTGTGGTCGTTAACCGCTTCCGGCCGGGGCTGCTAACATCCAATGAATGGCATGAAGCCGCGGATGCCTATACCCAAACCATGGGTATCGGTCATTTCCCGCCGGTGGCTGAGGTGATTCCCGAAGTCCCGGAGGTAGCGCTGGCAGCCAATGCCGGCCGGAATGTATTAACAGCCGGCGAAGAATTCGCTGCGCCTATCCATCGTTTGGGCGATGTGCTTTATGGCGGCAGCTCAAACAGTTCATCAAAAGATGATCAAAAAGTCTTGAAATTTGGCCCGATTCGCATTCGCAGAGGGACATTAGGAGCCTAAGGCCATGCTTGATACCTTCTATACAACGATCAACGAATCCGAGATCAACAAAGTATTAGATGAAGGCGCGTCCAGGATGACGGACGGGCTGACATTCCGCGACCTGGTTGATATTGATCGACTGCACATCACAGCCCGCGGGATCGTTCAGAAGGTAATGAATGAGCAGCGCATGGACGCGGATGCCAAGGTGATCGCGACAATCGCGCAGCAGCTGGTAGCCCGAATTTCGGGCCTTGAATTCCTGATGCCGCTGTTTAAACGAGACGATATCTCCAACATCTTTATTAATCCCGATGGTACGCTGCGGATTCAAAGGAAGGGGCAAAAAAAGACCGAGATCGTTCGGAAAGATATTCAAGCCCGAGAGGTTGACCGAATCAGTGAAGCGCTGCTAAGGACGTCTGGGCGCGCGCTCACGGAAGCCACACCAACGGTGGACTGCAAATTGCCGCGTATTGAAGCGCTGCCAGGTTTGATGGGTGGCGCGCGTGTGAAGCTGATTCACCCGGTGATCGCCACCGGGAAGTTCGACCTGCCTTCGGTCAGTATTCGTTTGTATCAGACGGCCCCGGTTCATCCTGAAGATATCATCAATTGGAAAGAAGCACCGGCAGCCGTGATTGAGGATCTATTAAAGATGATCAGCGATAAGAACGCCCGCTTCTTGATCGTCGGTGGGACAAATACAGGCAAGACCACCTTGCTTTCCGCGTTGTGCAATGGGGGTATCCCGCAAGGATCGCGAATCATCAAAATTGAAGATCCTGAAGAGATCTGGCTGGAACACGATCATGTGGTTACCCTGGAAGCACGGCCTTCACCCCCCGGATCATCCGTCCCGCCTTACAGCATCAGAGATGGTGTGAATGACGCGATGAGAATGTCGCCTGACTGGCTGATTGTCGGCGAGGTGCGCACGGGGGACGCCGCGTTGACACTTTTCCGCGCGCAGATGAGCGATCATCCGGGAAT
This sequence comes from uncultured Pelolinea sp., assembly GCA_964408645.1. Classification (GTDB taxonomy): domain Bacteria; phylum Chloroflexota; class Anaerolineae; order Anaerolineales; family Anaerolineaceae; genus Pelolinea. The sequence continues at coordinate 4,605 of CAYPAG010000106.1, read as the reverse complement.
GTCCACCTTCCATGCGGAAAGCCCGGAGTTCGCGATTTACCGCGTCGGCAACCTGCTGATCTCTGATACGCAGGAAACAGATATGAAGAATGCTAAAAGCACATTTGCCATGGCGGTGGATGTGGTGGTTCAGATCGGCTGGGAAGGCAGAGAAAGACGCATCATTGGTATTTATGAAGTTGAGAAGATGCTGAAGGATGATGAAGTTGAGATCCATCCTTTATACAAGATCGGGGATGAGCGGATGAAGCCGCTCTCGGTGAGGTAAATGATGGAGAATTTACGTCTGATCATTCCATTGGTTGGCGCGGTTTTAGGCGGGTTGATCATCTATTTGCTAGGTGAGGAGTTGTCAGCCAAAGTATTCAAACCTAAATCCTCCAAACGCGTGAAAGACCTGATGGGCGTTAAGGAAGTAAAAAAAGTTAAAGTTAAACCCACTGACTTTGGTTCTGATGAATTTAAGATCCGCCTCGCATTTCAGAAGTTAGGCATTGATGTATACAAGCGCGAGCAATTAGCCGCCAATATTGGCAGATTACTTACTGGCCTTCTATTGGTTGGTGTGCTTCATTTCATTTTCTTGTTTCCTCTAGCCACCAGCATGGTCGGTTTTGTCTGCGCGCTGCTGATCTTTAATTCATTGATCGAACAATCCTGGAAGAAATTGCGCAATGAGATTGAAAAGGAAATTCCAATTTTCCTTTCTGGTTTTACCTCAACCATTCAGGTTAACCCCAACGTGCTGCAAGCTGTTGAGGAGGAAGCGGCTGTGCTGGCAATGGATAGTTCACTCAAACGCTGGCTGATCGATCGGTTTGTGCGGCTTGGGCAGGACAAGGGTGTGGTTGCGCTGGAAGAAATCACGGAAGAAGCATTCCGGGTTTCAAATTCGTTGGGCATTATGGTTTTTCTTATTGGCCGTCTGTGGAAAACCGGCGGCATGGAATGGAAGCGATCCTTCGGGCTCGCGGCATCCAACCTGGAAGGTGTGATGGAAGCGCGCATGTTTGGCATCGCGGCTGGGTCTGCCGCCAAGAACTCGGTTTTGGCGATTGCCATGGTCACAGGCGCCCTGATCCTCGTGATGGCTCGCAACCCGCTTTTGTCAAAATCGCTGGATAATCCCGTCGTGCAGATCGTCTATGCGATCGCGATCATCATGATGGTTTTCGGCTACGGTTTTATGGATGACATGGTGGATAACAAGTTTTGAGGATGCAATGGATAAAAGCCTACTGATCAAATTCATCGTCATCATTATCGCGGCGCTTTTAGCGATGATCATTTATTTCCTTGCCAGCCGGATCAATTTTGAAAAATCCGCTGGTAAACGCGTCAGGGACATGGTGGAAAAACCCCGTGAATCCATCTTCGATATCGGTGGAGCGAAACTATCGAACAGGGTCTCTGGCAATGTGCTCACCCCGTTTAAACGCTCTTTATACTGGGCTCAAATTGGCGGATTCTATCCCGGGTGGACTGTTGGCGGTATGTTTGTCCGTGGAATTGCCTTCTCTATGGCGATCGCTCTATTTAACCTCGTTCTGAAATTACCCTTATTTGCCTGGTTGATCGTCGTTTTTGGGTTGTTTGCGCCATATTTATTAGTGAATGGTAAAGCCGAGGAAGTGAAGAAAAATGTAAAAAGACTCTTGCCTGAAACCGCCACCGTGATCGCAGCGGAGATGGATGCGGGAGCCACAGCCAGCCAGGCCATTGAACGCGCAGGTGAACTGCCCGGCCCGCTGGGGGCGGTGTTGAGCGGCGCAGTCGGCAAAGCCAGACAGAGTGAGCGCGCGATGTTCAGCCGCGGCGCGAATCCAGGCGTCCTGATGGAAGAACTCAATCAACATGGAATGCCGGAGCTGTCCAGGTTTGCCATGCAGCTTGACCGCATTGCTGCCAAAGGCGTGGACGCACCGCGCGTCATGGTTGAAATCGCTAAAGGTCTGGCCCGCGAATATAAGTCCATGGTCCAGTCAGCTTCGACCAACATGGATACTGAATTGCTGGTTCCGATGAGCGTTTTCTTCTTTTTCCCCTTCCTCGCGGCACTGATGATCCCGATCTTGCTTTCATTGCTGGAGGTTTTTTCCGTATGATGATTTTGGATCTGATCGGTGTGATTGCATTAGGCGTACTCTCGGTGGCGAGGTTCATGATGATCATCAGAGGCCACTGGTGGGGGTTGCCTATCTTCCTTCATACCATGATCGCCATCTTTTTGCTCATTGTGCATCATCAGCCGAAAAAGATTCCGCCGTTTCTTCAGCGCTTAACTGCCTGGGAATCGTTGCTGCTTCCGCTCATGATCTTGATTGATGTTGAGATTCCTGTTGCCAACAGAATCTTCTCTTTGCTTGGTGTTGGCCTGTCCATTTGGGCGCTGCTGTCGTTGGGAAAATCCTTTGACGTTTCTCCAGCGGACAGGGGATTGGTTAAACGAGGACCTTATCGTTTGGTTCGGCATCCGATGTACCTCGGTGAATTGATTTCGATCTTTTCCCTGGTCATCCTGGATTTGAGCGTGAGAAATATTCTGCTCACGTTGGCGCTGCTGATCTCGATGATCGCCCGGATCAATTGGGAAGAAAAGATCATCGGCGGTTATTCGGATTATTCAAATGAAGTTCGCGGCCGCCTGATTCCGGGGGTGTGGTAATGGACAGGAAAGCAACAAGGGTCCTGCGAATTGGTCTGGCACTTGGTGTGGCTTTGCTGACAGCATCTTTCCATCAACTGGACCCGCAGGTTCTTCGGGATGATTCCCCGCCGATGGTTAGCCTGGGAATCTCACAACCGACGGGAAACAATGGCTGGTATAACGCGCCAGTATCTGTCACCGTGAAAGCCTACGACAGCGGTTCCGGCTTGGTGAGCCGAGAGGTTTCTATCGGCGGAAAAGTTTGGTACGCAAACGGGCTGGTGGTTAAAGAGGACGGTACATTTAGGGTATACGGCCGGGCAACTGACCGGGCAGGAAACACCACCACGACTTCCATGGTTATTAACGTGGACATGACCAAGCCGGAATTAAGAATGACCATTCCTGATCCACGGGGATATGAAAACTGGCACGTTAATTCAGTGCCAGTGAGAATTAGCGGATCCGACGCCTTATCCGGCATGGCTGAGACTCATTTGTTGATCAAAGGCGATTCCATTTTGGAAGAAATCAGCCCTGAGGATGACCTCGAAGCTTATGATCTGGAAGAAGTCAGAACTTATCAGCAGCTCATTACTGGCAGCAACAATGTGCAGGATTCCCAAGCGCTCATTGATGAAAGCGGAATTTACACAATTAATGGTTATGTGGAAGATCTTGCTGGCAATCGTACATTAATTGAGAAGGTTATCCAAGTGGATATGACACCCCCTCAGGTGGAGATCAACTCGCCCAAAAAGTTTTTTGGAAAGATTACGATTGACGGCTCACTATTGGATTATGACTCCGGTGTACGGCAGTTGTTTGTGGACATTGGTGACGGCTGGTCAATAGTTAAACCCGACGAAGCTTCGGTATGGGAACTGGATTGGGTGACGGACAATTTGAAAGATGGAAAGTATCTGATCAAAGCCAGGGTTGAAGACGCAGCGGGCAACCAAAACTTTGCTTACTACACAGTCACAGTACTAAACAATATTTGGCCTGTGTTTACTTTTATCGGCGTTTTACTTTCCATTGGCTTGTTGGCTATGTATGATCCGCGCAGGATTGCATGGCGGCAATTTTCAACCACTCTGGGGAAAATTGCCCGGATGGAGAAAAGCGCGATGTTGTTACGAGAGGAATTGAAATGATAGACTTTTTTGCCAGCGCCACCATCGCATTAATCATCATCATGACTTTGGTTCTCTTCATTTCTAACCAAAGGCAGGCGGGCATATTAAAGCAAATGCGAATGGTGATGGAAGATTGGTATGATGCGCAAATGCGCGATCGCCGAAAAACCTTCAAGGAAAAAATCAACATGCCCGATCCGCTTGTCTGGTTGGGAAATCAAGTCAACTTAACCGTTGTTGACCAGGCACGTCGATTGGTGAATCCACCAGCCGCTGAGTTTCTTACGGCAGAAGGAGAACGCCTGGTAATCAGTCCGCTTACAAAGAGGAAATTACGCACGGGCTTGCGCAATGCAGAAGGCAAACATCGAAAAGTGGCAAAACTGGTTCAACCCCTGTTAGGTTACCATCCGGGAAAAATCGATGTGGTTGAGCGATCCAACCAGACAGTCCATGAGTGGTATGAAGTAGAGATCGAAACCGCATTGGAAAAATTGAATATTAGCTGGGGAGAAGTAAAGAATCTCTATTTCTACGTGATTCCACAGGAACCAGAAAGAGGAGAAGCGCCTTTAATCAGCCTGGATCTGCATTCGATCCGGTCATGGTTTGAGCAGCAATTTAAAAAGATAGTAGGTTGGTTCAATCAGCGGCAAGTGAGCCAGCCTTCGGGTAAAGCACAAAAAAGCAAGGCGAACGCAAAGCCCAAACAAAAAAATCAAGCCGCGACGACCAATGTCAAAAAAACGGGAAGTGAAGCCTAGAAAGGAGTAAAGAGATGAACACAATGATGCACTTATTGAACAGCCGCAAAGGCGC
>CAYPAG010000105.1:3674-6470 GCA_964408645.1 uncultured Pelolinea sp. | reverse complement strand
GGCGCAGATTCTCGGATTTAACGCGCGGGATGACCGGAAGACCCAACCCGCCAATACCCAGGCGCATGAGCGTGAGGGTGACCAGCATGGTGAACCCCAGTTGTATAAAGGACAGGATGCCCGCCATCGGTAAATTGAGAAATTGAACGGTCTGAATATAAATTTCAGTTTCCAGCGTGGAGAACCGCGGACCTCCCAACATCAAGATCACGCCAAAACTGGAAAAATCAAACAAAAACACCAGCAGCAAAGCGGAAAGGATTGAGGGCATTAAACCCGGAAGGGTGACGCGCAGGAATGCGCGCAAGGGGGATGCGCCAAGGGTACGGGCTGCATCTTCCAATCGCCGGTCGAATTGGGATAGCGCTGAACCAACAATTCGGATAATAATCGAGGTATTGTAAAACACATGGGCTAATAGAATCGCTGTCAAAGTGTTCAGGATTGACAGCGGTGGTTCAGATAAATTCAGCACACTCATCAGAAAAAGGTTGAGCCATCCCTGTGGGCCGATCAACGCGTTGAAACCGGCAGCCGCGACCACGGTCGGTAAAATAAATGGCAGCGTGGAGGCGACCCGAAGCAATTCTTTTCCCTTGAATTGATAGCGGCTAAATAAATAGGCGGCTGGTAGACCGAGAATAACGGTCAGCACGGTGGAGAGCAGCGCTTGGTAGAAAGTAAATCCAAGCGTCGAGCCAACCATGCGCCAGTTGACCAGACTTCCTGACTGGTCAAGCTCCATACGGCCAAGCGTGATGCGTACGATTTCACCCAGAGGTAAAAAATAAAAGAAAACCAGAAAAATCAGCGGGACTGCCAGCAAAAAAAGATCCCGCTTCCAGGCTGATGTTGGTTTCATTTACTGCAGCATCAGCTCCCGCCAGGCGGTGATCCATTCCTCGCGCTTATCAGAGATCAGGTCAAGCGGCAGCTGCGCGGGTTTTTCAGGCATCTGGATATGCAAGTTGAATTCCTCGGGCAGCGCGGCGCGCTCATTCGCAGGGAAAACGAACATGTTCAGCGGAATATCTTGCTGGAAATCCACATCGAGCATGAAATCAACGAACTTTTCCGCCAGCGCCCGATTGCGGGTTCCATTGAGGATGCCGACAAATTCTATTTGCCGGTAGCACATATTGTCACCAACCAGCGATGCCGTCGGCGCGTGCTGCAACTCGGTTTCCGAAAAGATCACTTCCGCCGCCGGGCTGGTGCCGTATGACACCACCATGGGCTGCGGCCCCTGGCCAGATGACCCGGAAAAGCTGGTGTAATAAGCAGTTTCCCAATCGTTCACCACCACGACACCATTTTCTTTCAACCGCTGCCAGTAATCCAGATAACCATCCTCGCCGTATTCAGCGATGGTTGCCAACAGGAAAGCCAACCCAGGTGATGAGGTGGCCGGATTCTCCACTGCCAGAAGACCTTCGTAAGCCAGGTCAGCAAGATCCTCAAGCGAACCAGGGAGCGGTAAAACATTCTCATCAAAATAAGCTTTATCGTAATTGATGCATACATCACCGTAGTCAACCGGTGAGACATGAAATTCCGGGTCGAGTTTGAGAGCGTCTGAAATGTCATTGAGCAAAGGTGATTGATAAATCTCAAAAATGTTCTCTTCCAACGCGCGGGTCAGGAAGGTGTTATCAACCCCATAAAGCACATCCGCCACCGGATTGGCTTTGGACAGAATCGCCCGATTGACCAGGCTGCCGGCGTCGCCGCTGAGCAGGAAATTGACCTTGACATCATTCGCTTGTTCAAATTCAGCAATCACTCCTTCGCTGATGGCGAAAGAATCATGCGTCATGACAGTCAGTGAAACCGGTTCGGGAGTACATCCAGCCAATGTCAAAAGCGCCAAAGAGATGATTAGCAGGTACTTCTTCATCATTTATTTCCTTTCAATGCTGATTTTCGGGTGTGCACACAAAGAATCACCCCACTGTCGAGGGAGACCTCCGCTTCTGCTTTTTTCATTACGTTGCTGATGCCGCGAGACCTTTCCGGGTAAAGTGTTTCGTTATTCAGTTTATATTCAAGCCCTTTGGTTTTTATGCCCGTAGCCTGACGGTTGAGGGGCAGCAAAGAAACGATATCCCCAGGAGCGCCATGAATGAACGCGTGCCGTGTGATCAGGAAGAGCTCCTCCAGACCATCATCGATGCGCGCATCAATATTTTGGAGCTCCGGGATGAGCAGCAGATTGATGTTCGCCAGGGTTTGGTCGATGCGCCCGCCCAATCCGCCGGCAATGGTCAGCCGCGATGCGCCGAGGTCGACCGCTTCGAGAATCGCCAATTCAAGGTCGGTCTGGTCCTTGTGGGTTGAAAATTTTCTGATTTCCACGCCTTTTTCTTCCAACCATTCCAGGTCTTTTTCATCCACTGAATCCAGATCCCCCACCAGCAGATCAGGCACCAATTTCAGCTTGCGGATGTGGTTTAGCCCCCCGTCAGCGGCGATGATAAAATCGCTCTCACGCACCAACCCAACGAGCAGTTGGATGTCTTTAATTTCGCCATTAGCAAATATGATCGTTTTCATAAATAAAGCTCCCTCGGCTGAGAGAGCTTGTTTTTATTGATCTCCCTCCGCCGGTTCTAACCGGATCAGGTTCATCGGGTCGAAGATATTTCGATCTTCCTCTCAGCCTTTTCGGCTCCCCGGACACTATGACTACTTAAAATTATATTACCAGTTTTTGACTATTCTTACATTAATAATTCATTAATGACTAATCTTGAGATTGAACCGCGATAGCTATCTCAACGATACCTTCCGGTCTTG
>CAYPAG010000105.1:0-3574 GCA_964408645.1 uncultured Pelolinea sp. | reverse complement strand
GACTAATCTTGAGATTGAACCGCGATAGCTATCTCAACGATACCTTCCGGTCTTGGCCCGGGATAAACAATCCGGTAGGATTTTCGCGCGTCAAGCCAGGCGCAGAACTCCTCCAGCAAGCCAAAGAGAAAATATGGCGTCAAGTTTTGGTCTGAATTCGCCGGTGCTAATTTTATTCGCCAGGTAAACTCCAAACGGTTGGTTAATTCCACAACTGAATAGAGCCCGGTTTGCTGTGACCATAGATCCGCAAAAGCATCCAATGATTTCTTAAAACGCCTTTCGAGCGGAATCAGGCGGTTTTCGAGTGAACCAAGATCAGCCAACAGGGGAAAATGCCTGCGGAAAAATACAAGAGATGCCCTGCCGGATCGAATCAACAATCCTCGAGCGGTCATATCGCCATATTCTTCTGTTAGCTGCCTGCCAGTATTGGAAAATATTTCAGCAATCGAAAATGTCGGGCTTGTTGTATCCATGGATGGCAGCCCCAATCCTTGCCGCTTCAATACTTCGAGTGCCTGGGCTTCCCCGAGAATTTCAAGCAGGGATTGATAAAAGATTTGGAACAGGGGATTCTGAATTTTTTCTTTATCAGTCATGGTGAAAATAAATGATAGAAAGTGGCTCAAGTATAATGGATTTAATAAGCGCAAAATTCAGTAAAATCCACCTATCGAAAATCTTTAGAATTCAATTATCGCTAATGCCCACCCTGCTGGAGACCATCGGAGATTATGAGGAAGATCTGCTCTTGCTGATCGCTGGGCAATGGGGGATTGAAAGCACGGATATCCCCACCAAAAAGCTGGCACACCATATTGCGGAAGCCATTAATCCTGATGGAATCAGCGATTTTCTTGACTCACTGCCAGAAAATGAACTTACCCCACTGCGGGAGCTTGCCGCCAATCAAGGACGTATCCCCTGGCCACAGTTCGAACGGAAATTCGGTGGCTTGCGCGAGATGGGCGCCGCGCGGCGCCAGCGAGAGCGTCCTGATATCCACCCTGCATCGCAGGCGGAATCGTTGTTTTACAAAGGATTGATCGGCAAAGCGTTTTTTGACGCGCGCGGTGGACCAAGCGAATTTGCATACATACCGGATGAAATTCTGCCCTTTTTCCAGCGGAACGAGAACCTGAATTTTTTTGATAATCTAAACCGGTTAGCAAAGACACACGTCCAAAAGAAATGGATCGCCAATGATTTCATCATTGACCATGCCTGCACTGCGTTGGCTGCCTTAAGAAGCGGAATTCCCCTTAATCAATTGATCCTCCGACGGCCGAATATTTCGATGGATTTTTTAGTCGAATTATTGAAGGAATCAGATCTCATTTCATCCAAAAATGAAATCCTGGCCGCTCAGACAAAAACATTTCTTGAGTGCGGGAGGGGAAAAGCACTCTTTCAGATTTTCCATGCCTGGTCAACCAGCGAGAATCTCAATGAACTTCAGCTTGTTTCGTCGATCGAATTTGGAAAAGCACCAGCCAATAATCCTCGCCTCTCGCGGTCTCTCCTTCTGGAATTAATTTCCTCCATGCCTGAGGAAGGGTGGTTCGGTATTGACGAGTTTGTCGGCTATGTGCATGACCTGCAGCCCGATATTCTGCGCAGGGCAGGCGAATATGATGCCTGGTTCATAAAAAATCAAACAAGCGGAGAACTTGTTTCTGGATTTGAGAGTTGGCACCTGGTCGAGGGCGAATACCTGCGCATGATGATCAAAGGCCCCTGTTACTGGTTAGGTTTGCTGGACTTGGGCAAGACATCCAAAGGGATTGATTGCTTTCGCAGAAGTTCTTGGTCACAAGCACTGCTCCGGGGTAATCCCCCGGAATACCAATCCATTGCCATCCGGGATTTTCACCTTGAAAAAACCGGCCAGGTGAGCATTGACCGTTATTTTCCACGCGATGTCCGCTACCAACTCACACGCTTCTGTGAGTGGTCCGCCCAAAAAGGCAACCATTTTTTTCTTCAGCTCACACCGGGCTCTCTCCAGCGGGCAACCGCGCAGGGATTAAAAATTCAGCAGCTTATTTCAATCATTCACAAATTTGGGCGCAAACCAATTCCAGCCAATCTGCTTGCCGCCCTGGAAATTTGGGGAAGACAAGGCGTTGAAGCCCAAATTTCTCGTGAAGTTCTGCTGCGTGTAAAAAATGCCGCAGTCTTGGACTCATTGATGGACACGCAAGCCAAAAGCTTCATCCGCGAGCGATTAGGAAAGGACTGCGCGCTTGTCAATAGCAAGGGCATCCCAACCATCAAAGCCGCGTTGCTGGAATTGGGATATTTCACGGAAATCGATGAGCCTTTAGGACAAACGTAGATAAACAGCAATTTACTCATCCCGAGTTTTTTTACGATGATTTATTAATAGATCGGCTGGGGCTGTAAAAGAAGTAAAAGTGCGTGAGTATAATCACCAATAAGCGTATGCATAGCGATGACTGGAAGGGAGAAAAATGAACCGTCTTGACTGGATCCAGAAAGAATTAAAAACACTTAAAGAATCGGGGCTTTACAACAAGATCCGCGTGCTGGGCTCTCCGCAAGGCGCCTGGCTGGAGGTTGATGGCAAGCGCGTGCTGAATTTCTGTTCGAATAATTACCTGGGTTTGGCCAACCACCCAAAGATGACCACAGCGGCCAAAGCGGCCATCGAACAATACGGCGTGGGTCCTGCCGCGGTTCGCACCATCGCAGGGACAATGAAACTGCACGAGGAATTGGAGCGGCGTGTCGCCCAATTCAAGAAATCTGAAGCAGCCATTACTTTTCAATCCGGATTCTGCGCCAATCTGGGCACCATCCAGGCGCTGGTTGGCAAGGACGACGTGATCTTTTCGGATGAGCTCAACCACGCCAGCATCATTGACGGCTGCCGTCTTTCTGGCGCGCGCATCATCCGCTACAACCACTGCGATCCAGTCCACCTGGAACAGGTCATCAAGGAAAACGAGGGCACCTATCAGCGCGCCATGATCATCAGCGACGGCGTCTTCAGCATGGACGGCGATATCGCCCCGCTGGATAAGCTGCACGAGGTGGCGGACGCCCACGACATTCTGCTGATGGTGGATGACGCGCACGGCGAAGGTGTGTTGGGTAAGGGCGGGCGCGGCATCGTGGATCATTTCAATCTGCATGGCAAAGTGGACATCGAAATTGGCACCTTTTCCAAAGCTTTTGGCGTGGTCGGCGGCATGGTTTCCGGCAGCGCAGCCATTGTTGAATGGCTGACGCAGCGCGGCCGTCCGTTCCTGTTCTCCTCAGCCATGACTCCCCCGGATGTGGCTGCCTGCATCACTGGCATTAATATTCTCGAATCCTCCACAGAGTTGGTCGATCGGTTGTGGTCCAATGCGGAATTCTTCAAGAAGGAAATGGCCGCGATGGGATTTGATACCGGCCACAGCCAAACGCCCATCACCCCCGTCATGCTGGGTGAAGCGCCGCTGGCGCAGCAGTTCAGCCGGGATTTATTTGATGCAGGTGTGTTTGCCATGGCCATTGGCTATCCCACGGTGCCTAAAGGGAAAGCGCGCATCCGTGTGATGAT
>CAYPAG010000104.1:0-6488 GCA_964408645.1 uncultured Pelolinea sp. | reverse complement strand
GGAAAAGTTCTCCCGGATTTTCAATTAAGTTTTTCAAATCTGCCAGGAAATAAGCTGCCTGCGCGCCGTCCATGATGCGGTGATCAGCGCTGAGGGTCAGCGTCATCATCTTGGCAATTCGGATCACTGGCGCGTCGGAATCATCTGGAACCAACTGCTTTCGGATCGCGCCAACTGCCAAAATCGCTGCCTGAGGCGGATTGATGATTGCGGTGAATCGGTCAATACCCAGCATACCCAGGTTTGAGATGGTAAAAGTACCGTCCATCAAGTCCTGCGGTTTGAGCCGGGCAAACCGGGCGCGCTGCGCGAGATCATTGACCTCTAAAGAGATCTGCTCGATGGATTTGGTGTCTGCGTTCGCGACCACAGGCACGATCAATCCATCTTCGATTGCCACCGCCACACCCACGTTGATATTTTCTTTAACCAGAATCTTTTCTGGCGTGTATTGGCTGTTGATGATCATATTTCTGCGGATGGCTAATGCGCTGGCTTTCACCAACACGGCTGTCGCGGAGATCTTGCCTGCCTTGTCAGAAATGCGTGAATTGGCATCCCCGCGCAATGTTTCGGCCAAGTCCATTTGGACATCCACCTGCAGGGTCATGTGCGGCGCTTCCTGCATGCTGCGCTGCATATTCTCGGCAATCGTCCTGCGCATCCCGATCAGAGGAATTTCTTTGTGAATTGCTCCAGCTGGGGCAATCGTGGCTGCTTTTACTGGCTCGATACTCACGGCTGAGCGCACATCCTTTTCTTGGATCCGCCCGGATGGTCCAGTGCCTTTGACACGAGTGAGGTTGACAGTGGTCTCAGCAGCCACACGTCGTGCGGCAGGGGTCGCGTTCACCTTGCCTGCGGTGGCTGTGGTGGAAGTCAGGTAGGCCTCCACATCCTCCCGTGTGATCTGTCCGCCTGACCCAGTGCCATGGATGGCAGAGGCGTCAAGGCGGTTTTCTTCAATCATCCTGGCAGCCACCGGCGAAACTTTCACTGTTTTTGTTGTCTGGGCAGCTGCTTGCTCTTTTACAGCTGCCGGTTGGAGTGTCTCTGGCCTGGATTTTGACCCGGGTTCATCAGCTTCCGGCACTTTTTCTCCGGGTTCCAGAATGTAGGCGATGATTTTGGTCACCGGCACAATGGAACCGACCGGGTATCTGATGCCAGCCAGGATGCCGGATTCGGGCGACTCGACCTCCATGGAGATCTTGTCCGTGGTCACCACAGCGATGGGCTCGCCCTTCTCCACATTTTCACCCTCTTTTTTCAGCCACTCCAGGATCTCGGATTCCTCCTGGGTGAAGCCGAACTTGGGCAGAATGACTTCTTTTGCCAAATCAATTCCCTCTTAGTACTTTCCGCCCACCAGCTTGCGGGCTTCCTCCACAATGTTTTCCACCTGTGGGACTGAGTGATACTCCAGGGTGCGGTTATAAGGAATTGGCATATCTAAACCCGCCAGCCGAATCACTGGCGCGTCCAGGTATCCAAACGCTTCGCTTTCCATGATCCGTGCGGAGATTTCACCGCCAAAGCCGCCGGTTTTGACCGCTTCATGCACGATCATGGCTTTGCCGGTTTTTACCACTGACTTAACAATGGGGTCCATATCCAACGGCTTCAGCGTACGCGGGTCAATGATCTCCAGCTCAATCCCTTCTTTTGCCAAGATCGCGGCGGCTTCCAATGCGCGCATGACCATGACTGAGGTCGCGATCACAGTTAGATGCTTCCCTTCCCTCACCACATGGCTCTGCCCTAATGGAATCGTGTACATTTCTTCAGGCACTTCGCCCTTGGTCTTGTAGAGCAATTTGTGCTCAAAGAACATAACCGGATTGTTATCCTCAAGCGCAGCCAACAGCAAGCCCTTGGCATCGTAAGGCGTCGCCGGCATGATCACTTTCAATCCAGGTACGTGCACGAACCAGTTCTCCAGACTCTCTGAGTGCTGGGCAGCCGCGCCGGTACCTGAACCGCCAGCCAACCGGATGACCAGCGGCACCTGGGCTTTACCGCCGAACATAAAGCGCATCTTGGCAGCCTGCATCACCAACTGTTCCATGGAAAGAACCACAAAATCGCTGAACTGCACTTCGCCGATCGGGCGCATACCGGTGATGGCAGCGCCAATGCAGGCGCCAGCCATTCCCGCTTCTGAAATGGGGGTGTCAATGATTCTGTCAGGGCCAAACTGATCCACTAATCCCGCGGTCACGCCAAAAGCGCCGCCGTAGGTGCCAATGTCTTCGCCGATCACAAACACACGGTCGTCTTTTTCCATCGCCTGCCGAATCGCTTCGCGCAGGGCTTCCATATAAGTCAGTTCACGCATAGATGCCCTCCAAAATGGTTGCCACGTCGGGTTCGGGGCTGTTTTCAGCGAACTCCACCGCTGCCTGGATCTTGGCTTTGGCTTCTTTTTGAAGTTCCTTCAATTCAGCATCGGAAACGCTTAGCAATTTGCGGAAGCGTTCGATGGGATCCTTCTCCATCCATTCCTTCACTTCCTCCCGTGTTCGGTAAAGTTGGCGGTCGCTCTTGGAATGGCCCTTCCAGCGATAGGTGACTGCCTCGATGAGTGTCGGCCCGTGCCCATCCCGCGCGCGCTTGGCTGCTGATTTGACGGCTTTGTAAACCGCGATCACATCATTGCCATCCACAGTTTCACCGGGTATGCCATACGCCGCGCCGCGGTCGCTGATCTGCTCAATCTTGAACGCGCGGTCAAACGCCATGGACATGGCGTATTGGTTATTCTCACACAGGTAAACCACCGGCAAGTTCCATATGGCAGCCATATTCAGGGATTCGTGAAAGGCGCCTTCATTGGCAGCGCCGTCGCCGAACAGCGTCAGCACCACCTGGTCGGTTTTGCGCAGCTTGATGCTGATACCCACGCCGACGGCAATGGGCAGATTGCCTGCCACGATACCCTGCGCCCCCAGGTTGTTGGATTCCACATCGGCAATGTGCATGGAGCCGCCCCGTCCGCGGCAGTAACCGGTTTCTTTGCCCAGGAATTCCGCCATCATGCGATGTAGGTCGCCGCCCCAAACGAGGAAGTGCCCGTGTCCGCGGTGCGTATTCAATAAATAATCGTCCTTCGTCAACGCGGGGCTTGCGCCGCCCGCGATCGCTTCCTGCCCAATAGAGAGATGCATGGTGCCGTGCACTTTACCCAGCGAGAACATCTCCTCGGCGTTTTCTTCAAACGCCCGGGTCAGGATCATTTTTTCCAGAATATCACGGGCTTCGGATGGTTCCAGAACACCGCCGATCAATTCTGCTTTTTTCTTGCTTTCTGCCATTAAACCTCCAGATGTAACGATGATGATAAGAATTCGACTGCTGTGCGGTCTGTGATCAACACATCCAACCAGCCGCCTTTGAGCACTGCGTCGATCGCTTTGGATTTCCGCGCGCCAGCAGCAACACCGACAATTTTGGTGCCGTTCTCTTTTAATACATTCAGGTCAACCGCCATCACGCGGTGGTTGACATCGATATCCAGAATCTTGCCGTTCGCGTCCACGATCACACCGCAGAAGTTGCCGATGCCGCCGTATTTCTTGATCTGCCGGATGTCAGAGTCATTCACAAACCCGGTGCGGTAGATACTCGAAAACTGCGGATCGATTTCAATCGTGCCGATACCCAACAAAGCCATATTCACCTGGTTGGCAACATTGAGTGTGTCCTGAATTTGTTTCTGCGAGATAAGCGAGTTTTTTGCCGCAACAGAATCCAGGAACAGGGGGGCATGCAGAAATTGGTGTGAGGCGTTGAGCTTGGATGCCAGAAACGCAGCCAGATCAGGCCCGTCGATGCGCGTGTCGCTTTTGCTTCCTGACGCGCCGATTACCTGAACAACGCTGATATCTGAAAATGGCATATGCGGAAGCGCGTTGACCATTTCAAAAAGTGATGTTCCCCATCCGATGCCCACGATCATATTGTCGCGCAGCTGCTGCTCGAGAAATAACGCGCCGATCCGGCCAAGCAGCTGCAGCAAATGCTCATCGGATGATTCGCCGGCATTAATCACAAACGCCGCTTCGAGGCCATAGCGCTCTCTTAAGCGGCGTTCAAATTCAGGTTCCCGCAGCAGCGGGTAATTAATCGTGATTTCGATGATGCCTTGATCCTCAGCCTCAGTCAACAGCCGCGAGACGGCTGACCGTGAGTATCCCACTTTCCTGGCAATCTCATCTTGAGTTTGCTTGTCCTTGTAATAGAGCGTCGCGATGTCCGCCAGGAGTTGCCTGCGTGAATTATTTTCCATTATCTGCAGCATATGGATCAAGCCTAATATAACATAACGAATTCACATTTGTCAAATTGATTCACATTTGTGAAATTCTCGCGCTCATTTTTGCTGGAATATCAAAATTGACTTTTCTCCCATATATCAATACACTAATACTCATGCTTGCTCGAGTGTTTTCCTGCGCAGTGATCGGCCTGGATGGGGTGATCGTTGAGGTTGAAGTGGATACAGCCCAGGGCCTTCCCGGCATGGATATTGTCGGGCTGCCGGACGCAGCTGTGCAGGAATCCAGGCAGCGCGTCATGGCAGCCATCAAGAACGCCGGCTATCCCTACCCCCGCAAACGGCTGACAGTCAACCTCGCGCCTGCTTCCGTGCGTAAGGAAGGCCCTTCCTATGACCTCCCCATCGCGCTGGGTGTTCTGGCATGCATGGAAATGATTCCCACGGACCAGTTCTCTGAGGGCTTGGTGGTGGGCGAACTTTCCCTGGATGGCAGCGTGCGCCATGTGCGCGGGGTGCTGCCGATGGCAGCCATTGCCAAAGCAGAAGGATTCAAGCGGATTTTTGTTCCTCAGGCTGATGCCGCAGAAGCCGCTTTGATCCCGGATTTGGAGGTGATTCCAGTCAATTCACTCGCGGAATTGGCAGGTTATTTACAGGGCAGCCAGAAGATTTTGCCCCAGCCAGCCACCGAACCAGGTGATGCGGAAGCCTGGGTGTTGACCGATTTCAAGGAGGTCAAAGGACAGGAGCACGTGAAACGGTCGTTGGAGGTCGCTGCAGCCGGCGGTCACAACGTGTTGATGATAGGTCCGCCCGGCGCAGGGAAGACGCTCTTGGCACGCGCGCTGCCTGCGATTCTGCCCACCATGTCCATCGACGAATCGCTGGATGTGACGCGCATTTATTCAATCTCCGACATGCTCCCGCCGGATATCCCGCTCATTCAAACACGCCCTTTCCGCGCGCCGCATCATACCATTTCGCACGCAGGATTAGTGGGCGGCGGGAACTGGCCGCATCCCGGCGAGGTGTCGCTCGCCCATCGCGGGGTATTGTTTTTGGATGAGCTGCCTGAATTTGGCAAACACGTGCTGGAAGTGCTGCGCCAGCCGCTGGAAGATAAACATGTCACCATCAGCCGTGCGCGCGGGTCACTGACTTTCCCGGCCAATTTTCAAATGGTGGCTGCAATGAATCCCTGTCCATGCGGATATTACGGCGATCCGGTTAAACCCTGCACCTGTTCGCAATCAGTCATTTTTGCTTATCAAAAACGTATTTCCGGGCCGCTGCTCGACCGCATTGACATTCATGTGCAGGTCCCGCGCGTGGATTATGAAAAACTCAGCGATGATCGCTTTGGGGAATCTTCGGAAACGATCCGCTCTCGTGTGGAATCCGCCCGTGAAATCCAAAGGCGCCGCTTCGCCGCCACAGACGCGGCCGCGAAAGGGATCTATTGCAACGCTGACATGCGCAATGCTGACCTGCGCGTACACTGCCAATTGGACGAAGCCTCACAAAACCTGATGCGGGCTGCCATGCAGCAGATGCACCTCTCGGCGCGCGCGTATCACCGCATCCTCAAGCTGGCGCGCACCATCGCCGATCTGGCGGCTGCTGAACAGATCAACGCAACACACCTGGCTGAAGCGCTGCAGTACCGGCCGCAGGTATTATAGAAAGGAATTCATAAATAATGGAAACCAGAACATTTGGACGAACAGGACACGAAAGTACGGTGGCGATCCTGGGCTGCGCGGCCTTTGGACAGGTGGACCAGGCCGAAACCGATCAAGCCATGAGATTAGCGCTGGACCACGGCGTCAATCACATCGACATCGCCCCATCCTATGGCCACGCCGAGGAGCGCATCGCGCCCTGGATGAAAACCCATCGCGGCGATTTCTTCCTGGGCTGCAAAACCATGGAACGCAGCGCTGCCGGCGCTCGAAACGAGTTGGAAGCTTCGCTCAAACGGTTGGGTGTTAATCATTTCGATCTATACCAGCTCCATGCCGTGAAGACCATGGATGATCTGGATGAAGCCACCCGGGAAGGCGGTGCGCTCGACACATTGATCAAGGCACGTGACGAGGGATTGATTCGCTTCATCGGCATCACCGGTCATGGCGTTTACGCCCCATCCGTTTTTCTTAAAGCATTGGATCGATTCGCTTTCGATTCCGTGTTATTTCCGTTGAATTTC
>CAYPAG010000103.1:1839-6526 GCA_964408645.1 uncultured Pelolinea sp. | reverse complement strand
GACGGTGGACACACCCGAAGACCTGGAGTTCATTCGCCAGGTCACACGTAAGCTCAGTTGCCGGGATGATTTTTCCTGGCTGGATGTACTTAATTTGCTTGATAAATTTCCTGAATTATCCGAAATCAATTCCGGGATCGCCCACAAAACGATGAAAGATGTGGATTCTCGTGCGAACCTGGTTTAAAGGAGAAGCAGTTTGACAAATAAACGACTCGCGCTTTTCACCGCGCCCAAGCCATTCAAGGATGATCACATCTCGACCATCCAGGCCAACGCGTTCAGATCCTGGCAGGCGCTGGGGGAAAGCGTGGATGT
The DNA here is from genome assembly GCA_964408645.1 of uncultured Pelolinea sp. Taxonomy (GTDB): domain Bacteria; phylum Chloroflexota; class Anaerolineae; order Anaerolineales; family Anaerolineaceae; genus Pelolinea. The sequence continues at coordinate 6,208 of CAYPAG010000103.1, read as the reverse complement.
GATTGTGCTGGGTAATGATGAAGGTGTGGCGGAAGTCACCAAAGAATTTGGGTTTAAGCACTTGCCTGACGTTGGCTGTAATGAAAAGGGCACGCCGCTGATCAGCTCGATGATCGAACTGGCCCGCAGGCACAGCGATAGCCCGTACCTTTGCATTGTCAACACCGACATTATTCTTTTTTCGGATTTGCTTGAGGCGATGGAGAATACCGCCCGACAGCGCCAAAAATTCCTGCTTATCGGTCAGCGTTGGGACATGGAAGTGACAGAACACCTTCCACCGGGAAAAGAAGCGTTTGACAGATTCAGAACCGAGGTATTGAGCCATGGCAAGCTCCATCCGCCGATGGGCAGTGATTATTTTCTTTTCCCGCGCGATTGTTACCGCCAGATACCGGATTTGGCGATCGGCCGTGCTGGATGGGATAACTGGTTTATTTTCAAGAGTCGCTTTGAGGGGTGGCCGGTGATCGATGCGACCCGGGATGTCATCATCGTCCATCAGAACCATGATTACCGCCATCTGCCGGGCGGCCAGCCGCATTATCGTCTGCCCGAGACCAAACAAAATGTGGAACGCGGGGGCGGGGAACACACCATCTTCACCATGGCGGATGCCCAGTTTGACCTTGTGGTTGGCAAATTGGATAGAAAACCGTTTTCCATCAGACGGTTCCTGCGCGAATTGGAGATATTCCCGCTAACCACCCTCAAGTCAATGCTGCTGGGAAAACTGTTTTTCTTTGCGTTTCACCCGCGCAAGGCATATCAGGCGCTGCGGTCCTGGGTTAGCGGCAAGCGGAGCTGATCCGAAATTCCTCCAACCCCGATAATTCATTTGCCCTTTCTGGATTCAGTCCATCCCCGCAGAAATCATTGCGGGCAGTGAGCAAGCTGGAATAGTTGTAGAGAGGCACAAGCGGCAGCTTTTCGTTGATGATCGCCTGAATCTCTGACATCAGAATTTCTTGTTCTGTCCCGCTGATTGGGAAATCAAACAGACTGCAGATCTCATCCAGTCGTTGATCGCTGAAACGGCTGAAGTTCGCTCCCAACTTGCTGTCGGTTGGAATTTCCGCGCTGTCAAAGAACAGGCATGGCGCTTGAATCGGTGTTTGCCAGGCAATCAGTGCCAGGTCGTAATCATCCGAAAAATATGAAAGATCAGCGTCTGGATTCCAGAGTGCTTCCTCGGGTTGGAAGGTTATGTTTAACCCGATTCCGCAGCTGGAAAGCATCGATTTGAGCATGGAAGCGGTGTTTTGGCTTTCATTGTCAGCGGGTGCCAATAGAGTGAACCCCAATTCTCTGCCGTCCAGAAATCCCTCAACACTTTTTGATATTCGGGGAGTCTCACTATTCCCATCATGATCCATCCAGCCAGTCTCTTCAAGAATTTGTGCCGCTTGAATGAGGTCATAGTTCAAGAAATCAGCAGGAGTTTCAAGTATTTCTGGCAGTCCAATATCGGTGTGTGTGGGGGTCTCATACACATTATTGGAAAGCGACTGAATGAGCTTATCTCGGTCGATGCATTGGCTGACGGCCTGTCGGACAACGGTTGAGTCTTGAGGTTTTTCTTGATTGCCTTTTCCTGAATTGAAGAGAAGGAACTGGGTTTCACTCTCCGCGCTGCGTAAGAGTCGGATGGCCGGATTCTGATAATAATTCAACAGGTAATTAAAAACGCCCATCTGATCGCGCATGTCCGCTGTGGTGGTGGTCAGGTCGCATCCATTTTCCGCGATTTCATTTTCAAATTCGCCGATGTCGTAATCCAGATGGCTGAATGGCTCCCGGTCGTACTTCAGGTTTGCCAGGTTGGTGTCGCCGTTAGCATCGGTGATGCGGAAAACCAGTCGGTCGAAACGCGGCAGACCATACTCCGCGCGAAAATAAAAAGGATTCCTGGTCAGCTCGATACTTTTTCCCGGCAGCCAGCTTTGGATGACATATGGTCCCCAGCCCAGCGGTTGGCGGTTGGCCTCCTCGGCACTCAATAATTCTTCCGCCTGGTATTGGCCAAGTTGATGAACGGGTAGGGGCGTCCAGAAAAAATCCGTAAATTCATCCGTTCTTAATCCTGGGAGAGATCTCCATTCAACGGTTAAATCATCCACAGGAATGTAACTGGCGGTTCGGTCGGTAAAATAATGGGAAGCCGGTGTGGCTGGATCAGAAGCAATTTCAAAAGAAAAAACTGAGTCTTGAGCGGTGACTGCCTGCCCGTCAGACCATAAGATGCCTGGCTTGATCGTAAATTCCGCACTGATTTGATCCATCTCCAAAGGTGTCTCGCCATCGAAGGCAGTGGCGCAAGTTTGGTCAAGGCAGCCGGAGGGGAACACTTCAACGCCGATATCCAGAAGGGTCACTCGTCCTTTCGCATCCACCACTCTATCGCCTAAGCCTACGGCAATGGATTCGACCACCGCGCCGCCGGTCTCAAAACTGGGCAGGGATTCCAGGATCACAGGCACGGGCTGACCATTGATGACATCCACGGGACCGTCATAGATGGCTTGACGAACCAGATCAGCCGATTTTCCCCGGTCATTGTAAAGGTAAATGGATTTCGGTTCATCCCCAAGGCAGATGGTCAGGGTGTCGGGTGCTGTATCGGGTTGGGAGATTATGTTCTCTGCGGGGAGCTCAACCGCGGGTTTGCAGGCAGCGAGAGCAATCAAGAATAATAACCATGGTGAAAAAATGCGTTTTGTCATGAGGAAACCTTAAAAAATCCCGCAGGTTGAATTATGGTAGCATTATATCAACCCCTCTGATAAGATTCACTTGTGACGCTAAACCAGGTAAAACAGGAGCTTTCTTTTGCCTAGAATCGGCATGAATCCCGGCCGCGGAAAGAAATCGGCTTATCAGCCCGCCCGCGTGACCGTGGCGGTGCTTACTTATATCCCCAATCAGGTGGGTTACTTTCAGGACCGCCTGGAAGTCACCCGCGCCTGCATTCGCAGCATTCTGACCAATACCACCGCGCCTTATGACTTGATGGTTTTTGATAATGGATCATGCCAGGAAGCGGTGGACATGCTGCGGGAAATGCGCATGGCCGGTGAGATCGATTTCCTTATGCTATCTGCCCAAAATATCGGCAAGATCGGCGCGTTAAAGCTGATCTTCGCTTCAGCCCCGGGTGAGATTATCGCCTACACCGACGATGATGTCTTTTTCCTGCCCGGCTGGCTGGAGCGGCATTTGCAGGTGATTGACACCTATCCGGAGGTTGGCGCGGTGACCGGTATGTATATCAAACCGCACATGAAAGAAGGAATCTCGGCGACACTCAAGTTTGGCGAACGACCTGATGTGACGATTGAAAAGGGAAACCTGGTGGATCTGGCGCTTGAGCAGCATTATATTGACCAAACCGGCAGGACCTGGGAACGTTATCAGGAAGAGATCAGCGGACTTGAAGATGTGCGTTTAACCTACAAAGGTGTCGAAACCTTTGCGTCCGCCGGGCATTACCAGATGACCGTGCCCAGGGAAGCCATTCTCCGCTCGCTGCCGCTGGATTGGTCGGGAAACCTGATGGGGCAGATGCGCGACCTGGATGTCGCCATCGATCGTCTCGGCTTGCTGCGCTTATGCACCACACCGCCGACAATTCGCCTCTTGGGTAATCAAATTGACGAAAAATCAGCGGATGAATTGCGCGGTTACGGGGTGGAGGTGAGGGGCGTGAAGGGAACCGCAGAAAAGGCAGGCTGGAAAAAAAGAATCTTGCGGCTTCCCATCATTCAAAAGATCGCCTATTACTTTTACGAACGGCTGTTCAGGATCATCAACGCCTAATCATGAAATTCCTTATCGCTGGTTTGGGTTCGATTGGCCGCAGGCACCTGAATAATCTGCGGGCGTTGGGTGAAGAAGACATCGTCTTATACAGGACCCATCAAAGCTCACTGCCTGATGAAGGGTTGGAAAAGTTTCCCATTGAGACAGATCTTGATAATGCGCTGGCCGCCAAGCCGGACGCGGTTATTATCTCCAATCCCACCGCCTTGCATATGCAGGTCGCCATGCCGGCGGCAAGCGCTGGCTGCGCGTTGTTTGTTGAAAAACCATTGGCTGAGCGTATGGACAGCCTCCTGCCCTTGGCAGCGCTGCTGAAAGAAAACGACAATATTTTCTTCTCCGCCTTCCAGTTTCGGTTTAATCCCGGTTTACGGAAAGTGAAAGAACTGCTGGAAAAGAATGCGGCCGGGCGCCCGATATCTTTCAACGCGTATTGGGGCGAATATCTGCCGGACTGGCATCCATGGGAAGATTACCGCCGCAGTTACGCGGCGCAAAAAGGCATGGGTGGCGGCGTGGTGCTCACACTCTGCCACCCGCTGGATTATTT
>CAYPAG010000103.1:0-1739 GCA_964408645.1 uncultured Pelolinea sp. | reverse complement strand
GCTGATGGGACGCTGGAGGAGTTTCCCGCGCCGGATGGTTATGAGAGGAACACGATGTTTCTGGACGAGATGGCGCATTTTCTGCGGGTATTGCAGGGAAAAGAGGCTTCTCTGTGCACCTTCGAGGATGGTTACAAGGCGCTCGAATTTGCCGTGTCCATCCTTCAATCAGCGCGCTACCATCGCCGTGTGATTATTGGATAAAATTGGTTGAGGTGACGAAGAATTGATGAATAAACGACCCGAAGTTCTGGCCATCATCCCCGCCCGAGGGAATTCAAAATCGATCCCCAAGAAGAACATCAAGGAATTCGCCGGGTTTCCCATGCTGACGTTCAGCATCGCGGCAGCCAGGCAGTCGCGCTCTGTCACCCGTGTGATCGTTTCGACGGATAATGAAGAGATTGCTTCTGTGGCGCGGGCGTATGACGCCGAAGTGCCATTCCTGCGGCCCGATGAGTTGGCGCAGGATTTGACGCTGGATTATCCCGTCATCGAGCATGCCCTGCTCTGGTTGGCTGAAAATGAGAATTACCATCCGGAATTGGTGATCCAGCTGCGTCCCACCTCGCCAATCCGCCCCCAATCCATGGTGGATGACGCGGTTGACCTGCTGCTCGCTCATCCCGAAGCGGATTCTGTCCGTGGCGTGGTGCCTTCGGCGCAGAATCCCTACAAGATGTGGTTTATTGACGATCAGGGCAGGATGATGCCGATCCTGAAGGTGGATGGCATTAAGGAGCCTTATAACGCGCCGCGCCAGGACCTGCCCAATACCTATTGGCAGACAGGTCATATTGATGTGATCCGCGCGGAGATGATCCTAAAAAAGAAATCACTGACCGGCGATGTGATCCTGCCCTTGATGGTGGATCCGCGCTTTTCGGTGGATATTGACACGCCGCTGGATTGGGAGCGCGCGGAATCCTGTGTGTTTGAAGGACTGCCGGGTATGGTTTGGCCGACCGGGAATAAGCGCGTCTTACCGGAAAAGGTCTCGCTGCTGGTCATGGATTTTGACGGGGTGATGACCGACGACCGTGTGTGGGTGGATGCTGATGGAAGAGAAATGGTGGCGGCCAACCGCGGGGATGGGCTGGGTCTTGAACGCCTGAGGCAATATACCGACATTCAGGCCATGGTCATTTCCAAGGAGACCGATAAAGTGGTGACCGCGCGCTGCAGAAAGCTGAACTTGCCGCTGGTGCAGGGAGTTGAAGATAAACCGCACATATTGGCAAAATTGCTCAACCAGCACGATGTTCCGGCAAGCGAAGTGGTTTATATCGGCAATGACCTGAATGATTTGCCGTGTTTTGAAATGGTCGGTTATGCGGTCGTCCCGGCAAACGCCTTGCCGGAGATGAAGCGAAACGCGGATTTGGTGCTGTCTAAATCCGGCGGATTTGGCGCGATTCGCGAACTTTGCGATATACTGATAAGCCGCTTTTCAAAAGCGTAGGGAGAATAACTGGTCAAGTTGTGCGGCGTTATAATAGCCATCCTGAAATCTACCAATCCGAACCATCAATGAGGTTGCGTTATGTTTGATATTGAGTTTTATATGAAGGTCTATGACCTCAAATACAGGGTGATGGGCGGCGAGAAATTCAGCCGCGAATTCCTGTTGGAAAAACTGGAGGAGTTCCGCTCACCTGATCCAGTTGTCTATAACATCGAAACTACCAATGCCTGCAATATGCGCTGTGAGATGTGCCCCCGCACCACCATGATGACCC
>CAYPAG010000102.1:0-6630 GCA_964408645.1 uncultured Pelolinea sp. | reverse complement strand
AATGAACTCTGCTGCTTTCTCTGCCACGCGTAAATAGTCCTGACGCTCAAACACCATGCCGGCTTCAGCCAGGGATTTGATCATCAATCCGTTCCAGGAGGTGAGTAATTTGTCGTCCAGCGCGGGCTTGGGGCGTTCATCACGCGTTTCCAACAGCAGCTGATTGATCTTTTCTATCTGGCGCTCCAACTCGGCGGCGGGCATAACCAATTTGGCCTCCATCGATTCGAAGTTCCCCTGCCTCAATAAGATGTAACGCCCGTTCTCCCAGTGCCCGTTGGCGTTGATGGCGTAGTAATCGCGGGCAGCAGGCAGAAGATCATCCAACACGCTTTCCAGCTCGGGCAGCTCCCAGGTGTAATATTTGCCTTCCACGCCTTCGCTGTCCGCGTCCAGGGAAGAATAGAAGATGCCTTCAGGTGACATCAGTTCGCGCTGGACAAACGCGATTGTCTCTTCAACCACCAGCTTGAACAGCGGATCCGGCTCCACCTGCCAGGCATGCGTGTAAAGGGTGACCAGCTGGGCATTGTCATACAGCATCTTTTCGAAATGCGGCACCTTCCAGGCCATGTCCGTGGAGTAGCGGGCGAAACCACCGCCGATCTGGTCATAGATGCCGCCCATGGCCATGCGGCGCAGGGTGAGCAGCACATGCTGAATGGCATCATCGTCATTATTCAGCTTTCCGTATGCAAGCAAAAACTCCAGGTTAACCGGCATGGGGAATTTCGGCGCGCGTTTTTCGCCGCCATTACTTCGATCGAAAGAGACTTTCCATTGGTCGACCATGCCCGCCAGCCGACGGGCGTCCCCGCGCAGATCCGCCGGAGATTCCAGAAACGGGTAAGGCGCGGCAATATGCGCTTTCAGCTCGCGGGCATACTGCTCCACTTTCTGGCGGTTGGCGCGGAACTCGCGCGCGACATTTTCGCACAGGGCGATCCAGCTGCCGCGCGGGTAATAGGTGCCGCCATAAAACGGGCTGCCGTCCGGCAGGGCGAAGCAGTTGAGCGGCCAGCCCCCGCCGCTGGTCATCAGCTGCACGGCTTCCATGTAGATCTGGTCAATATCCGGGCGTTCCTCGCGATCCACCTTAACGCAGATGAAATGCTCGTTCATCACCGCCGCAGCGGCCTCGTCCTCGAAGGTTTCGTGCGCCATCACATGGCACCAATGGCAGGCAGCGTAGCCGATGCTGATCAGCAGCGGCTTATCCTCTGCCTGCGCTTTGGCAAGCGATTCCTCTGACCAGGGCAGCCAGCGCACCGGGTTGCGGGCGTGCTGGAGCAGGTAGGGGCTGTTTTCGTTGATCAGCGCGTTGGGTTCTTTTTGGTCAGGATTCATTGGACTATCCTAATCTATAATCTTAATCAGGCTTCTTAAAAGTATCTATGAAAAATTGGTGGAGCGGGAAATGACAGAAAGCGAAGAAAAAGGATTTGACGTTCTGGTGGTCGGGCGCTACTTCTGCGATCTGGTGTTCACGCAGCTGCCTGAATTTCCGCGGCTCGGGCATGAGGTTTACAGCCGCGAGTTCCATCTGGTGCCAGGCGGCGTTTTCACGCCGGCGGTTACGCTAACCCGGCTGGGGCTGCGCGCGGCATGGCCCTGCGAGTTCGGCTCCGATCCGTTCAGCCAGTATGTGAAAAGCGAAGCGCTGAAAGCCGGCGTGGACAGTGCTTTTTTCAGCCAATCCGATCAACCCTCGCTGCGCATCACGGTGGCGTTTTCTTTCGGTGAGGAGCGCGCGTTTCTCAGCTACACCGACCCACTGCCCGAGATCCCCTACGTGGAGATCATCCGGCAGACCAGGCCCGGGTGGGTCTATATCACGCACCTGATGGCCGGTGAAGCGCAGGAAAAGATCACCATCGCGGCGCGCGAGGCGGGCGCCCGGGTGTACATGGATTGCCAGGCGCATCACACAACGATTTCAGATCCGGACACAAGCGCGGCGTTAGGCAGGGTGGATGTCTTCTCGCCCAACCGGGCTGAAGCGCTGGCATTGACCGGTGAGAAGAATATTGAAAGCGCGCTGGACCAATTACGCGCGCTGACGGAGATTGTGATCATCAAGGACGGCGCGAGCGGCTGCCTGTGCGGCTATCCGGGCGGTATCATCCGCTCGCCAGCGATGGAGGTCAAGGTGGTGGACACTACCGGGGCGGGGGACAATTTCAACAGTGGGTTCATTTTTGGGCAAATCAAGGGGTATTCGTTGAAAGAATCGGTGCGCATAGGCAATATTTGCGGCGGATTATCCGCTGAAGTGGTTGGGGGCGGTAATGACCACATCAATCCACAAGAAATTATTCAAAGACTGGGGAATTACCAAGCCGACTAATTTTAAGGGCCGACTTTCTGCCTGGTCAAAAAGGCGCATGCTCTCTGGATCATAAAAGCAAAACTCGGGAACCATTCAGTTCCCGAGTTTTCAAAAGGAGAGTAAATGAAGGTGTCTAATTGGCTAGTGTAAGAAGAAAATCCTCGGTGGGGGTGCTCAGTCCCAGGTTCTTGAGGGTCAGGCCTAGCAGGATGAGCGCGAAGATGATGCCGAGGATGATGAAATCGTCGCGATGGAAGGTAAACTCGCGCCGGAAGGTGCGCGCGCCGATGTTGTAGTCAAACCCGCGCGACAGGATGGCGATGGAAATATCCTGCGAGCGTTCCAGCGTGGCCAGGAAGATGGGGATGAGCAGCGCTGTCAGCACCTGCACCCGTTTGATCAGGTTCTTGGGCTGCACATCATAGCCGCGCGCTTTTTGCGCGTTGGTGATCTGCTGGGTCTGCTTGGAAAGGATGCCCACGGTGGCAAAACCGAGCATGAGCGCCACGCCCATCTCCGGCGGCAGGCCGCGGGCGAGCACTTTCTGGGTGACGAAGGCGGCCGCCAGCGATCCGATGCCTATCAAGCCGAATTTCAACGCGGGATGGGTCAACCCGAGCAGCGCGGCATCTTTTGTGCCCATCGGCATGGAGGAAACGAAGAACAGGGCGGCCAGCGCGAACACCATACCCCACACCTCAACGGATTTGCGTTTCTGCCCGCGCTCGGTGATGGTCAACGCCAGTTCCACCGGTGGGGTGGTGTAGAGCATCAGGTGCACTGAGAGCACGACAATGAAGAAGCGGAAAAAGACCGCCAGGCCGCGCACCAGGCCCTCGATGGTGACGGGCACCCACTGCTTCCAGGGGATCAGATAGAAAAGAAAGTGCGCGTCGTCGGGCGTGAAGAACAGCACCTGGAACAGCGAGAAGGTCAGGAAAATGACCACCAGCACGCGCAGGTTGCTGTTCAGCAGCTTTCGGTCAACGGCTTTGACGCCCATCGAATAGAGCGCGACAAACAGGATGCCCATCAGAATGGGGTCAATGATGATCATGGCGGTCAATGTGGCGCCAATGAACAGCAGCAGCTTGGTGCGCGCGTCCAGCGAATGCATGAAGGATTTGCCTTTTTGATATTCGATCGCCATCTTATGCCTCCGCCAGTTCCTGTAAGTAAGTTTTCATGTCCGCGAACCGCACCGTGTTGGCCGGCACGCCCAACGGGCTGAGCTGCTTGGCCAGCCGGGTGATATCCGGCAGCTCAAGCGAGTTGGCTTTCATCACATCCTCTTTCAGCAGCAGCTCTTCGATCGATCCGTCATATGCCAGATGCCCGCGGTTGAGCACGATCGCGCGCGTGGCGAACAGGGCGGCCAATTCCACATTGTGGGTGATGCACAGCACGGTGGTGCCGTCATCGTTCAGTTTTTTGATGATCTTGAAGATCTCATGCGCCATTTCCGGATCCTGTCCGGTGGTGGGTTCATCGATCACCAGGATCTTGGGTTTGAGTGTGAGCACGGACGCCAGGGCGATGCGCTGCTTCTGGCCCTTGCCCAGGTCGAACATTTCGGCGTTCAGGAAATCCTGCATGTTGACGATTTCCAGCGCGTCCTTGATGCGGCTTTCATACTCCGAAGGATTGATATCGTGCGCCTTGAGCCCGAAGGTCATTTCCTCGCGCACATTGAACGAGACGATCTGGTGGTTGGGGTTCTGAAAACAGAAACCGACATCCTTGGCCAGCTCGTGCGTGGGCGTTTGGCGGGTGTCATGCCCGGCCACAGTCACGGTTCCCTGGCTGGGATGGAGCAGCCCGATCAGGTGGCTGACCAGCGTGGTCTTGCCGGACCCATTGCGGCCCATGAGGGCCACAAATTCGCCCTGGTGAACGGTCAGGCTGACATCAAAGAGCGCGTCCACGCCATCCTGATAGCAGTAGGTGACTTTGTCAAGCTGGATGACGGGTGTTTTGTGCCCATTATTGCGCTCGGTATTGATGATTTTCTTTAAATTGGCCGGTTTGTAGCGCTTGCGCATTTCGGTGACGAGATCTTCCGGTTTCAAAGGCAAAGGATCCAAATGAATGGATTCCGCCAGCCGCACCACATCCGGGCGTCTAAAGACGCCTTTAATGTCGCCGGCTTTGAGCACCTCGGCCACCGAGCCATCGCGGACGATCTGCCCGCGGTCCATGACCAGCACGCGGTCCACCAGCGGCATGATCTCTTCCAGTGAGTGTTCAACCACCACCAGGGTCTTGCCGCGCTCCTTGGCGATCTTCACCACCAGTTCAAGCACCTGCTTGCGGCCTTGCGGGTCGAGATTGGCCAGCGGTTCATCCAGCACATACACCTCGGGGTGCATGGAATAAGTGGCCGCGATCACGCAGGCCTGCTGTTCGCCGCCCGAGAGCGAATGGGGTTCGCGCTCTTCATAGCCGGTCATGCGAGTGGCTTTGAGCGATTGTTCGACGCGCTGGTTGATCTCTTCGCGCGAAATGCCCAGATTTTCGGGGCCGAAGGACACTTCGTCCACCACGGAGTTGGTGACCAGCTGGCTTTCCGGGTCCTGGAAGACCATGCCCACCAGGGAGGCCAGGCCGCCGACGCGCACCTTGCGGGTGTTGTAGGGGCCGACGGTCACTTCACCGGTCAGCTCGCCCTCGTGAAAGTGGGGGATCAGGCCGTTGATGCAGCTGCACAGCGTGGTCTTGCCGCTGCCGGCAGGCCCGGTGATCAATACAATCTCGCCCGTTTTGATGAATAGGTCAATACCGCGCAGCGCGGGCGTCTCGCTGCCGGCATAAGTGAATGATACCTGGTCGAACTTAATGTCATGCGCCATAAAATAATCTTCCTGTTGAACAATTTTCGTCCAGGCTGCTTTTTGAAGCAGCCTGGTCCAAGAGAATAAAATGAATCGAAGTCTGCTTTACCAGAGCGGCCGGCGGTACCTTTCGGGGAGCGCGGCCATGATGATGGTGGTCACAATGGTGGTGAGCACCATTTCGGGAACGGCGCCGGCTTCGAGCGCGCCGAGGAAACCGAAGAACCCACCGTATTCAGGATCGGGGTAGAAGAGCATCAGGCCGATAACGAATCCCGGAATGACGAAAACGGTGTAATAAAGCACCACCTGAAGGACCCAAGCCGCAAGTGAGAGCACCTTGTTGTCCTTGAAGCGCCAGCTGAAATTCTTGTAGGCGAAACCGTTGAAAAGCGCGCCGGCGATGTGCGCCAGCAAGCTGGCGAGCGGAATGCCGGGCTCGGCGATGCCGGCCAGCAGGCCGACCACCACGCCGCCGATCGGACCGGTCAGGGAAGCGCCGATGGTAGTGAAGATTTCACGCGGGTCGGTGACCACGGGCGTGCCGGGGATGGGGATGGTGACGCCGGCAAGCACCAACGCGAGCGCCGCGCCGCCAAACGCGGCGGCCACACCTACCTGCCGCGCGGACAGGAGGGGTTTCTTTGAACTTTCCACATTACTGTCAGTCATGATTATTACTCCTTTAGCTGAAAAAATTGATAAAGTCTTTCTATCGTTCGCTTCCTTGGCATTTCCGATTAGCACCACCTCCTTTTTGATGGTTTTAATTGTGCTGCCTCTCCTCCTCAAGAGAGGGAGATGATTTCGTCTTTGGTTTGTTTGTCAAGGTGCTGTGTAAAAAAAAGCCATCCTTTTTTTCAGGATGGCTTTGGATAAACTGCTTTTATCTAAGGCGTTTGGCTTGCGGCCATCCTGTATCGTGGACTGCTCTTTACCATAAGATAAAGAGCGTAAATAATAACGATTACCAGGAAGGCCATGGTTGAATTCATGTTATTTATTCATCAGTCCTGCAAAAATTTGCCCAATTATACAACGAATCAGACAAATGTCAATAAATCCAAGTGACATTTTGCGCGGTTTTGAATGATCGCCAGAATTGTCATTCTGAACCCGTAGGGTGAAGAATCCGGGCAAAAAATATAATCATTTCAACCAACTTGGTGAATCCCAAAGCACTCGAACGCAATGAGAATTAATCATGAGCCGAGATGCTTCACTTCGTTCAGCATGACATAATAGGGTTGTCATTCTGCTCGACCCGAAGGGCGCGACACCCAAAGAGTGTCGCAGAGAGCACTCCGCGTAATTTGCGCTCTAGCATGCGCTTGCGCTCTCGCATGCGCTTGCGCTCTTTGAGTTGAGTTGAGTTGAGTCGAGTCGAGTGCACGGAGCGAGATTCTTCGGGGCTGAAGCCCCTCAGAACAACTGTGATAATAGTCAAGCCAAAGAAGCCTCAATTATCTG
>CAYPAG010000101.1:0-6632 GCA_964408645.1 uncultured Pelolinea sp. | reverse complement strand
GGACTTCTGCAGGAAGAACCCAATTGAACAACACACGGCCAACCGTGGTGTTGATCACGCGAGTTTCAGGTTTATCCATTCGGTGATTGTTTTCGTCATACCAGGTCAGCGTGTTAAGCCGAATTTGAGTGTGCACCTTTACTTCATTGAGCTGGTAAGCCATTTCAACTTCATCCATGTTCGAGAAGGCGCGTTCTTTTCCTGTATATGGTTTCACCGGGTTCATCGTGAGGTAATAAACACCCAAAACCATATCTTTTGATGGGGAGATGATCGGTTCTCCATTAGCGGGTTTAAGGAGGTTCTTTGACGCCAGCATCAGGTTGCGCGCTTCCCAAACTGCTTTCTCGGAAAGAGGAACATGAACAGCCATCTGGTCGCCATCAAAGTCGGCATTGAAAGCCGTGGTGACCAATGGATGCAGTTGAATTGCGCTCCCCTCAATAAGCACAGGTTCGAAAGCCTGGATGCCAAGGCGATGCAGGGTTGGCGCGCGGTTAAGCAAAACCGGCCTTTCCTTAATGGCCTCTTCCAGGATCTCCCACACCTCAGGGCGATTGCGCTCCATCAATTTCCTGGCGCCTTTGACATTGGCTGCGTAATTCTTTTTAACTAATCCAGCGATCACGAATGGGCGGTAAAGCTCGAGTGCCATTGTCTTGGGAAGCCCGCACTGATAAAGCTTCAGTTTTGGCCCAACCACAATCACAGAACGCCCAGAGTAATCCACACGCTTGCCCAACAAGTTGCGGCGGAATCGGCCTTTCTTTCCCTTGAGCATGTCGCTCAATGACTTCAGCTCGCGACGGCCGCGTCTAGAAAGTGCTTTTCCGCGTTGTGAATTATCGATCAGAGAATCAACAGCTTCCTGCAGCATACGCTTTTCATTGCGGACAATGACATCCGGCGCACCCAACTCCAACAGCCTTTTCAAGCGATTGTTACGGTTGATCACTCTTCGGTAAAGGTCATTCAGGTCAGAGGTCGCAAAGCGGCCGCCATCCAATTGAACCATCGGGCGCAGATCGGGCGGAATAACAGGTAAAACCGAAAGGATCATCCACTCAGGCCGGTTCTTGGATTTTCTGAACGCCTCAACAACTTTTAGGCGGGTGGTGCCCTTTTTACGTTTCTGCTTGCTCTTGGTCGTGCGTACTTCGTTCCAAAGATCGTCTGCCAGCTGGTCAATATCCAATCGGCTGAGAATGTCTACAAAGGCTTCTGCGCCCATTTCAGCGCGAAATACCTGGCCATAGTGGGATTTCAACTCACGATAACGATTCTCGCTGATAAATGAGAATGGGACCAATTCCTCAAGTTCATCTCTTTGCCGGCTGATCTCCGTTTTAATCTTGTCATTGAGAACACCAAGATCTTCAGATAAATTAGCCAGATTTAAATCGGATTCAGCCCGGACTTTTTCAATGGTCATGTCCAGCTGGGCCTTTTGTTTTTCAATATCCTCGCTGATTTCTTTCTCGATCTCTTCCAGCCTGGTTTTTACAATTTCCTGTACCTTGGAGAGCAGTTTTGCTTCGATCGTCCCGCCGGATTCCAACAGGGTGACACCTGCGCTTTGAAAAACCAGGTCTTTTCTAATAGCAGATCCATCCTTCTCCTGGATATGCTGTTCAAGCGCCTGACCTTCCTTTATGATCGGATCAACTTTTTGGGAAACAAATTCATCTCTTTTGGTATTTAATTCTTTCTTTTCATCCTCGAATTTTTGAATTTCAAGGTTTCTGGCTGACTCAATTTCTTTTATGCGCTCCTGAAGTTCTTTTCGATCGCTGTAATCTTTTTCTGCGATCTCCTCTTCCAAACGATTGAGGGCTTTTTCTTTCGCATCTTCGTCTACGTAAGTAACGATATATTGAGCAAAGTAAAGCACACGGTCAAGATTGCGCCTCGAAATATTCAGAAGTAACCCTAAATAGGAGGGGACTCTGCGTGTGTACCAAATATGCGCGACAGGCGAAGCGAGCTCAATGTGCCCCATCCGCTCACGCCGAACCGCAGCGCGGGTAACTTCAACACCACATTTGTCGCACACAATGCCTTTGTAGCGTGGATTCTTGTATTTACCACAGTAACACTGATAATCACGCTGAGGGCCGAAAATCGCTTCGCAAAAAAGCCCGTCTTTTTCAGGCCGCAACCGCCGATAATTGATCGTTTCGGGTTTGGTGACTTCACCGTACGACCACGATTTTATTGTTTCAGGGGATGCCAGGCTAATGCGAAGCGCAACTAAACTCTTTGTTTCCACTAAAATGCCTCCTTGGCTGTTTTTAGAAACATAAATGTTTTAATTCAGAAATTAAAAAGCAATAGAACAATCTTATATTATAGCATGAAAATTGGATTCATTCCGCTTGACTGGCATTTATCCTGATCATTGGCCAATCCAGGTGAAATTCACTCCCCTTCCCTAATTCACTGATGATGATCAATTTACCACCGTGGAGTCGCATTATACCACCCGCGGTACGGATACGAGAATCGATACTGCTCTCAGGGATCTCCTGGTTGAGCGACACTAAATCAACCTCGGAGAAGCCATTACCATTATCTGACAATCTCAAAGAATTCTCTTCGTTCTCATTACAAAAAGTAATTTTTATCTTTTTTCCAGGATCCAGCCTCTCAAGGATAAACTCAATCACCAAATATACCGCCTGACTGAATAGTTGTTGATCAATGATAACCGGTTGAATCAACGGTTCAAATTCTTGTTCAACAGCGACCCTCTTTTGTCTAAAAAGATGCTTGCTCGCTTCTAGAAGCTGATCAACCACATTATTGATAAGCACCTCTTCAACCATCAACAGGCGATCGCCCGAAAATTTGGTCATTTCAAGAAGGCTGTTTGAGAAAGTAAGACATTTATCTGATTCTTTTTCAATTTGGTTGAGGTAATTTTGTTGGGAATCATTTAGATCCGACAACAAAGGGATAGCCTGTGAATAACCAAGAATATTCTTAAGCGGTGTTTGAATGGAATGCGCGATCGCCTGCGCAGCTGAATCCAGGTAGCGCCTTTGGTTCTCAAATTGTTGATCATCAACCAGGAAAACCAGCGCTGAAATATTATCAAAATCTCCAATCTTTTTTAAATACAATTGAAAATGATGATCAGCAATCATTGTGTGAGTTTTTTCCTCATCAATCCAGGCCTTAATGGAAGCCCTCATTTCATCAATACTGATTTTGTGTGTCTGTAACAGGTTATCAGCTAATTTGTTTATTATTAAAATATTTCCGCCCATAAGAATACAGGATGGGTACGGCAAATGCTCAAAAGCCAATTTAAATAATTCAGATTGATCAGAAATTCGCGCATAATTGATCGCTTGATTTATATGATGGCATACCGCGTCTTTGACCGAGTCCAAACCATCAGCTTGATCCCTGGTCAGCGAAACCTCATTTGCATCAGCGAACCACAAGATGCCACGCCAACCTTCCCGTATCTCTAAAGAATACCCAAGCACTGTTTTGGGAACTTTCTTATAGGGTTGAAATTTCAGGGTGTGGATCTTTGAGGTGTCATTAATAAAAAGGCGTGGATTCTTATCAAGTATGTCAATTAATTGATTGTCTAAATAATCATAATCAATATGATTCTCCGCTACGCAAGCTGACAAAACTTCATTACCTTGAATGGGTGAGCGAAGAAGCACTAACCGCCTAGTTTGAAACCCAAAATCTGGAACTATCTTTAATATGTCATTTAAGACAGTGATCAAGTTACCTGATTTGTATTCAACTGAAAGAATGCTATTGATACTTTTTAAAAGGGAATTGTCAACGTCATATTTTTCCAAAGTTTGCTGAAGATGATCAAAGTATTCACCAAATTTGGATTTCCTGATTTCATCCAGGGTAAATGACTTTGACGATGTTCCTGGGAGAATGTCCACCCACTTTTTTGCCATTTCAAATTCCTGCTTTTTGGTTATGACCGCGCCATTCAAAATGATGCAAAAGTTTTTGATTTGGTTTATTCTTCAATGCATTGAATTCAGACAACAACACTTCATCGAGGTGTACGGCTAAGGCATATCCTTCATTTTCGATTTCCTGTCTGGTATTACTCGACGATAAATTCTCCAGAAGAGCTTTTCCCAACAGATTTTCTTCGATCCCCTCGCGTCTTTGTTCAATTATCGAATGATATAAAGGGAAATTCTCAAGCGCTTTCCTGTGAACGATTTCGTGACGCCACCAGCTGGATGCTGAATTGAATTGGTTGTCAGGCGTTGGTTCTTCTGATGTTGGCAATCGGAGATCAATCCACACAGGTTTAAACATGCTTGTACATGGCGCTGAGGTACCCGTAAAGAAATGTAAATCGCGATCTTCACTTAAGCGACAAATCATCGAACCAGTCGTTTGGCTGGCGCGGATTGGACCAAATCCTTTATGAACACATACTGTCCATTCATGAAAAGATTGATCAGGCCGCCAATCTCGCTTTCTCGTCGAATGCATTCGCAATAGTTGAGAAAGTGAAAAAACATCGATCTTACCTATATGGCTCTCAAGATAATCGAAAGTATCGCATCGCCTTCGGTGAGATTGGCTGAAATTGGTGTAGAGAAAATCCGAATAACAATTTTTAAAATTAAAATCTTCTGCGGATTTACACCAATTTTTATCGATCGCGAATTGAACCAACTCATTTGATGCCAAATCCCATTTTTTCTCGATGGTTATCCCATTGGAGATGGTATAGAAGTCCTTTACTTTTAACGCAGCCCAATGTTCTCCCGCAGTTTCAAGCACCCATGCGTTTGATCGGTCGGCGATGAGAAAGCTGTTGTGATAATAAAGCTGATGGTCAAAAGAACAGTTCCCGCTTTGCCCAAATTCCGCAATCAAATTGATGAGCACATGCAGCGCTTCTTCTGCGCTCCCGGATCTTTCCAGGGCAAGCCGGAGTAAATCCATCCCTATGAGTCCCGGCTTCGTGTCTGGTTTTATTTTTGTGAAAAGTGCTTCGTTGCCGATCGCAACGCCGTTCTCATTAACCCCCATTTCTGCTCCCCACATCCAAAATGGTTTGGACAAAAGAACCGTGTAGGTCTTGTCAACTTGGGGGATTTTTAAATACGTGCATTGGACTTCACTGCCAGGATCGTGGGACCCACCGTGCACTAATTCCAGATATTGGGCTTCATTGGGTTCACGATCTGAATTCTTGGCAAAATAGACTTTTCCATCTTTGGTGACATTAGGCAGCGCAACGATAGTATCGCACATTGATCCCGCCTTTACGTTTGAATATAAGAATTAATC
Source organism: uncultured Pelolinea sp. (assembly GCA_964408645.1). Taxonomy (GTDB): domain Bacteria; phylum Chloroflexota; class Anaerolineae; order Anaerolineales; family Anaerolineaceae; genus Pelolinea. The sequence continues at coordinate 1,331 of CAYPAG010000101.1, read as the reverse complement.
TCTTCAACAACTTGTTCCAGAGATTTATGATCCGTTTCGATCACAATTGCATCCTCCGCCGGAACCAACGGAGCGACAGCCCGGCTTGAATCTATTTCGTCACGCGATCTGACATTCTCAGTAATTTCTTCCAAAGTTAACTCTTTTCCGCGCGCGACCTCTTCAATCAACCGCCGCCTGGCCCTTTCTTCAACCGACGCATTGAGAAAGAATTTATAATCTGCATGCGGCAGCACGACGGTACCAATATCCCGCCCCACCATTACGATACTGCCCTGCTCAGCGATTCTCTGCTGTTTCTCTGTCATCGCGCTTCTCACACCAGCGTATGTCGATACCTGAGAGACATTATCATTCACGTGACTTTCCTTGATAAGCCAGGTGATATCTTCCTTGTTCAAAAGAACATCATTGACACGGCCATCATTAACAGAGGGTTTTAAGATCTCGATATTGATTTCATGTGCTAAACGTGTGACAGCTTCCTCGTTAAATATGTCCACTTCCTGCTGCAAAGCAGCTAACGTGACCGCCCTGTACATGATGCCTGTATCTAAAAAAACATACCCAAGGGACTCTGCCAATTTCAAACCCACACTGGATTTACCAGACGCAACAGGGCCATCAATCGCAATTGAAACAAAATGGTGCAATGTATTCTCCTTGGATGAGTTTATGGACTTTGATCAGTCCTAAGCCATAAGTAATTATATTCATGAAAAGGCCGGGATTCTCGCATAAACACCCACGCCCAGAAATCCGCCTGCAGCAGGCTGCTGATTGGCGACCGCACCCAAACAGGGTAATCCTTGGCAATAAATTTCTGGCCCAAATATAATGAGGATAAATTAACAAGTTCTTCGCTGCTTCTAATTATCACGGGGTATTCTGTTTCTGGTTGCTCATTACCTATTTGCCTGATCAATTTTTCTGATCGGATATCCCAGAAAACATCCGCTCTTATCGACCGGTCCGACCAAATTTCAATTGCATCTAAAGTACCGAATTGATTTGCGATGGATGTTTCAATTAATCTGCCTACAATCGGTTTATCTGAAAAATATCCATCCCAAAAGATCTCTGTTTCAGGATATCCAGAGATGCCCGCCGTGTGACTGGCATTTGAAATCTGAGCCAGAATCAAGAAAAGTATCAAAACGGCTAACAAATTCATCAAGGATGTTTTAAGATTCTTTAGATACGCCCAATAAAGCACTAACGCGATGATCAGAACAACGATTGAAAGCAAAGCGATCAAGGTATCAATGGCCGGTAAGCCATATATCAGCTTATAAGTCAATCTCAACAAACCCAAATAAAGGTTCCCTAAG
>CAYPAG010000100.1:2149-6647 GCA_964408645.1 uncultured Pelolinea sp. | reverse complement strand
ATTTTTTAATGGAAAATAAAGAAAAACTGCCCTTCTGGACCAAGGTCATCTACGGTTCAGGCGATCTGGGGTTCAGCATGAATAACTCGATCATCGCCGCATTCTTCCCAATTTTCATGATGGATGTGATCGGGTTAACCCCAGCGCTGGTGGCGATTATTCTTTTCGTCGGGCGGAGCTGGGATTATGTCAATGATCCGATCATCGGATATCTTTCTGACCGCACCCGTTCCCGTTGGGGGCGCCGCCGGCCTTTTTTGCTGTTTGGCGCAGTGCCTTTCGCGCTTTCTTTTATCCTGTTGTGGCTAAGCCCGAACTTCAGTCAGACCGGCTTGATCATCTATTATTCTCTGGGGTATATCGTTTATGAAGCGCTGGCGACCACCGTGTATATGCCCTATTTCGCGTTGACGCCAGAGCTGACCGAAGATTACGACGAACGCACCAAGCTGATCAGCTACCGTATGTTTTTCAACATCCTTGGCAGTTTGACCGCGTATATCTTCCCGATGATGGTGATCGGCTCCATGATCCCTGAAAACACCCAGCGTGTGATGCTGATGGCGGTCATCGCTGGCGCGATCGCCGCCACACCGCTGATCGGTGTTTTTCTGGGCACACGCGAGAAAAAAGAATTCATTCCTGAAGAAAAGCCCAAATTCCTTCCTTCGCTCAAAGCCGCCTTCAAGAATCGGCCGTTTGTGTTCGCGGCGGGCATCTACCTGCTGACCTGGATGACGATGCTGGTGGTGGAAACCAACTTGCTGCTCTACATCAAATACATTGTCCAGCGGGAGGGTCAGAGCAGCATCATCATGGCCAGCATCTTCGTGACCGCCATCCTGGCGCTGCCATTGTGGAACTGGGCAGCCAAGCATTGGAGCAAGCGCCTGGCTTACATCATCGGCGTTTCTTTTTGGGCGGTAGTGATGATGGTGCTGATCATGGTCAACGCGCAAACACCCTTCTGGGTGGTGCTTGTGTTGTGCATCATGGCCGGCATCGGCGTCAGCGCCGCGCAGGTGTTGCCCTGGGCGATCATCCCCGACGCAATCGAATGGGATGAGTGGAAAACTTACGAACGCCACGAGGGCGTGTTTTACAGCCTGATCACCTTGATGGGCAAGATGGCCAATTCCATCGCGGTGCCGCTTTCACTGATGGTTCTCCAAGTGACTGGTTACCGGGCTGGCACGGCGGTCCAGCCTGAGAGCGCATTAACCGGCATTCGCCTGGTGATCGGCCCCATCCCTGCTGTTTTGCTGACCGGCGGTATCATCTTTGCGATCTTTTATCCGCTCAGCCGCCAGCAGCACCACAAGATTGTGGAGGAGCTTCGCCAGAGGCGCGAAGCTCGCAAGCGCACACCCAAATCTGCGGCAGGTATGATGCGCGGGGCTCAGACGGATTAATCAGCATCTTTAGCATCAGAAGTAGCCGCCTTCACCACCTTTCAGTGGGTGAGCACGAGGCGGCTATTTTTCTATTTGATCTTCAAATTTCCGTTGGCGAATTGATCCAATTTATTAAAGAAGTCCCTGAAGATCGGATCCCGGTGAGCGAAATAGGCATAACGGATCGCATGACGGGCGTGATCGAAACTCCAGGTCAAGTGGTGCAATTCCTTGGGATACCTTTTGGGTGATGGTTCCCTATGCGGCGGCTGGCGGGCGATCATCGGGCTGGAGGTGAGATACGAAGGAACCCATGCAGAATTTATTAGATAAGCCACCGCGACGATATCCCATATTTCCTTTGAGCCCCCATCCTCAAGCCCTTCATACGCGCTGAATCGTTCGAATAGAAAGTCCCCGATCTTGCCGCGCCCTTTCACGTATCGCTCCAGTTCAACCACGGTGGAAGTTAAGTGGGAAGTGACACCGCGCGCGGGAATAAGCACCAGCGGAACACCGCAGTTTAACACCAGTCGTGAAGCGAGCAGGTCTCCCCGCAAGTTAAATTCTGTAGTTTCAGGCCAGTGAAATGCATGACCACCCATCCAAACGACCACAATTTTTTCTATAATTGCAGGCTCGATTAAAATCGCGGAAGCGATATTGGTTAATGCTCCCAGTGCGATCACATACAGGGGTTCATCAACCGACATTGCCAAGTCGATCAGATGTTTGGCCGCGTTACTGATAAAAGGATGCGCGTAGTCATCCAGGAAACCTGCAGATCCCAAAAAAGCGAGCTCCTCCAATGGCACATTGAGCATCTTGAAAAGGCGCAGAAGCTCTTCATAACTGAGCTGCATCCCATCCCCGGCATTCTCTGATCGGGTATTGTAAAACGGCGCAGCATAATATCCGCATATATCGAACTTGTCCTGGGAAAAAAGGGCGTAAGAAATCGCGAACTGGTCATCGATCTCGTTGTTGGTATCCGTGTCGATAACAACCTTGATTCTTCCAGGCGGAGGTTGAAGTCTTTCGACTCTGACTGACTCCGGAATCACCGGCATTGCGGGTATGTTCAAATGTGACCTCCTAAATTAATTTGATTGTATGAAACAAGAATTATAAAAAGGAATCAATTTAAAGTAGCAACAATTTTCAGGTACTATGAATACTAGCTCAATAATGTAATACCGCATTCAGACCAGCAGAAAAATATGCTGTGCAAAACCAAACCAGCTGCAGGCATTATGCGCGGGGAGCGGGAAGAATTGGAATGAAAAAAGCCGGATCTCAGTGTCCGGCTTTTTGTTTTTCAAGCGATATTTATAGTCCCATCAAAGCAGAAAGCTCATCCAGAGCTTTCTGTTCCTCGGCGTCAATCTCCGACCTGGCGCCAAAACCCAGCATCCCGCCGGTTTTGGTCAGCGCCACCTGGCGCGCCATCTCAAGCAGCCAGCGTTTGAATCCATCCGCGCCAGGCATGGATGCCACCGCGTTCACCCCTTCGACCACCCGTTGCTTGGCTTCCGCGCGGATGCCCTCCATCTCGCGGGAGTCATATTTCATGGTGTTCTCTTTGGCGTCCGCTGGTTTCAACCCCTTCATTTTTTCCAGGAATGCGTCCACCAGTTCCCCATAACCGCCACCCGAATTCTTGATCGTATCGACCATGAATTTGCTGGCGCTGAAATACTCTTTGAACATTTCAAGACCACCGCCGCTGGCTGATGCGACGTACGCAGAAGCCGCGCTGATGGCATTGAAAAGCGCTTTCCATTGGGTTGGATCTATTTGTACTTTTTCGGTCATTCTTTTCCTCTCTTACTTTATTATTTCTCAATATGAAAAGTAGCCATGATCAATCCATGCATATTGAATACTTATTATATGGTTTACATCCTTTCTTATTACCCCTGTCAAAAATCATAAAATTAACATGCCATAAGGGCTAATTACATATGCGAAAAAAGGGTAAATTTATTGGGCATTATTTAAGAAAGGAGAGGAAAATGAAATTATCCACACCGACCAATTTAGTTTTTTGGATCGCGACCGTGTTGGCTGCTCTTGGTTTGATCGGCAGTCTGGTCTCCCTGCCCTTCGTCTCAACTTATGCATTCTGGTTTGTTGTGATCGGCTTTGTCCTGCTGTGGCTGGGCAATGTCATGAAGGGTTTCTAATCAATCACTTTTAATAAAAAAGAATCCCGGTGTAAAAACCGGGATTCTTTTATTGTCACGACTGCGGTTATTTCTTGCGCTTAAAAAAGTTGATGGCCAGCAGGAGCAGGACAGCACCCACCAGGGCAGCGATAATCTCGCCCAAAAAGCCGGCGGCTTCCAAACCAAACAAGCCAAAAACCCAACCGCCGATGAATGAGCCGACCATCCCAATCAGGATGTCGCCGACCAAACCGTAGCTGTTCTTGATCAGCTTATCCGCGATGAAACCCGCGATTGCTCCGACGATCAGCCAAGTGATGAAATTCATTTCAATCCTCCAAGTTATTTATTATCTTTATTATACGCTTCAAATAATCCCGACCTATGGTAATTTTTTACCAGCCGGGGGTATCGCAAGTATTGACTTCGCCGGAATTGAGTCCATCCTGAAGCGCGGCCAGACGCTGCTCGGAAGAGCCATGCGTCCAGGCATCCGGCACGACGTATCCCTGCGTTTGCTTCTGGATGCGGTCGTCGCCAACAGAAACAGCGGCATCCAGCGCTTGCAGGATTTCATCGCGGGATAATGGTTCCAGATAACCGGTTGCGGTTGCGTTTGCCATCCAGACGCCTGCCAGGCAGTCCGCCTGAAGTTCGGTAAAAACGATCTCGCTATCCGGCCCTGAATCCCGGATCATCCCCGAGGTATTCAGGATACCCAGTAAATTCTGAATATGGTGACCGTATTCATGCGCGACCACGTACGCTTCGGCCAGCGGGCCGCCTTTCGCACCGAACCGGCTTTCGATGGTGTCGAAGAATGACAAATCAATATAGATTTGTTGATCGCTTGGGCAGTAAAATGGGCCGGATGCCCCGGATGCAAAACCGCAGGCTGCCTGAGTTTGACCAGAGAAGAGCACAGTCTGCGCCGGG
>CAYPAG010000100.1:0-2049 GCA_964408645.1 uncultured Pelolinea sp. | reverse complement strand
CCGCCGCCAACCGCGACCGTCCGCCCCGTGCTTCGGCCGCGGCGATCCTGAACCTGTGACGGATCCAATTGTTTTCTTTCATTAAATGGCATTTCAAAATTCCTTTCAAAGGGTATGTTCTTGATAAAAAATCATCACAATCCTACCCAATTTATTATCATAACAAGTTTTCACCAATTCGCAAAGATTAAATTATCCATTGAATAGATTGATTTTTTTAATCAAATTGGAAAAAATCTGATCCAGCAAAATTTGTTAAAGAAAAATCAAGTTCGTACCTGGGCACGAGAATCAAATGAATTTCCGAACCATCCCTTTCAACCAAACCTTTGCAGCGGTAGTTACAGGTGGTTTTGCCATTGATGACAACATAATACACTTCAGGGGAAGATTTCAAAGAGTTCGAAGAAGAAACCTGTGACCAAATTTTCGTTTTCGGTGGCAGGAAACTTGTTGGGTTGAAAATCTGGTTGATTAATCAAGCAGGGGGTAATGATCAATTTTAAAGAGGTATTAATAGAATAAACAGATTGATTTCTGGAACAATTTGATTGTGGGAGGGTTACATCAAGGTTTACCTGGATATAATACCCATTGAGGTATTATCAGAAATAAAAAATTATTGGTTTTATTGATTTTGAAGAAGGCGATGAAATTATCAATTTACGATACAACATTGCGCGATGGGATGCAGAATGAAGGTATCTCTTTTTCATTTGAAGACAAGCTGAATATCGCGAAGAAACTGGATGAAATCGGTGTTGATTATATTGAGTTTGGTAAGCCCGGATCAGATCCACAAGACGCGGAATATTTTCAGTGTCTTAATAATTTCAATTTAAATCATGCAAAAATTGCCGCGCTGGGCTCAACCTGCGGAGTGGGATCAAATCCTGAAAGCGATCCAAAACTTCAAGCGCTATTGAAGGCCAATGCTAAGGTCTGCGCATTGGTCGGTAAGACATGGCCGCTTCATATCATTGAAGTTTTACAAACGGATCTGCAGGAAAACTTGCGCCTCATTTCTGAAAGCGTTCGATACCTTGTAGCCCAAAATAAAGAAGTCATCTATGACGCAGAGCATTTTTTTGATGGATATAAGGCAGACCGCGATTACGCCATCAGAACGCTTAAAGAGGCGTTAAAAAGCGGCGCAAACTGCCTGGTTTTATGCGACACGAATGGAGGCACGTTGCCCCATGAAGTATCGGCAATTGTGAAAGATGTGGCGGAGTCCTTTCCTGGATTTGCGATTGGTATCCACTGCCATAATGATTGCGGCTGCGCGGTGGCAAACTCCATAGCGGCAGTTCAAGCAGGCGCGGTGCATGTCCAGGGGACGATCAATGGTTATGGCGAAAGAACTGGAAATGCCAACCTCTGCAGCGTGATTCCTACCCTCGAACTTAAATTGGGGTATACGTGCCTGCCAGAGGGGAATCTATCCCGGCTTTTTGATCTCTCGCATACGGTTGCTGACATCGCCAAGCGTCCGCTTGATGAAAATCAACCATATGTGGGGGCAAATGCATTCATGCATAAGGCGAAAACACATGTGGCTGCGATGCAGAGAAGCACTGTCAGCTACCAACACATTGATCCGGCGCTTGTGGGCAACCGCACGCGTATCGTGAAGTAACAGAATCTCGAGCCATTATTTTTTCGGTAACAGGGACTTGTTTGAGAATGCGTTAGCAGGAATCCATCTTATAGGTAATGCGACCATCAATGCAGTATGCTGTTTGCAGCTCATTCACCATTGTATGTGTCCTCAGTCAGTTTTAACGTTCACATAATATATTATTTGCAAAAATACACTTAAATGGTGTTTTTTTGCCTATAATTTTTTAAAGTTCCCCGCTTTGACATACGAGTAGCCTACGTGATAAGAAGGGGCAACTCGAATGCTTCATAACGATATTAAAGAAAGAAGGCTCATTGATAAAGATCAGAATAACCGTTATTTGAATAATTTGGGCGGGGTTAGAAGAATTATGATTTCCGTGTTTCCTTTTATAATGAGGCCATGAAGGTAGGTGTCATCGGCGC
>CAYPAG010000099.1:1286-6667 GCA_964408645.1 uncultured Pelolinea sp. | reverse complement strand
AGGTTGGGTAGCTCGACCCGAAGGGCGCAAGCAGAGAGCACTCTTTGAGTGAACGTAGTGAAACCCAACGGTTTCAGCCAACCCAACCTGCAAAAAAATCTCTTTTACTTTAAATTGTCCGCCAAAAGCAGCAGGTCCTTGTAGAATTCATCCAGCTCCGTTATGGACAGCTGGGCATTATCGGCGGTTTTTAGCTTACCGAATTGGCTCTGCAGGCGCTGCAGGATCTCGGGATACGTCGGGATGTTCAAGGCGGCCAGGTCATCCTCCACGTAGCGCATCTGCTGGCTGGCTTTGCTGGCGTCGTTTTCAAGCAGCGCGGTGCGCAGCAAGCTGGCGTCGCTGATGGTCTTATAGACCAGGGTTTGCGCCTGCGCAAGTTCGAATTGGGGCAGCAGCTCGTTATACTGCGTTTCGATGGCGGCCAGGCGCTCCACTTCCGCCTGCGCTTTGCTAAGCTTGCTCTGCGCGGGCAGGTAGAGCGCCAGCGTCACTGCCAGCGCGCCGATGAGCAGGAAGAGCAGCCACAGGCCGACCTTCTTTGCCAATAATTCAAACTTGGACGGGGTGGTTTTTTCCGGTGGAGGCGTAGATTTGGGGCTTTCGAGTCCGCTGGTGCCGCCGCTGGTTTCTTCTGGTTTCATTTTTTCTCCTATTATCTTGTTTCTAAAAAACAAAATACCTTACTTTACCGATCGTGCGATGGCGCCTTTCAGCCAAGATTTGAAGCGCGGGAGGTCGAGCTCTTCACAAACGTAGCAGTTGGGTTCCTGACGGAACATGCGCGTGGCGGCCACCATGGTATGACCGGAGGTGTATTTGCCGCTGCATTCGCAGTCCACGTAATATTTTTCCATCTTGACCAATGTCGGATCGATGCACACGCCCACTGCCAGCGCGTCGTGCATTAATAGATCCTCGCCGCCCTTGCTCAGCCGGGTGAGCATGAAATCCAGTATGTCGGCGGTGAAAACTGCCGCCTTGCTGTCCATGGCGCGGATCTCTTCTGCGTCCTGGCGGTTGAGCGCGGCCTTGAGGGTCACATCCAGGCCAACCATGGTCATCGGGATGCCGGAGGCGAATACAACCTTGGCGGCTTCAGGATCAGCCCAGATGTTAAATTCGGCAGTGGTGGTGACATTGCCGCCGATCTTGGCGCCGCCCATAAAGACGATCTGCTTGACCATGTCCTTTAGGTCCGGGTAGAGACTGACCGCGTGCGCGATGTTGGTCAGCGGCCCGACCGGGATCAGTTCCAGTTCGCCGCCGCAGGCCAGTGCCTGTTCATAGATGGTCTCCACCGCGTTTTTCTCATAAAACTTGGCGTCGGTATCAGGCAGAGTGACCGTGCCGAGACCGGTGTCGCCGTGCGTCTTGTTGCCGGAGTAAATGACTTCCGGGCGCACCAACGGCTGGCGCGCACCGACTGCAACTGGAGTGTCGAACCCCAGATAATGCACCAGGTTGAGCGTATTACGGCTGGTGTATTTGAGGGCTACGTTACCGATCACTGTGGTCAGCGCGCGCACATCCAACTCAGGGCTGTAAAGGGCCGCGATCAGCGCGATCGCGTCGTCGGTGCCGGTGTCGCAGTCGATAATTACGGGTCTTTTGGCCATGGAAATTCTCCTCTAATAACTTGATTGATGTGATGCTTAAGTATTATCACACAGGATTTTTGATGGCCGGAGAGGGTTGGCAGGTATAATGGCGCGTATGGAAAAAGAACCCGCGCAACGCCCGGCCGCCAACGCCCAGATTGCAAGGGCCGCCGGCACCGTGATGGCGGCTTTTATCTTCAGCAACCTGGTCGGTCTGCTGGCGAAAACGCTTACCGCGCGGGTGTTCGGCACCGGCATCGAGAGCAACGCTTTCTTCGCTGCCAACCGCTTTTCCGAGATCCTTTTTAACCTGGTAGCCGGCGGCGCGCTGGGTTCTGCTTTTATCCCGGTTTTCACAGGTTTGCTGGCCAATGAACAGCGTGAGAAAGCCTGGAAGCTGGCTTCCGGCATTGCCAACCTGGTGTCGCTGGTGCTGGTTATTCTCAGCGCCCTGACCATCATTTTCGCGCGCCAGGTGGTGAGATACATCCTGGCGCCCGGTTTTGAAGGCGAAGTGGTGCTCTTGACCGCGCAACTGCTGCGTGTGCAGGTACTCAGCTCGTTTGTGTTCGGCTTGAGCGGCCTGCTGATGGGTGTGCTCAATTCACACCAGCGCTTCCTGCTGCCTGCCCTTGCGCCAGCCATGTATCAGATCGGCTGGATCATCGGCATCCTGCTGCTCTCCCCGACCCTCGGCGTCTTTGGACTGGCTTGGGGCGTGGTGATCGGCTCCGTGCTGCATCTGCTGGTGCAGATTCCCTGGCTGCTGCGCCTGCCCGGTCGGGCTTACTGGCTATCGCTTGGCTTGAGCATGCCCGAGGTGCGCGAAGTGGGCCGCCTGATGGCACCGCGTCTGCTGGGTGTGGCGGTTGTACAGCTTAATTTTCTGATCAACACCCTGCTGGCTTCTTATCAGACTGCGGGCAGTATCACCGCCATCAGTTTGGCTTTTCCCCTGATGATCATGCCCGAGGCGGCCATCGCCCAATCCATCGCCATCGCCGCGCTGCCGACCTTCGCGGCGCAGGTCGCCAGGAAGCAGATGGGTGAGATGCGCGCTTCGCTCTCCGCCGCGCTGCGCGTGACCCTGCTGCTGGCGCTGCCGGCCATGATTGGCCTCATTCTTTTACGCGAGCCGATCGTTGCCCTGCTTTACGAGGGCAATGAATTTTCCTCCGAGTCCACACGCATGGTCTCCTGGGCGCTGCTGTGGTACGCAGCTGGGCTGGCAGGCCACGGATTGGTCGAGGTGACCAGCCGCTCGTTTTATGCCCTGCATGACACCCGCACGCCGGTGATGGTCGGGGTGGGCGCTATGACACTTAACCTGGTCTTTAGTTTTGTATTCACTGCGTTGTTTGCTCGGCTTGGATGGATGCCGCATGGCGGGCTGGCCTTGGCAAATTCGGCCGCGACACTGCTGGAAAGCATCCTGCTGATGGCGCTTTTACGCAAGCGCTTGAACGGCCTGGAAGAAAGGCGCATCCTGATCGCGCTGGTAAAAGCGGTTGTAGCAGGAGGGGTGATGGGCGCCCTGGTTTGGCTGCTGGGCAGCGCGCTTGGCGACCAGTCATTGCTAACGCGTACGGGGTTGTCCATCATGGCGGGTATCTTGAGCTACGCCTTGATGCTGGTTATTCTGCGCACGGACGAACTAGCCCGTATCAAGTCCTTGATCGTTAGAAGGTAATTTTAGTAATGGGAAGTTTGAGATTCAGGCCTGCGCGCAATGATGACCACATCCAGGGTGCCCGGCTGGTGATGGAAACCCTGCACCAGTTTGGTGTCTATCTGTTTGGCTTTGGCAATGAACAGCGCGCGCAAGAAGCGCTGGCGTCTTTTTTTATGCGGACTCGCAACCGCTTTTCGCATCAATTTGCTGAATTCGCTCTGGTGGATGATGAGGAAGCCGGCTTGCTGATGACTTTTGATCGGCGGCAGATGCGTGGCTCTGAAATAGCCACCGCATTTCACATGCTCAGGATTTACAATCTCAAGGAGATTGCAATGTTCCTTAAGCGCATGCGCCCTTACATGGATGAGGAGAATATACCAGCAGATGAGTTTTACATTGCGCACCTGGCAGTGGAAGAAAAATTTCGCCGGCAGGGGATTGGCTGGCAATTGCTTGAACACGCGGAGCAGAAAGCACACGATAAGGGATTTCGAAAATTATCACTACTGACCGAAGTCGAAAACACGGCTGCCAGGGTGTTATATGAAAAATTTGGATTTATTTTAACCGAAACCATCCTTTTTCCCCAGTTGGAGAAGAAAACCGGCACAGCAGGGGATGTGCGCATGGTTAAAATATTGTCATAAAAGAGGAGAGAGCTCAATGGAAAACACCATCGGAAAAGAATTTGTGGAAATGACGAAATACCGCAATCTGGAACCTTCACCGCAGAGCCAGGGCGCACCGCTGCCGCCCCTGCAAACACCGCTGCCCGAGAGCGCCAGGCTGATTGATCTGCCCGCGGGGAACGCGTTTGACCCGGGATTGCTGGATTTCAAATCGCTGGTGGAAAACCGCGAGACTTTACGGAAATACACTGATTCTCCACTGTCCCTTGAGGAACTGGCATATCTGCTGTGGGGCACCCAGGGCGTAAAATCGGTCACCGAAAAGCCGGTCAGCAAACGCACGGTACCCTCGGCCGGTTCGCGCCACGCTTTTGAGACCTACCTGCTGATCAACAATGTGGAAGGGCTGGAGCCTGGGCTTTATCGATACCTCGCGCTGGAGCACAAACTGGCAAAACTGGAAGCGCCTGAGGATATTAACACCATCTTGACCGAAGCCTGCCTGAAACAGCCGCATGTGAAAAATTCGGCAGTGACATTCTTTTGGGCCGCGGTGCCACTGCGCATGACCTGGCGCTACTGCCAGCGCGGTTACCGCTATTTGTACCTGGATGCCGGGCACGTCTGCCAGAACCTCTACCTTTTGGCTGAGTCGATCCGATGCGGTGTGTGCGCCATCGCGGCATATGATGATGATTTGGTCAATCATGCCCTGGGCTTCGATGGCGAAGAGCAGTTCGCGATCTACATCGCAACGCTTGGGCGCCGCTGAATTGCGCGCCTAAGCTTAAATTTTTAGGATTTTTAAGCAGCCCGTCAGAGCTGAAAAAACCCGCATGCTATAATGACCTTGTCGACCGACAAGGTCATTATTTCTTAAGAATCAGGGAGTTCCATGTCCTTCGTCCACCTGCATGTCCACACCCATTATTCGCTGCTTGACGGTTTCAGTAATATCAAAAAGCTGGTGACGCGCACCAAGGAACTGGGCATGCCGGCGGTGGCCATCACCGATCACGGCACCATGTTTGGCGTGATCGAATTTTATAACGCAGCCAAAGAAGCCGGCGTAAAACCCATCATTGGTTTGGAAGGTTATCTTTCCGCGCGCGGGATGCGGGACAAGGATTCCCAGTTCGACAAGCGCTCCAACCACCTGCTGCTGCTGGCCGAGAACAACACCGGCTATCAAAACCTGCTCAAGCTGGCCAGCGCGGCACAGCTCGAAGGGTTTTATTATTACCCCCGTTTTGATAAAGAACTTCTTCAGCAGCATTCTGAAGGCATCATTGCCACCTCCGCCTGCTTGAAGGGTGAAGTACCCACCAAGATCCTTGAACGCGGCGATGAGGAAGCCCTAAAAGCGCTGGATTGGTATATGGAGGTGTTTGGGCCGGATAGGTTCTATCTCGAGCTGCAGCGGCATGAGATGAATGAGCTGGAGCAGGTCAACAGAACGCTTTATCAGCTCAAAGA
>CAYPAG010000099.1:0-1186 GCA_964408645.1 uncultured Pelolinea sp. | reverse complement strand
CGCTGCAATGTGAACCTGGACCCGCAAGGATATCACCTGCCGCTTTTTGAAGTGCCGGAAGGATATACCCCCGAAACCTATCTGCGTGAATTATGTGAAACTGGGCTGCGTGAGCGCTATCAGGATCACGCAGATGATCCCGAGGTGAAAGAGCGTCTGGATTATGAGTTGGGCGTCATCCACACGATGGGGTTTGATGCCTACTTCCTTATCGTCTGGGACCTCTGCCGATACGCCAGAGAAAGAAACATCTGGTATGAAGCGCGTGGTTCGGCAGCGGGTTCGATTGTTGGTTATGTGCTGCGTATCACCCTGGTCGAGCCATTGCGGCACGGCCTGATCTTTGCCCGCTTCCTCAATCCCGACCGCATCAGCATGCCGGATATCGACCTTGATTTTCAGGACGATAAACGCGCTGAAATGATGGAATACTGCGCCAATAAGTACGGTTATGACCATGTGTCGCAAATTATTACATTCGGCACGCTTGGCGCGCGCGCGGCGATTCGTGATGTGGGGCGGGTAATGGATGTGCCCCTCAGTGAGGTTGACCGAATCGCCAAAATGATTCCTAACATCCCCAGCCAACCGGTCACCATCCGCGACGCGCTTGAACAGGTGAATGGGCTGAAGGAAATGTGCGACGGCGCCGACCATCTGCGCGAACTGATCAGCCGGGCGGCTGAAATGGAAGGCGTGGTGCGCAATGCCGGCACCCATGCCGCGGGTGTGGTCATCTCGGATAGGCCATTGGTGGATTATGTTCCGCTCCATCGGCCGACCAGCAATTCGGAAGAGGTGCCGATCAAAACAGTGGCGCAGTTTGAGATGTCGATCATCGAGCACCTGGGTTTGCTGAAGGTGGATTTCCTTGGATTAGCCACGCTCACCGTCATGCAGCATGCCAGCGACATGATCTTTGAACGCCATGGCATCCGCTATACACTTGACAATATTCCTTTGGATGATCCACTGACCTATGAATTTCTCGGCAAAGGATTGACTGCCGGTGTCTTCCAGTTGGAAGGCGCGGGTATGACTCGCTACATGATGCAAATGCAGCCCACCAAATTGGACCATATTATCGCCATGGTTGCGTTATACCGCCCCGGCCCGATGGAGTTCATTCCCGTTTATATCCGCCGCATGCACGGGGAAGAAGAGAGCGAATACCGCCATCCAATGC
>CAYPAG010000098.1:0-6672 GCA_964408645.1 uncultured Pelolinea sp. | reverse complement strand
ACGTAACGGAATTCATCCGCGATCGGTGTGCCTTTTTTCGCCCAGGCGTGCCCGAACCACAGCGCTTCGGCGGGCTGCACCACATACATATCGTCCAGCTCCACCACCGTGCGCGCCTCATCTTCCGAGATCAGCACCTCATGCAGCTTTTCACCAGGACGGATGCCGATGATGTTCACCTTGGCTTCAGGAGCGACCGCTTTAGCGAGATCCACCACCTTCATGCTGGGGATCTTGGGCACAAACACTTCGCCGCCCTGCATTTCTTCCAGGCAGCGGATGACAAAGCGGACGCCCTGCTCAAGCGAGATCCAAAAGCGCGTCATGCGCTCATCAGTGATCGAAACGACACCCTCATCACGCTGACGCATAAAGACCGGGACTACACTCCCTCGACTGCCGACCACGTTCCCGTAACGGACACACGCGAATCTGGTCCGCCTTCCGCCCGCGTAGGCATTGCTCTGCACAAAGAGTTTTTCCGCCGCCAATTTCGTGGCGCCGTAAAGATTAATGGGATTCACGGCTTTATCCGTGCTTAATGCGATGACTTTTTCCACATTGGAATCCAGGGCGGCATCGATGACGTTGCTGCTGCCCAGAATGTTGGTCTTCACCGCCTCCATGGGATTGTATTCACATGCCGGCACCTGTTTGAGGGCAGCTGCATGCACAACGAAATCCACACCCTCAAACGCGCGGCGCAGTCGCTGATAGTCGCGGATATCGCCAATGAAGTAGCGCAAATTGGGGTGGTTATATCCCGATTGCCGCATCTCGTGCTGCTTTTGTTCATCGCGGCTGAAAACGATCAGTTTCGCCGGCGGGTGCTCGTCAAGCATGATCTCGATGAATTTTTTTCCAAACGAACCTGTGCCGCCGGTAACCAGGATTACTTTATCTTTCCAATCCATTTTTTATCCTATATAAAGATTTTTATTTCTTAAACAAAATTAACGGGTATTGCCCTTTTTCGCCGAAAAAGCGGGGGAATAGCTCCTCTTTCAGGAAAAGTATTTTAAGCCAGAATCTGCCGAGCAGAAAGGGATGAATCATCGCCCGCAAGAACCGCACGCTGACGCTTCGCCATACCTTGATATCAATTCCAAAATCTTCTCCCAGCAGCTTTCGTAAACCCTTCGCATCCAGTTTGTGCACAAAAGTGCCTTCCGGTTTTTTTGCTGCTGGCGCATCATCAAATTCCTCAGACGCATCTGTCTGAGCGGGTTTCCTGAAAAATAAATGCTCCATCACCTTCACGGGAAAGGCCGCCAACCGCATCAGTGCGGATGAATCCCAGCCATTGACCACCACGGCGCTGCCCCCTGGTTTCAATACCCGTTTAAGTTCACGATATGCCTGTGGATAATCTTCACGAGGGACATGATGAATGGTATGCAGGGTGACAATGTCATCAATCGCATCTTGGGCAAAAGGAAGATTGGCAATATCACCCACCACAAATAATCCATGTTCACCAATCCGTTCCCGCGCTTCGAATAAAGCAACAATCGAGATATCCAGGCAAATCCGATTTTGATAACCTTCGGAATAGGTGAGGTATTCAGGATACTGGATCGGGCCCGAACCCGCGTCCAACAGGAATTTTCCTGTATGCGCAAGATAACGGTTCACCCGCATGTGGCAGCGATGGATATATTCCCTTGAAACCGGCCGCAGATCCTCGTACATCGCGTTCTGATAAACGCCGTCGCTGACCTGCTGCCAACCGACTTCATCGTAAAAATTGCGGACTGATTGCTTTATCTTTGCTTCAGACACAGATCCTCTACGATTTGTGGTTGTTGGTCACCGCGTCCCAATCAATGGGTTCACCTGCCAGGTAGTTGAAGGCTCGCTCATACTGCGGCCAGTCCCTGGACTTGAAGATGGAACTCAATTTATTCGTCTGGTAATCCTCCCATAAACTAACCAGATGCCAAGGATAAGGCTGCGGAAAGTCAAAGAAGAACCGATAGGCATATGCCCAGGCAGCTTCTATTTGTTTTTCTTCCAGCTTAAATTCGTCAGGATTCTCAACCACCGCCTTAAGCAGTTTATAAAATTTGACCCAGGAATCGGGATCCAACGTGAACCCCTTGCCGCGATAATGGGTGTCGCCGACCACAATCACCGGAACCCCGCTCATCGCCATCTCGAGTCCCACCGTGGTGGTGTAAACCAAACCCAGATCGGCCGCAGCGATCAGATCGTAAGTGTTCACTTCTTCTTCAGGCCCGATCACATGGATATGCTCAGGCAGCTTGGGCAGCACGCGGTTGATCACGTCCACCATGGACTGGCCGTGAATCAGCTTTTCCCCGGGATGCACACGGATGACCAGCTGCAAGTCCGGCCGGCCGGCAAAATACTGCAGCGTGCGTTCGAGCCATTCCTCCATCGAATTAGTGAATACTTCCCGGCCGAGCGTCAAACTGTCGCCCAGCACATTGGTCGCCAGGAGCACCACCATGCGCTCATCCAGGCCAAGCTCTTCGCGGGCGATCTCAGACCCCTTGGCGGGCACCTGCTGCCAAAGGCGTGAAAAATTCTTCCAAACAGATGCTTTGCGGCGGGATTCAAATAATTCATGGATCCTGTCCGCTTCCGCTTTGGATAGGGTTTTCTCTTTACATGATTCCCACAAATCATTGGTGTCCTGGCGCATCACCTTCTGGTCTTGAGAGATCCAAATCCGCTGGCGCTGGTCGCCAAATTCATAAGTCACAACCTGGATATCCAGGAATTTTGCCACTTCGTAAACTACGCCGAATTCCTGAATGGTGCCATTGGGCACAATGACCACATCCGGTTTGTTTTCCTGCAGCCAGGCATACACTGCGCGCGCAGCCAGGAAGTTTCGTTCAGCGCGCATTTTATAGATCTGGCAGCGCGTGTCAACATTCTCGATCTGCAGGGTGTACATCGTATCGTAACGGCACACCTGTTCGATTTTCTCCTGAAGCACTGGCGGCAGGACTTTGTAACCCGCGTGCAGATCCAGCAAGGGAAGTACGTTGAGCACGTCCCCCGCTTTCTTTAAAATATTCAGCGCGTACAAATTCTGGCGGCGGAGGTCAAATTTATTGATCTCATTCTGCCAGTCATGATAGGGCAGATAACCCAAAGTGACATCATGCCCCATGGCCGACAATGAGAGCGCGGTTAATGCCGCGTGTTCGATCCAATAATGCAGCGTGGCAAAAATGAACACTTTTTTACCAGCCTGCTTTTGGGTTCCACGGATTTCTTTCACCTGGGAGACAAGTTCTTCGACGTGATCATCCAGCTTTTTTAGAGAAAAACGGCTATTAAGTGATTTCTCGGGATGCCGTACGAGCCAATAAAGTTCGGCGGTAAAAGGCACCTGGCCTAATACAGATTTGATCAGATTCTTGGGTGTGTATTTGGTTTTTTTGTTATTTGTTGTCATTTTCTTTCAGTTTTATCTCCCAATTTAGTGCTGGCCTGACAGGTCCAAGCCGCGGCTCTGGCCACTGCATGCCAGGCGCGCCGGAGGCATCCACGTTGAACGCCAGAGCTTGCTCATCATGAAAATAGGTTTTTATGCGATATGCGGACGCATTGACCCCAACCACAAACCGGCCTGCATTCAATAAATTCGCGGGTATCTTGCAGCGGCTGATATAGCAGCCTTTTTCGCGCAAGGTATGTTCATTGAATGCGGCCGTGTCATCGGTGTCGAAACTGGTAAACACAAATTCACCGCGCGATGTAATGATATAGATGCCCACCCGCAATCCCTTAATTGCTTTGGCGATTTGGTATTCCAGTTCAATGTAAAAATCATCCACTGATCGGGCCGTATCGATCACGTGCCCCTTTTTATCCACCAACCGGATGGCTGTTGGTTTGAAGGGCGCGGCGTTTGCCGGAATCTCATCCGGCTGCCAGATCCGCTGACCCTCCTGCGTGAGCCCGCGCGAGAGGTAGAAATCCACCGCTTCTGTGGTTGGCGCTCTCAGCAGCAGCTGGCCTTTATCGATTACCAGGGTTTCCTCGGTCAATCTAAGGATCGCGGACATATTATGGCTGACAAACATCACCGTGCGGCCTTCCTTGGCCACATCGCTCATTTTTCCCAGGCATTTGCGTTGGAATTCGGCGTCACCCACTGCCAACACCTCGTCCACCACCAGGATCTCCGGTTCAAGGTGCGCTGCCACAGCAAAAGCCAGGCGCAGATACATACCGCTGGAATAGCGTTTGACCGGCGTATCAATGAATTTTTCGACCTCGGCAAAACTGACAATCTCGTCAAATTTGTTCTCAATTTCGGTTTTCTTCATGCCGAGGATGGCGCCATTCAGGTAAATATTTTCTCTGCCGGTCAATTCCGGGTGGAATCCAGTCCCCACCTCTAGCAGTGAACCAACACGGCCGTGAATCTCGGCTGTACCCTCAGTCGGCTCGGTCACGCGTGAAAGAACCTTCAGCAGCGTGCTTTTTCCTGCTCCATTCCGTCCCACCACGCCCAACACCTGCCCTTGTTTGACCTCAAATGAAACATCCTTGAGCGCCCAAATGGATTGTGATTCAGTCAAGGCGTGGCGATTTTTCCGCTCACGTGAACCAAAACCTTCTGCCAGGGTTTCTCTCAGTGTGCGATAAGTGGTCGCCTGCTGCCCGAGGCGGTACTGTTTGCCAATGTGATCGACCAGAATTGCTGTTTTCGCCATTGTCGCTTACACCATATCGGCGAACTGCCGTTCCATTCTGCGGAAGTAGAACATGCCGGAGATAAGCAGCACCAACGCCACCACACTGGACACCAGGGTCATTGTGCCCGGCGTCTGCCCCGTACCGAGCAGCGCCCAGCGGAATCCTTCCACCACACCGGTCATCGGATTGAGCGCGTAAAGCGTCTGAAATCTTTGAGGGACCATACTGGAGGGATACGCGATCGGCGTGAGGAACATCCAGAACTGCGTCAGGAACGGAAGCACATAATTGATGTCCCGATATAAAACATTTAGAGCTGATAACCACAACCCCACCCCAACTGCAGTCACCAACGCGAGCAGCAAGAAGAGTGGTAAAGCCCAAATATTTGAAGTTGGATAGATCCCGTAAAAGATCATCATACCGATCAACACCACGAACGCGATCAAAAAATCCACCACGCCTGCAAGCACGGAAGCCAAGGGCAAGATCATGCGCGGAAAATAAACCTTGGTGATCATGTGGCTGCTGGCTACCAGCGAGCGGCTGGCGTCATGCAGGGCCTTGGAAAACAAGGTCCACGGGATGAGGGCGGTGTATGAAAAGATAGGGTAAGGCACACCATCGGACGGCACGTTGGCCAGATTCCCGAAGAAAATGCTGAACACCACCATCGTCAGGAAAGGCTGCAGGACCGCCCAGCTTGCGCCAAGCAGGGTCTGCTTGTAGCGAACCTTAAGATCACGCCAGGTCATAAACAGAATCAGTTCCCGGTAAAGCCAAAGGTCGCGCAAATTCAACGCTGACCATCCGCTGGATGGTTTGATAATAGTGAGCCGGGCAGAGTTTTTTAACTCCATGCTTATTTTCCTGAGCGATGCTGCCGATACCACGCGATCGTGTTCTTCAGCCCTTCCTCAAAGGTCATCTTCGCCTCAAAACCAAAATACTCTTTCGCGCGATTGGTATCCAATCCCCGGCGGGGCTGGCCGTTGGGTTTACTCGTATCCCAAACCAGTTCACCTTCATAGCCGGTCAATCGGGCGATCATCTCCACCAGATCCTTAATGCTGATCTCGTTGCCAGACCCAAGATTAACGGGATCGGAACGGTTATATTTTTCCGCAGCCAGCAAAATGCCCTCGGCCGCGTCTTCCACATACAGAAATTCACGCGTGGGCGATCCGTCACCCCATACTTCAATATGACTGGCGCCATTTTCTGACGCTTCGATGCATTTCTTGATCAAGGCCGGGATGACATGCGAGGATTTCGGATCGAAATTGTCCCCAGGGCCATAAAGGTTGACCGGCAGCAAGAAGATCGAATTGTAGCCATACTGTTCACGGTAAGATTGCGATTGGACCAGGAGCATTTTCTTTGCCAATCCATAAGGCGCGTTGGTCTCTTCGGGATAGCCATCCCAAAGGTTTTCTTCCTTAAAAGGCACGGGGGTATATTTTGGGTAGGCGCAGATCGTTCCGATGGCGACAAATTTTTCCACACCCGTTTCCCAGGCGCGATGCAGCAATTGAACGCCCATCATTAAGTTGTTGTAGAAAAATTCAGCCGGGTGCTCCCTGTTCGCGCCAATGCCACCCACCTGAGCAGCCAAATGGATGATCAGGTCCGGTTTTGCGTCATCCAGCAGCCGATTAATTGAGTCGAGTTTGGTGAGATCATATCGATCCAGCGTCGGAATAAAAATATCTCGGGCACCCCGCTCCTGAAGTTTTCTCACCACCACTTTGCCCAAGAAGCCGGCGCCGCCGGTGACGCACACTTTACGGGAACCCCAAAAATCGCTGTTAGCCATTCTTTTCCCTTTCAGGTTCTTCAATGAAAATTTTTAATCCAACCACTTTAAGAGTGGTCTGCGGATGGTCTTCAGTCATGCAGATGCCTTGTTCGTGGCAGGTTAATTTAAGGATCTCTGCCACTTCGCCATCACCTTCAATTTGAATGGTGTCCACACCTTTTTTCTTGATG
>CAYPAG010000097.1:0-6683 GCA_964408645.1 uncultured Pelolinea sp. | reverse complement strand
CGTTGACGATTTCAGGGCCAGCGCAGCGATTCACCGAGGAAAAGATCAACGAGACGATTCCGCTGGTTAAATCCGGCGCTGAGGAGATCTCGCGGGAATTGGGATATTACCCGCGCAATTATTAAAATAATCAACATTGAGGAAGGAATCTAACCATGTGGCTGCACGACCGACTGGAACCCAAGATCAAAGAAGCTAAAGAACGGATTGCGAAAATTTATAAAGAACATAAAGACACCTCCCTGGGCGAGTATCAGGTCAAGCATATCTATAATGGCCTGCGCGACCTGGACCTGTTGATTTGCGACCTTTCCTTTGTTGATCCAAATGAAGGCCTTAAGATCCGCGGCTACCCAATCAAGGAAGTGGTTGATTTTCTTCCGCGTGCCAATGGCAATGAGATGCCGTTAGCCGGCGGTTTGTATTATCTGCTGCTGGTGGGCGACAAGCCGAGCATGAAAGACGCGCTGGATATCGAGGAGGAATGGTGCCGGCGGAGTGACCTGCCATACTATGTGGCGGATATGCTGCGGGCGATGCCGAAGGAAACACATCCCATGACCATGTTTTCGCAGGCCATCCTGGCGCTGCAGTCACGCTCGGAATTTGTCCGCCATTACAACAATGAACTACACCGTGAGGATTACTGGCGGCCGACGCTGACCGACAGTTTGGCGCTAAACGCCAAAGCGCCGGCGATTGCGGCGGCGATCTACAACATAAAATACAAAAACCACGCGTTAATCCCGCCCAGCCAGAAAGCGGACTGGAGCGCCAATTTCGCTTATATGATCGACAAGGACTGGGATCAGCAGTACAAAGAGCTCAGCCGGTTGTTCTTCATCATTCACGCTGATCAAGGCACGGGAAATGTGAGCGCGCACTCGGGCATTTTGGTTAACTCGGCGCTTTCGGATGTGTATTTCTCCTGTTCAGCAGCCATCAACGGCCTGGCCGGCCCGCTGCACGGTCGCGCCAACCAGGACTGCCTGGCCTGGCTGCTTTCCATCCGCGACGCTCATGGTGAGCGGCCCACCGAAGCGCAGATCGAGGAATTCCTTTGGGATACGCTCAACAAGGGCAAGGTGATACCCGGTTACGGACACCCGGTGCTGCGGAAGATCGATCCGCGCTTTGAAGTGCAGTACGAATTCGGCAAAAAGCATTTTGCGGATGATGAGCTGTTCCAGCTGGCAGACAAGGTGTTTCATGTCGCGCCGCGTGTGCTGAAAGAACATGGAAAAGCCAAAAACCCCTGGCCGAATATTGACGCAATCTCCGGCACGCTTCAGTTCCACTGCGGGATGAAGGAATATGATTTCTACACGGTGCTGTTTGGTGTGGGGCGTCTGCTGGGGCTGACCGCCAACCTGGTTTGGCTGCGCGCGCTGTCATCACCTCTGGAGCGACCGCAATCCATCACCACCGATATGCTGGAAGAACGCCTGCGCGCTTTGGCGTAAATCTAATTCCTGGACGATAAGTAATTAGAATATATCCAACAACTGGTTGGAGGAAAAGTCATGCGCGTAGTCTGTTTTAAATGCGGTACGCAAAAAGAATTTGATCCGCGCGAATACCGCTGCGATTGCGGCAGCCCCTGGGAACCGCTGGAGCGGATGGATTTCGATCTGCAATTAATCGATCGGAATGCATCCACGCTGTGGCGTTACAAAGAGATCTTTGGGTTAGAGGAAGTCGGTGTTCCCCTATCTTTGGGGGCGGGTTGGACGCCGCTGGTGGACATGGAATTTGCCGGGGCACGTACCTGGTTCAAACTGGAATTTGTTTCTCCCACCGGTTCTTTCAAGGACCGCGGGACGGAAGTGGAGATGAACTATCTCAAGGTGGCCGGTGTACAGGAAGTCGTGGAGGATTCATCCGGGAACGCGGGTGCTTCCATGGCAGCCTACGCAGCCAGGGTGGGATTGAAGGCGTCCATTTTCGCGCCGGATAGCGCTTCGCCGGCCAAACTGGCGCAGATCGGCATTTTTGGCGCGGAACTGAACAAGATCCCCGGTCCTCGCATCGAATCCACGCGCGCTGCGCTGAAAGCGGTTGAAGACGGCGCGGTGTACGCGTCGCATGCTTACAATCCGGTTTACCTGCTTGGGCAGCAGAGCGCCGCCTGGGAACTTTGGGAGCAATTCGGGCAGGATGTGCCAGACGCGCTGGTGATTCCCACCGGGCAGGGGGGACTGCTGATGGGCGCCTGGCTGGGTTTCAGGCGGTTGGTTAATGCTGGCATGATCCAAAAAATGCCGCGCCTTTTTGCTGCCCAACCGGAGCTGTTGGCGCCGATCCATGACGCTTTTGAGAAAAATCTTGATGACATCCCCGAAGCCACGCCAACGCACAAGAGCATCGCGGAAGGACTGGCCATTGTCAGGCCAGTGCGAGCCAAGCGGCTGCTTCAGGCGTTGCGGGAAAGCGAAGGCGGGGCGATCACCGTGACGGAGGAAGAGATCATGCATGCTTACAGGCAGCTTGCCTTGCGGGGAATCTTCGCAGAGCCTTCCAGCGCGGTGGCCGCGGCAGCAGTGCCGAAGATCCGCGAGAAATTGGGGAGTAGCGCGCGAATCGCGGCCGCATTAACCGGCAGTGGGTTAAAATCACCGTTAAAGGAATAATCATTCATGGCAAAAATCATCGCATTCAATCGCGGCGTGCCGCCGGCGGAAAGTTTCCCCACTCAAGAGCTTATTATCAGCGCCAGAAACGTGCTCGAAAAAGAAAGTGGTTCGATTCTGCAGTATGGCGGGGCTTTAGGTTACCAACCATTAAGAGAATGGATTGCCGGGAATTTCAACACCAAAGCAGACCAGGTCATCGTTGGACAGGGATCGCTGCAATTATTGGATACTTTCATCAAAACGTCTTTGAATCAAGGTGACCATGTTTTCATCGAACAGCCAATTTATGATCGTGTGCTGACCTTGTTCAAGCGCGGCGGCGCTGAGTTGGTCGGCTTTAGCCTGCATGATGGAACGATGGATCTGAACGAGATCGAATCCACGCTAAAGGGAGGGATTGTCCCCAAAGCGTTTTATGTGATCCCGGATTTTCAAAATCCCAGCGGCGCTGAAATGCCCTTGGCGACACGTCAGGGTTTGGTTGATCTGGCCAAGGCCTATAATTTTGTGCTGATCGAAGACGGCGCGTACCGCCACTTACGCTATCAGGGCGAAAACCTGCCGCGGCTAATTGATCTTGCCCCGGATCATGTGCTGCATATGTCCTCTTTCAGCAAAGTGATCAGCCCGGGCATCCGCGTTGGCTACATGGTTGGACATGTGGATCTGATCTCAAGAATTTCAAGCTACGCTGAAAATACCTACATCAACTCGAGCTATCTCAATCAGGCAATGATCTCGGATTTCATCCAGCGCGGTCTGATGGATAGTCATATTGAGTATTTAAATCATCTCTATCTGCCAAAATGGCAGCAGATTTTAGCTTCGCTTGACCGGTATATGGGCGGCCATGGCAGTTGGATCGAACCGAAAGGTGGTTTTTTCACTGGCGTGTACCTTGAAAAAGGGAAACCTATGCCGGATGAGCAAACACTTAAAGCGAATGGTTTAATACTGATGGGCGGTCGGGGATTTTTCATTGATGGCGGAGAAAATTTCATTCGGCTTCCCTTTGCCGCGCCTTCTGTCGAAGAAATTGATGAGGGAATAAAAATCCTCTCTCACTTAATATAAAGAAACCCTGAAGGTCACATTTAGACCTTCAGGGTTTTAATTATTTGTTATCCTAATTTCGAAGATTTTTTAATAGCGGGATCGCCCGCCACCGTCACCGCCTCTGCGGTTGCGATTGCCGTCGAATTTCGGGCGCCTGTCTTCCTTGGGTCGGGCGATATTCACTTTGAGTGGGCGTTCCTTAAAAGAATAGGAATCGAACATTTTAATCGCGTTCTGCATCCCTTCCTGGTTTGCCATTTCCACAAAACCAAATCCTTTGGACTGATGGGTGAATTTGTCGCTGATCAACACCACGGATTTGACTTCTCCTGCCTGGGCGAAAAGCTCATTTAATTCCTGTTCAGTTGCGTCAAAAGGCAGGTTTCCTACATATAATTTTGTTTCCATCTTTTCCTTTTCTTATATTAAAAAAAATCCACCAGACCATTTGGCCTGGTGGTTTAACACCAATTCCGGGACACAAACTTCTTGGTTGAATTATATCATTTGGGCAGGGTGAAAATAAAACTGCTTCCCTGATCTTTTCCAGCGCTTTCAGCGCGGATGGCACCGCCATGCGCTTCCACCAGTGATTTCGAGATAGTCAAGCCGATGCCGCTGCCACCACCGCTGGCACGCGATCGGGATGGATCGGCACGGTAAAAACGTTCAAAAATATGCGGCAGGTGGCTGGGTTGAATACCGACGCCCGTATCTGTTATCGAGAACTCCAGGAAACCAGGAATATCATTGACGCGCACATTGACTTTTCCACCTTTGGGTGTAAATTGCAGCGCGTTGCCGAGCAGGTTAGCGAAGATTTGAAGAACACGATCAGGATCAGCCTGAATTTCAGGCAGGTGATCGGGAACGCTGAAACCTAATGAAATACCTTTCTTGTTGAAGGTGGGCATGATGGAGGTGACCGCTTCCTCAACCAGTTGGACTGGCTTTATCGCGCTCGTTTTCAACTTAAACTGGACTGCTTCCACCCGGCTCAGTTCCTGCAGATCTTCGACCAGGTGCTGCAGGCGATCTGCTTCCCGGTAGATCTGCTGATAAGTGGATTCATCCGCGGACAGGACGCCGTCAATCAGCCCTTCCATCGAACCCTTGATAGCCGTCAAAGGGGTGCGCAATTCGTGGCTGATATCGCCGATCAACTGACGGCGCATCAACTCGGTCTGCTCCAGTTTCTCCGCCATGTCATTGAAGCTGATAGCCAACTCCCCCAGTTCATCCTCCTGAATCTCGTTTTCAGGAATGCGGTGGGCGTAATCCTTGTCCGCGAGTTTGCGGCTGGCTTCTTTCAGGCGTTTCACTGGAGACGTAATGCGGCGGCTAATGACCAGCCCGGCGGCGCCTGCAATGGTGAACGCGATGGCCATGGAAATCAGCATGGAGTCATTGACCGCGGCGCGGAAGGTGCCATACAGGTTGACGCCGCGCATATTGCCCATCATGGTCTGCATGCCTTCGCCCATCCGGCCGATGTGCCGGTCGAATGCCTGAACGATAGAAATATTCATGGCGATGGTGTGAACAATGAATGAGATCAACACAACTGCCCATATGGCGAACAGAATCTTAAGCGTCAAACTGGAACGAATTTTCTTAAACATGTGGCTAATTATCCTCAAAGCGGTAACCAGCACCGCGAACAGTCTCAATGAATGAATTGCCAAGTTTTTGGCGCAGATGCCCGATATGGACGTCCACCACGCGCATGTCGCCAAAATAATCGTAACCCCAGACCTTTTCAAGCAGCTGCTGGCGTGAAAGCACCATCCCATGGTGATCCGCCAAAGCCACCAAAAGGTCAAATTCCAATGAGGTCAGGTCAATTTCATTCTCCGCCACCCAGGCGCGGCGACTGCCTGAATCGATGCGGACGTGCGCGAATGAGAAAATTTTTCGGTCCTCATCGCTGGCGGGTTTCTGATACCGGCGCAGCGCGGCTTTGACCCTGGCCATTAATTCCCGCGGACTGAAGGGCTTGGTGAGATAATCATCTGCGCCGACCGACAACCCGACCAGTTTATCCGTCTCCTCCGCGCGGGCGGTGAGCATGATGACATAGGCGTTGGATTCGCGCCTCAGCTGGCTCAAGACTTCGATGCCATCCATCCCGGGCAGCATAATATCGAGGATGATCAGATCTGGTGAGAAAGTTTTGATTAACGAGAGGCCATCAACGCCATCACCAGCGGTTTGGTAGTCATAGCCTTCAGAACGAAGATAGGCTGTGACCACATTTAAAATGCTGGGTTCATCATCAATCACAAGTATTTTTGCTTTTCCCATCCTGTTTTCCTCATCATTAATCATAATGGAGGAGTAATGAATCCTCCTCCATTAGTATAAGTGTTAATGATTTTCCGCTTTGAAAGATCAGTTGATTTCCTGTTCGGCGACGAAATCACCATGCCAGGTATGCGGCCAAACATCTGAGGAGAAACCGTTCACACTAAGCATGCCCGCCATTTCACCGTTTTCTTCAAAATCGAAGGTGTAATAGCCATAGAAGGTGAAGCCTTCATCTGTGATCATTGCGCCAGGCACTGCCTGATCCAGGTATTCCTGTGCAGCTGCGCGCGCTTCCTCCAGTGTGACCGGCATGGCTTCAAATTCAAAGTTGCCATCCGCAGAGTACACATCGCTGCAGCAGGCGCCTGAGCCAAATTCGCCACGGCGGCCGCCCATCATGCCATACTTTAGGTTCCACATCATGTTTGGACCGTATTCGGGAAAAACATCACCGCTCGCGTGATCAACCAGTAATTCCATGGCTGAAATTCCGGTGCTTTCTTCCTGGATCACGGCATAAGCGTTTTGATTGAAAATCATTAGCTCTTTCAGAACCAGGTCGTCATTGCCTAATTGGGCAAGATATGCTTCGACTGAAGTTTTTACCTCTTCAATGGACAGGGGTTCGCCGGTATAGTTGGAAAACCGATTGCCCATCATGCCGGGACCCATGCCAAAGGGTTGGCG
>CAYPAG010000096.1:0-6693 GCA_964408645.1 uncultured Pelolinea sp. | reverse complement strand
AGCGGCGCACTGGTTGGGTTGAGTCGCAGCCGCGGTTTGAATGCAGCCATAAAGCGCAGCTGCGGATGAATCTCAGAATTTTTGTTTTTCATGAAAAATTTCAATGGTCTATTATTACATTTAAAACTCGAGATTGTGCTTCAAACTTTGGAAAAAATTCCTATCCTTCACGATCCTGCACACGAAAATTAAAATTAAAGTCATGTAGCAGCGAAGCATGCTTCGCTGCTACCAATTTAGCAAATTTACCGCCAATTCTCCAGCGTATCTTTCACCTTCTTAAGAAAATTATCCGCGCCTTCCCCATCCAGCACGCGGTGATCAAATACAAATGAAAGATAGATCATCGGCCGTATGGCGATGGAGTCATTGCCCTGTTCGTCTGTAATCACTATCGCCCGTTTCTGCACCAGCCCGGTGCCTAAAATACCCACCTGCGGCTGGGTGATGATGGGCGAGGCGAACAGCGAGCCGGACATGCCGTGGTTGGTGAGCGAGAAGGTCCCACCGCGCACTTCTTCGGGCTTGAGTTTCTTGCCGCGCGCGCGCTCAGCCAGATCGTTCACCTGGCGGGCGATGCCCAGGAGTGAAAGTGTGTCAGCGTTTTTGATGACCGGCACAATCAGCCCTTCATCCCCGAGCGAGACGGCCATGCCGATGTTGATGTCCGGGTGGATGAGCAGCCCCTCATCGGTCCAGGAGGAGTTGACCCTGGGGTTGGCCTTCAGCGCGGCGGTGATGGCGGCGACGAAGTAGGCGGTCAGGGTCAGACGCACGCCGTCCTGGGCGAACAATGGCTTGTTGAGTTTGCGGTGGGCTTCCACACGCGAGAGGTCGGCTTCCATGACGGTAAGCACATGGGCGGAGGCGTTGAGCGATTCCAGCATGCGCTGCGCGATGGTGCGGCGGATGCTGGAGACGGGGTGGAGGCCACTCCCCGTAGGTTTATTGGCTTCGACACGCTCAGCCAACGGTTCTCGTTTGCCCAGATATGCCAACACGTCCTGCTTGGTGATGCGCCCGTTCTGGCCGGTGCCGCTGATCTGGCTGGCGTTCAGGCGGTTCTCAGCCAGCATGCGTTTGACCAGCGGGGAAAGGAAGGCGTCGCGGGTCTGTTTTTCGGCCGGAATTTCTGCTGTTTCTGGTAGGGGCGCACGGCCGTGCGCCCCTACATTCTTCGATGGAATATCGAAGGGGTCAGCCGCAGCAGGTTGGGTATTTACCCCCTTTTTAGTTTCTTCCATGAGGTTCGATCGTATCCTTGTTACTTCAGGTATTTCCTCCCCCGGCTCGCCGATCCAGGCCAGCAGGTCGCCGACCTTGACCTTCTGTCCTTCCTCCGCGAGGCGCTGGAGCACCACGCCCGAGGCGGGGCTGGGCAGCTCGGTGGCGACCTTGTCGGTCTCCACCTCAACGATGGATTCATTCTCGCTGACCGGATCGCCTTCTTTTTTCAGCCATTTAACCAGGGTGAGTTCTTCCACCCCTTCGCCCATCAGCGGCGCGCTGAGTTGTGTTGCCATGTCTTCTCTCCTTAAAGAATCGCCGGAAACCGCGCGGGGTCGGATTCGCGCATCAGGCCGTAGACCGCCTGGAAGATGGTTTCCCGGTTGGGTTTGGAATAATAGTCGCCGTCCGAGCCATAGGCCGGACGGTGTTCGCTGGCGGAAAGCGTGACCGGCGGTGAATCCAGCCACTGATATCCGCCCTGCAATTCCAGCGCTTGCTGCATCATATACGCCGTGGTGCCGCCGGGAACGTCCTCGTCCACGAACACCACGCGCGAGGTCTTTTTGAGTGATTCGCCGATCATGCCGGGACGGTCGAAAGGTAATAAGGACTGTACATCAATCACCTCGGTCTCGACTCCGGCTTTGGCCAGGTCATCAGCAGCTTCCAGGGCAATGCGCACGCAGGCGCCGTAGGTGACCAGGGTCACGTCGCTTCCCTTGCGCAGCACCTCGGGCACACCCAGCGGGATGGTCAGCTCGCCGATGTTATCCGGCAGGCGCTCCTTGACGCGGTAGCCGTTAAGCACCTCGACCACCAGCGCCGGGTCGTCGCCTTGAAGGAGTGTGTTGTAAAAACCGGCGGCGCGGGTCATGTCGCGCGGGACCAGCACGTGCACCCCGCGCAGCAGGTGGATGATGCCGGCCATCAGCGAGCCGGAATGCCACATGCCCTCCAGCCGGTGGCCGCGCGTGCGGATGATGACCGGGGCTTGCTGTTTGCCGGCGGTGCGCCAACGCAGGGTGGCCAGGTCGTCCGAGGCAGTCTGCAGCGCGTACAGGAAATAATCCAGGTATTGGATCTCGGCAATGGGGCGCAGCCCGCGCAGCGCCAGGCCGATGGCCTGCCCGAGGATGGTGTCCTCGCGGATGCCGGTGTCGGTGACGCGCAGCGCGCCGTACTTCTCCTGCATGCCACGGAAGCCCTGGTTAACGTCGCCCAGCTGTCCGACATCCTCGCCAAAGGCCACCAGGCGCGGCTCGCGCGCCAGCGCGATGTCAAAGCAGGCATTGATCACTTCGAAGCCCATCAGTGTGGGCGAATCCGCGCTGTATGACGGCGGAACAACCTCAATCTTAAGCGGCGAATGGGGCGAATCGGAGAGCAGGAAAGAATCGTAATATTTGCGTGTATCCGAATCCAGTTCCTTGGCGAAATTTGCCAATTGCTCGCGCTGATGCGAGGGTTCCGCGCGGGTCAGCGCCAGCGCTTCATGCAAAGCGGAGGCGGTGTCCCGGCGCAGGGGCGCGGCGATGGCGCCCAGATCATAGCGGATCTGCTCAACTTGCTGCTGGTGGGCGGAGACTTTGCTCAACTCGGTCAGCAAACCCATGGCTGTGGAGCGCAGCGCTTTGAGCGGGGTCTGGAAATTCTCAAAAGCGCTTTTGGCCGCCGCTTCGGCGGCAGCCAGGTCCTCTTTCTCCCAAGTGGCGATTTCCTCTTCAGAGGCCTCCTCATTCTTGATCAGCCACTCGCGGTAGCGGATGACGCCGTCGTGCAAGCGCTCCCACTCCAGGCGTTCGGCGGTCTTGTAGCGTTCGTGCGAGCCGGAGGTGGAATGGCCCTGCGGCTGGGTGAGCTCAGTGACATGCACCAGGGAAGGGATGTGATGTCTGCGCGCGTTAAAGGCGGCTGCTTCATAGACATCCAGTAATTTTTGATAATCCCAGCCCTCGACCTGGTAGAGGTCAAAACCGCGGTCGCACTGCTCAGCCGGGCATGGATCTCGCCGGAAACCCTGCAGGATCGCGTAGATGTTTTCCTTGACCATCTGGAACTGGTTGGGCACCGAGATACCGTAACCGTCGTCATACACAGAGATGATGGCGGGCGCCTTGAGCACGCCGATGGCGTTGACCGATTCCCAGAATTTTCCCTGCGCGGTGGAGGCGTTGCCGATGGTCGCCCAGACCACCTCGTCGCCGTTGCGCGAGAAACTGGTGAACTGCTTGAGCAGCGGGTTGTGGCGGTAAAGCACCGAGGCATACGCCAGCCCGACCGTGCGCGGCATGTGCGCGGCGGTGGGCGCCATGTCGGCCGAGGAATTCTTCATTTCCACTTGCGGCAGCCAGCTGCCGTTCTCGTCGATCAGGGGAGTGGAAAAATGGCCGTTCATGTTACGCCCACCGGTCATGCGCTCGATGGCGGGATCGGCGTGGGCGTAGAGCTGGGCGAAGAAATTTTCCAGGGTGAGATGCTCCATGGCCATCATCCAGGTCTGGTCGCGGTAGTAACCGGAGCGCCAGTCGCCCTTGCGGAAGAAATGCGCCATGGCCAATTGGGGCAGCTCCTTGCCGTCGCCGAAAATGCCGAACTTGGCTTTGCCGGTCAGCACTTCGCGCCGCCCGATGATGGCGGCCTGGCGCGAGCGGAAAGCCAGGCGATAGTCGGCGATCAGCTGTTCGTTGGACAGGGGGAGAATGTCGGAATTCGATTCAATCGGTTTTTTTGTGGTCATGAAATAATTATATTAGTGCGGCAAACGAGGGATATTAGAGTTTTGTTTAATTGGAGTAAATTTAATCAGGAAATTTGTATAAATAAATACACCATAAAATTTATTATTAGAAAGAACGTATAAAAAAATAAGGGATTCAGCAATCCACTTGATTTCTACAAGAGTAATTTTTGGAGAACTTCTATTGTAAAGAATCCGCGCAGCGAAATCCGAATCCAATGTGATAACTGGTTGGGAAGAAGAAGCTGAAACGTTCGGATGTACGGAGGCGGTCTTCCGTGCTGCCGTTCGCGCCTCCGCGGATAATATGGTCCACCTTGCTGTTTAGATCTTCCCTGCCATCTGTAGCGTTATATGGATAGGGCAGGAAATTGCTGCCGACCCATTCCCACACATTTCCGGCCAAATCCAATGCCCCATACGGGCTGGCGCCTGAAGGATAATTTCCCACCGGTGACGTATCATCCTTATAGCCGTCGCAGTGCGGGCCGCCTGGCACGACAGGCTTGTCAAATTTAACTTCATCATCGAAGTTACCCGCTGTACAGTCAAATTCATTCCCCCAGGGAAACAAATTTCCATTCACACCGCGTGCGGCTTTCTCCCACTCCGCTTCGCTCGGCAGGCGCGCTCCTGCCCACTGGCAGTATTCAATCGCGTTTATTCTTTTTACAAAGATGACCGGGTAATTCGCGAATTCGGGATTGCCATAATAGTTTTCCCGTGATGACGAAAAAATTTCCATCGGCGGCGTGCAGGCATTATCCGCCACGCAGCGGGCATACATGTCATTGGTCACCTCTGTTTGGTCGATCCAAAATGCGTCCAAAAATACGGTATGCTGTGGTTTTTCATCATCACCTGCTTGAGGGTCCGAATCGGCTGATCCCATCAGGAATTCCCCCGCCGGCACGAAAAACATGACCATGCCATCCAGTTCACGGACCTTTGACGAGCCAATGGTTAATACTTGGGTTGGGGTTGGAATCACGGTTGGAGTGGGGCTTGGGCTGGCTGTTTGGGTTGGCGACGCCGTCGGTTCAATCACGGGAGTGGTCCCGCACCCGATAACAGACCCCGCCAAGCCGAAAATGAAAAAGAACCGGATGATACCGCATCGTATGGATGCGATTTTTTTCATCCATGCTGGAGTAAATTGATATGAATTAAGTCGAAGTGAGGAGTTGGAAAATCTGGCTGCCAAGAAAGAATTATTTTTAATCATTTCTTCCTTTCCCGGACATTAAATGCGCAATAATTTTATTATACATTCGTCTGGATATTAATTGCTGATTCTAATTTTTCTCCCAAATTAGTCACAAAAAAGATGAAGAACAGATAAATAAATCAATCAAAATCTTTTTAATTTTTATAAATTTCTGTATGTATTTCAATCGAAAACTTGCTGGCCACAAATTTCCTATTTAAAGGGAAATGGTAGAGGAAAAATTGAGGTTCAATATTGAAGTCAATTTAAAAAATCTCTTGGTTGTGTCAGGTCATGTAATTATTATTAAAATTTTAAGTAAGTAAAAGCAAGACCTAAACAGTTAATTAACTTTGATCATCGGCTCTTCAATAACGCAGCCAATTCTCCAGATATCCGTCCCCTGCAATGTCGCCTGCGCTTGACAAGCATCCGCGCGATTCGCGGGGACCGCGAATAATAATCCCCCGCTGGTTTGAGGATCAGCGAGAATTAACTGCTTCTCCTGAGAAATGCTACTCGCAAATTCAATATGCGAGGCGTAGTATAAAAGATTATCAAAAGCGCCACCTGGGAAAACCCACTCTTTAGCCAATTCAGCGGTGCCAGGGTGCAAAGGGATTTGATTGAATTTAAGAAGCAAACCGGCATTGGAAGCCGATGCCATCTCCCAGGCATGACCAAGCAGGCTGAAGCCAGTGATGTCTGTCGCCGCACGTGCGCCAAATTTCAAGGCCAGATGGGAGGCATCGCGGTTAAGCTTTTTCATCCAGGTGATGACAGATTCTGCGTTCTGTTCGCTCATTCGATCTGCTTTGATGGCGGAAGTTATGATTCCTCCCCCGATCGGCTTGCTGAGGAAAAGCACATCACCCGGCTTTAGCCCACCTTTTAGGAGAAGTTGATCCTTTTGGCCCATTCCCAACACGACCAGCCCGTATTTTGGTTCCTGGTCCTGAATGGTGTGCCCGCCCGCGATCACAACACCTGCTTCTTTGGCTTTTAGTGCGCCTCCGCGCAGAATCTCGGAAGCTATCTCATGTGGGAGCTGTGATGGAAAGGCGGCAATATTCAGCGCCAAGAAGGGTTCGGCACCCATCGCGTAGATATCCGAGAGGCTGTTCGCCGCGGCAATCTGACCGTAATCAAATGGGTCATCCACAATGGGCGTAAAGAAGTCGGTGGTGAGGACCAGCACACGTTCTTCATCCAATTCCCAGAGCGCAGCGTCATCTGGCTCATCCAAACCAGCTAACAGAGATGGGAATTCTTTATTGTCAAAAATGTTTTTAATTGGCTGCAGGACCTGCGCCAGCGCTTCCGCATTATATTTTGACGCTCAACCGGAGCATGTCGCCATGGCAGTTAAACATATTTTTCTCTCGCTTGAAGTCATAATTCCTCTATGGATTGATAAACGATACGATTTTTAATAAAAATTTCCTCTAATTTTTCCATCATATCTAGGTTGATGCGTACACATACTCCACAATCAGAACTTAAGTGACGGGGGACAGGA
>CAYPAG010000095.1:0-6697 GCA_964408645.1 uncultured Pelolinea sp. | reverse complement strand
GCGTATCCCGCGGACGCGAAAAGCGGTTCCACCTCACGCGCCCATTGCGCCGGCAGCGCGGAAAAGACAATGCGCGCGTCCATGCCCGGCTGCGTGGGCTGAATGGGCATGCTGGCTGCCTTCTCCGGCATTTCCCCGTCCAGCACCCATTGGCAGGATTCTCCATAGGGCTGCCCCACACGCCGCTCTGATGCAGCCAGCGCAGTCAGCTCGAACCACGGATGGTCTGCCAGCAGCTGCACAAAACGCTGCCCAACCATGCCGGTCGCCCCGAGCACCGCCACCGGGATCTTATTTTTTATGTCCATTGATGATCACCTCTTTATGAATTTGAAGAACGGCCTGATCCGCCTCTGCCGAAGAAACGATCAGGGAAATGCTGAATTCCGATGAGCCCTGGGCAATGGCAATCACATTGATACTCTCCTCGCCCAGCGCCTTGAAGATGCGCGCGGAAACTCCCGGCGTGTGGCGCATACCGGCGCCGATGGCTGTGACAATGACCACGTCGCGCATCGCGGTGACCGCGTCAATATCTCCGCGTTCCAATTCGAAAGAAAGATTGTTGTTCAACGCCTTGGTTACACGGTCCACATCCTTTTCCGGTATGACAAAACAAATGGATTGCTCGGAAGAGGACTGCGAGATCATCAAGACGCTGGCATTTTCGGAGGCCACCGCTGAGAACGTACGGGCAGCCACACCTGGAACCCCCAACATCCCGCGGCCGCGCACGGTGATCAGGCAAACGTCGCGGATGGCGGTCACGCAGCTGATCTTGCCAGGGCGCTGCTCCACATTGCTTGAAATGCGGGTGCCTTCAGCTTCCAGGTTGAAGGTGTTTTTCACCCAAATGGGGATATTTTTCTCGATCAGGGGACGCATGGTTTTGGGGTGCAGTACCTTGGCGCCAAAATAAGCCATCTCCGAGACTTCATCGAAGTTCAGTTCCTTGATCACGCGTGCGTCTGCAACGATCGATGGGTCAGCGGTCATCACTCCATCCACATCAGTCCATGTCCACACCTCATCCGCATCCAGGGCATCCCCCAGGATGGCGGCTGTGAAATCGCTGCCTCCCCGCCCCAGGGTGGCGACCAATCCTTCGCGGGTCGCGCCGAAAAATCCGGTCACCACAGGAATGATGCCCTTTTCCAATTCAGGCAGGATCACATCACGAGATTTGATGCGGGTCTCCTCCCGGATCGGATTGGCATTTTGAAAAGCGTTATCCGTGACGATCAACCGATCGGCATCCACCGCGTGCGCATCCAATCCCAATTTTTCCAATAGAGCTCCAAGCAGGCGCGCGTTCATGCGCTCGCCCAGGGACACAATGGCATCCAGTCCGCGCGGGGTCACCTCACCCAGCACAGCGATGCTGCGGCAATAACTCTCCAGTTGTCCAATGAAACCTTCAATTTCCGCGAACAAGCGGTCTCTCTCATTGGCCGCGAGAGCAAAATCACGAATAGTCTCCACATGTTTCTTGCGTATTTCATCAATGTGCTGCAAATAAATTGTGGAATCTCCTTGCTCAGCTGCCCTCGCCGCGGACAACAGCCCATTGGTTACGCCGCTCATCGCCGATACCACCACCACGAGCCTGGCGCTCGCTGTATAGCGTTGGATGATTTGCGCGGTTTGGCGGATTGCCGAGCTCGAACCCACGGATGTCCCGCCGAATTTCATGATCAATAACTTATTTTCATCTTTCATCATTGCACGCTGCCTTTCAATTGGAAAATAAAAGACGCTCCAGGTGTATGGAGCGTCCGTTTTGATATCCGCAAAATCCAGCGGTCTCAGCTACGCGCCAACACCCGTCGCTTTTCAGCGCGGGTAGTGGTGGTACCTGTAGTCACGATGTAACTGATTGACCGCATAATGGGCATGAATATATCACCTTCAATTTGATGTGTCAATCCAATTGATCGAAATTTCTGAGCAATTCGGGAATCCGCCTGAAATCCTCGCGCATTTTCGGCAGCATGGCGCGTTGATAAATCCCATAAGCCGGATGGTAAAGGGGGTAAAGAAGGTGTGCTTGTTCATTGACCCGCACGTTGATCACTTTCCCTTCCGCATCCCCAAAAGGCAAATCGCGTTCAGCCAACGAAAGAAAGTCAAACATGAAACTGGCCGCCGTGCTTCCCAGCGTGATAATCATCTTCGGCTGAATGATCTCTATCTGCTTGATCAGGAACGGGCTGTAAATTTCGACTTCTCTTGGCGTCGGACGGCGGTTATTGGGTGGCCGGTCTTTGACGATGTTGGTAATATATACGGCGCCGCGCTCAAGCCCGGCTTCCGGGAGCAGCTCGTCCAGGACTTTGCCCGCCCGGCCGCAGAATGGCCTGCCGCTCAACGCCTCGTTCTTTCCTGGCGCTTCGCCGATGAAAAAAACCTCCGTTTCAAGGCTGCCCTCTCCGATCACTGGCTGATAACCGTTTTCCACGCGGTAGGCATAGAGAGGAGATGCCGCCAAGGAAAACACACCCTTTTTAATCGTGTCGATTTGCATGCTTTTTTGGTCCATTTCGCGCTGAAATTCTACCAGTTGAAAGGAAGAAAAATAAGGAAAAAAGCTTGCATATTTACAGTATTACTGTATAATTACAGCATTACTGGCATTTAAGAAGGTTATTATGGTTCAGAATCTGACAATCGAAGATCTTGCCCGGATGAGCGGGCTGCCCCTGCGGACGCTTCGTTATTACATTCAGGAAGGGCTGCTGCCCGGCCCGGATACAGCCGGGAAATATGCCAGCTATTCACAGGAGCATCTGGACCACCTGGCGATGATCGACCGCCTGAAACGGCTGCGCCTGCCTCTCAAGGAGATCAGACACCTGCTCTCAACGATGTCCGCTGAAGACATGCGCCGTATGTTAAATTACCAGGAACAAGTCCAGTTCAGCATCAATGATGCTTCCGATCCGAATGTATACAAAAATGATCAGACCAGCGCACTGGAATACATCCGCGACCTAGAGCGCAGACAGTCCGGGTTCAGGTCTTTGACCGGATCGCCGTCCATCCCCGCGGCGCCGCAGAGCTATCACAGTCAGCAGAAGAATTACCAGCTCAAAAATAACCGAAACCTGAACGCCGGGGGAAAAGAGAAGTGGACCAGGTTCGTTATCAATG
Source organism: uncultured Pelolinea sp. (assembly GCA_964408645.1). Taxonomy (GTDB): domain Bacteria; phylum Chloroflexota; class Anaerolineae; order Anaerolineales; family Anaerolineaceae; genus Pelolinea. The sequence continues at coordinate 3,547 of CAYPAG010000095.1, read as the reverse complement.
ATGGAATCGAACTCAATATACGGGAGGGAATTGCCAGGAAACACGCACAGGAAGTGAATGAGTTGATCGATTTTGCCGCCAATTTATTCAGCGGAAAAGAAAAAGGAGGATCCAAATAATGAAAGCGAATAACACAACTGACAAGCCCATCAATTGCCGAATGGACAAGTCGCTGCTCCCGCAAAGCAAAGCAGTGACCCGTATTCTGGAAGTCACCATCACTGCACCACAGATCAAAACTGCCAAATCAAAACCGAAACTGAATCTTGGCCTGGTCATCGACCGCAGCGGCTCGATGTCCGGGGAAAAACTACATTTTGCCAAGCAGGCTGCATCGCATCTGATCGACCTGTTGAGCGAAGAGGACAAGGCCTCTGTCGTCATTTATGATGACACGGTTGAGGTGGTTTACGCTCCGCAGATGATGAATCACGGCAACAAAACAGCGGCCAAAACCGGGATCCAGGAGATCTTCTCGCGTGGTTCGACCGCCCTGTTTGATGGCTGGTTGAAGGGTTGCGAGCAGGCCGCGCTGAACACAGGGGACGGCGTCATCAGCCGCACGTTCCTTCTCAGCGACGGATTGGCCAATGTCGGTTTGACTAACCAGGACGAGATCGCCACGCATGCCCGCGAGCTCTTCCAGCGCGACGTCTCCACGTCCTGCTTTGGCATCGGCAGCGACTACAATGAGCATCTGCTGGAAGCCATGTCCAATTCCGGCGGCGGAAATTTCCATTATCTTGAAGCCCTCAGCGCCATCCCGCTGGCATTTGAACGGGAATTCGAGGAACTGATCAGTGTCGCTCTGCGTGACGCCAAGATCACCCTTAAGCTTCCAGAAGGAGCAGACTGTCAGGTTTCCGCTGGTTGGCCTACATCAAAAAACGCCAATGAAATCAGTACTTCAGTCGGTACTCTCTACTCAAGCCGGGAACAGCGCATCTATTTCCAGATCCAATTCCCGGCGATTAGTGAAGAAAAAACCATTGAGATGCCCCTGATATTCCAGGCCGTTCCGCTGGAGAGTGAAGCGATCAAGATCGAACAAATCATCCAATTAAATGTAACTCCCGCGGAAGCAGAAGAAAAAACCGCGAGTGACGCTGAACTGATGAAACGGTTTGCCCTGGTTGACATGGCCGACCGCGCCACCGAAGCGCTCAGGATGGCCAGGGCTGGCGACCGAGCCGGCGCGAATTATGTGCTCGCCCAGAGCATGGACCGCCATCACAACCATATGCCTGCCGCCATGCAGAGTAAATACGCTCACCTCTCCAACTCCATCGATGAGGGGATGAATGAGTTTGACTTCAAACGCCATCATCAGGAGGAATACTTCAACAAGCGCGGCCGCTTTGATGTCCGCGATTATGTGCTCCGTGTGATCAACGGCCATCTATTCACCAGCATTGACAACCGGCGCGTGCTCATCGACAGCGGCGTTCCGGTGAGTTTGGGCGCCGAGGATGAATGGTACTTCATGCAGGAAGTCCACCCGCTTTCGCAGGGCTATCTGGGGGTGACGCTCGAACAGATCACCCGGTTGGTGGGTGCGCCTGTGGATGTGCTGCTCGGCAGCGACATCCTCAAGAATTACTGCCTGTACTTTGAGTTGAACCGCCAGCGCTTCAGCATCAGCCATCAACCGATGCTGCGCAGCCGGCATAATTTTCCAATGCCACTGCTGATGGGCGTGCCGGGTGTGCGCGCGGATATCCGTGGCCAACCAGTTGAAATGTACCTGGATACCGGCGCGAAACTTTCCTATGTTTCCCGGAACGTTGTGAGAGGGCTGGAGCCAGCCGGCAAGGAGATGGATTTTTACCCGGGGCTCGGTGAATTTGAAACCGAGGTATACCCGGTCGAAATCAGCCTGGGCGACCTGGTGTTCACCCTGCGCTGCGGGGTGCTGCCCAATATGTTAGAAAAAGCGCTGCTGATCTCCGGTAAGCAGGGCATCATCGGCACCGAATTCTTTACGAAGTACAGCGTACAACTGGACTTCCCCAGACAGACATTGTCCCTGCGCGCATAAAGGGGGTAGCGCGCAAACTCCGGAATATGTGGCAGGGAGGGATATTAGCCATATATTCCGGAGATTTTTTTAATCAGCCTATTGTGAGCTGGATTAAATTACACCCGCTTTACTTTGAATTCCCACCAACCGCTGATAAAGACCATTATTGGCAATCAACTGCTCATGGCTTCCCTGTTCGATGATGTGGTTGCCCTCAAGAACAACGATCTGATCGGCATTGCGAATGGTGGACAAGCGGTGCGCGATGACGATGACCGTCTTGCCAACCATCAACCTCTCCAGACTTTGCTGGATCAGCAGCTCAGTTTCCGTATCCACCGAGGAGGTCGCCTCATCCAGAATCAGGATGGGCGCATCCTTCAACACAGCGCGCGCGATGGCGATGCGCTGGCGCTGCCCGCCGGACAGCTTCACGCCGCGTTCACCGATCATGGTGTCAAACCCTTCAGGCAGGTCAACGATGAAGTCATAGGCATTGGCGACCCTGGCTGCCTGTTTGACCTCCTCATCAGACGCGTTCTCGCGCCCAAAAAGGATATTTTCGCGGACCGTGCCGTGAAACAGGAACACGTCCTGCAGCACAATGCTGATATTCTGGCGAATGCTCTTGATGGATAAGTCGCGAATATCATGCCCATCGATCTTAATGCTGCCCGCGCAGGCATCATAGAAACGGGGAATCAGGTTCGCCAGGGTGGTTTTCCCCACACCGGTCGGTCCGACCAGGGCAATCACCTTCCCTGGGGGGATCACCAGATTTATATTTTCCAAGACCACATCCCCTTCTTCGTATTGGAAACTAACATCTTCGAATCTGATCTCCGGGTTGATGCCGGACGGAAGCTGCAGGGCATCCGCTTTTTCCACCACACTCGGCGACTCCTTGAACAGCTCGTTTACACGCTCAGTGCCGGCAAGCGCCTGCTGGAAGCTCTCCCAAACCCGGCTCAGCTCACGGATCGGCTGATACAGCATTTCCAGGTAAAGGAAGAAAGCGACCAGATCATCAATGGCCAATGTCTGCCCCAAGATAAAACGGCCGCCAAAATAAATCAACACGATGGTGCCCAATGAAGAGGTGAACTCGATCAACGGGTGAAAGGTGGCCATCAACCGCAGAACGTGCAGCATGGAATCACGATACTGCTGGATGCGGCCGCCCACGCGCGCCAATTCGGCTTCCTCGCGGGTGAAGGCCATGATTTCGCGCACGCCAGAGAGATTGTCATTGAGCGCCGCGTTCAATTCGCCCAGCTTAGCCTGCCGGGCGCGAAACGCCGGCCGGACGCGCTTATTGAACAGGCGCATGGTCAGCATGATCAACGGAATCGGAATCAAACTAAGCAGAGTCAGCGGTAAATTGATGAACGCCAAAATGCTGACCACACCCACCAGCATCAGCGAATTGGCCGTCAGATCGGGGATGGCATGGGCAATCAGATGCTCCAAAAGATCGGTATCATTGACCACCTGCGACATCAACTGGCCGGTCTGGCGGTTTTCATA
>CAYPAG010000094.1:0-6767 GCA_964408645.1 uncultured Pelolinea sp. | reverse complement strand
CAGCGGCTGGCGCAAAGCCATCTTCACCGACTCCGGCGGCTTTCAGGCCTGGTCGTTGATCCGCCAGAACAGCAAATTCGGCTCATTGAACGACAACGGCATCGCCTTCACCCCTGAAGGCGGCCAGCGCAAATTCCTTCTGACGCCCGAGAAATGCGTGCAGCTGCAGGTCAGTTTCGGCTCGGACGTGGTCTTCTGCCTGGACGACTGCACCCATATTGACGACCCGCTGTCCGAGCAGCGCTTGTCCGTCACGCGCACGATCCAATGGGCGCGGCGCTGCCGGGCGGAATTCGACCGGCTGATGCGCGAGAAAAAGCTGGCGCCGGATGATCGCCCGAAATTGTTCGGCGTGGTGCAGGGCGGCAGCTCGCCGGACCTGCGGCGCGAGTGCGCGGACGCTTTGCTGGAAGCTGGTTTCGACGGCTTTGGGTACGGCGGCTGGCCGCTGGACGAAGGCGGCGCGCTGGTGGAGGATATGGTCGCCCTGACGCGTGAACTGATCCCGGCCGAGTATCCCGTGCACGCCCTGGGCATCGGCCACCCGCCGTATATCGCCCGCTGCTTCGCCATGGGCTACGGATTGTTCGACAGCGCCATGCCCACCCGCGACGCGCGCCACGGCCGGCTGTACGTCTTCAAGCGGCTCCCCACGCGTGAAGAAACCGCGCACGGCGATGACTGGTTCGGGTATGTCTACGCGGATGAGAAACGAAGCATCAAATCCAGCGCGCCGGTTGAGGAGGGCTGCGACTGCCCCCTGTGCAGCCGGTATTCGCTGGGGTATCTGCGCCACCTGTTCAAACTGAACGACGCGCTTTACCACCGCCTGGCTTCGCTGCACAACCTGCACTTTATGGCGCGATTAATGGACCTGCTGCGCGGAGCAAGATAAGATGACTGCAGGACATTCCAGTAAGAATGTGATCGAAGAATCACAGGTCAACGAACTGCTGGCCAAAGTGTTGTCTAAATCCAAATACAGCCGCATCCATGACGGGCTGATTGAATCGCTGATCCGGGATGAACTGGGCAAGCGCGCCAATGAGAAAGAGCTCCTCAAAGCGGTGACCGCCAAACTGCACCAGGTGGGAGCGGCTTTTTTCCAGCGCTCACCCGCGTATGAGCGGTGGCTGGAAAAATTAGCCGATTGCCCGCGGGATGTTCACAGCGTAGAAGCCAAGGCGCTGTGCGCCGAGCTGATGGGCGCGCACAGTTCCACGCGCGAGCGCCTGCCAATCATCAATGAATTCTTCAATACGACGTTGGCCGGCATCGCGCCGGTGAAAAGCATTCTCGACCTGGCCTGCGGATTCAACCCACTGGCGCTGGCCTGGATGCCGGTTGCCGCGGAAATTCAATATTTCGGCTGCGACATCTTCAGCGACATGACTGATTTTCTGAATGAATTCTTTCGACACATGGGCCTGGCTGGCACATTCTCCATTTGCGACCTGACCGGGATGCAATTCACGCGAAAAGCGCAGGTGGCTTTCCTGCTGAAAACCCTGCCCTGCCTGGAGCAGATCGAGAAAAACGTCAGCGTTGATCTGCTGGAGCGGATCCCGGCGGATTACCTGCTGATCTCCTACCCGGTGCGCAGTCTGGGCGGGCGCGCCAAGGGCATGGGGAAAACCTACGAAACACAGTTCAATGACCTGGCTGCCCGGATGAAGTGGGATTTTAAACGCTTCGAATTCGAGAGCGAGCTGGCGTTCCTGGTTAAAAAATGAGCAAGCGGGAGACTATTGACCTGCCCAAATTGATCGATGAGATCAAAACCAGCCGAAAATACCGCGGCGCAGGCATCCCGGATGAGACCATCGCCGACATCCTGCGGCAGGAACTGGCGCGCCACGCCAAGCCCTCCGAAGCGCTGCGCAGCGCCAAAGCCATTCTGCACAATGTCATGGCGCCCTATCTGGGTGACCCGGATTACAGCCAGGCACGCTCAGCACTGGACGCTGCTTTTGCTTCCGGCAACCCGGACACGCTGCAGCAGGCAGCCCGTGAGATCCTCGCTCAGCATGATTCCACCCGCGAGCGGATGCCCTACCTGGCGGATTTCTACGCCGCGATCCGCGAAGCCTGCCCGTCAATCCACACCGTTCTCGACCTGGCCTGCGGGCTGAATCCATTCGCGCTGCCGTGGATGGGCTTACCCAACGATGCGGCCTACCATGCCTATGATATCCACCAGCCGCGCGTAGAACTGATCAACCATTTTCTCGGTGGACTGGGGCTCACGCCGCTGGCCGAGGCTCGCGATGTCCTGGTTAATCCTCCGCAAGTGGAAGCGGACGCTGCTTTTCTATTCAAGGAAGCGCACCGCATTGAAAAACGCCGCAAAGGCGCCAGCCGGCTGCTGGTCCAATCCCTTCACGCGCGCGTCTTTTTCATCTCTCTGCCCAACCGCAGCCTGGACGGACGGCGCGACCTGGGCGCGCGCATGCAGCGCCTGATCGAGGAGATCTTTGAAGGGCAGCCCGGCGCTCTGTACAGCGCTGAGTTCCCGGGCGAGACGCTTTATTGGCTGGAGCGCGGAAATGGCTGACAAACCGCCTGTCATGGTTGATCCGCTGGACTGGGCGCGGGCTTACCTGAGCGGGGAAGAATTCACGCGGCTGACACAATCGTTGGATGAACCGCTTGACCTGTCCATTCGGATCAACACCCTCAAATGGAGCGCGCGGGAAGCGGTTGAGCAACTGACCCGGCGTTATGGCTGGAAATTTGCACCCATTCCTTTTTGCGATAGCGGATTTTGGGTCAGCGAATATGATCTTTCTCCCAGTACAACCATCGAACACCGCATGGGCTATTTCTATATCCAGGAAGCCGCTTCGATGCTGCCGCCGGAGCTGTTTGATTTCAGTTTTTCTGTAGAGGCGCACGGCCGTGCGCCCCTACAACAGGAAAAAAATTCTAAAATTAATCCCTTGATTTTGGACATGGCCGCCTCACCCGGCGGAAAGACCACCCACCTGGCCGCCCTGACCGGCGGCCGCGGGTTGATCGTGGCCAACGACGGCAGCCGCTCGCGCATCCCCGCGCTGCAGGTGGTGCTCCGCGGTTGGGGCGCGATCAATCAATGCGTGACCTGCCAGCCTGGTGAATCCTTCGGCGTGCTCTACCCGAATACCTTTGACGCGGTGCTGCTGGATGCACCTTGCAGCATGCAAGGGCTGCGGGCGGCTGAATCGCACGCCTCCCGGCGGATCAGTGAAAGCGAGATCGACTCGCTGGCCGCGCGCCAAGTCCGCCTGCTGGAAAGCGCGCTCCGCTGCGCCAAACCCGGCGGCCAGGTAGTCTATTCAACCTGCACGCTGGCCCCGCAGGAAGACGAGCTGGTGCTGGCCGCGGTGTTGGAGAAAATCGGCGACGCAATCCATGTTGAGGAAATGAGCTCCAAGCTACCCGCGCCAGCCCCCGCGATCAGTGTTGTGGATGGAAAATCATTACCCGACGGGGTGAGGCATGCGCTGAGGTTGTGGCCGCATACGTACGGCACCGCGGGATTTTTCGCGGCGCGCCTGACCAAAACCGGAGAGATCCCCACGGAAGAAGGCGGCGCCTGGCGATCGGCTCCCGCCAGGGCGCAGTTCGAACCCGCGCCCAAAGCGCTCGTGAACGCTGTCCGCGCCAATCTGGCTGAAAATTGGGGATTCAAGCTGGAAGGGCTGCTGGAGACTCAACTGCTGACCTTGGCGGTCAACAGGGACAGGATATTCCTCATTCATAATTCCCTGGTCAACAACCCTCTGCAGCTGCCGTTTTTGTCAGCCGGGATGGAGCTGGGCAAGATGATGGGTGATGATCTGGTCATCAGCCATGAGCTGGTATCTCGTTTCGGCGGCCAATTCAACCACGGCGTGCTGATGCTGGACGAAGCGTATTTGCCGGCCTGGCTGCGCGGCGAGGATCTGCGCGGCTACCGGAATTCTGAATTGGAAACTGGACGAATCTACGCAATCAGGGACGACTCCGGGCGCAACCTGGGGCGCGGCAAGCTGCTGGCGGATCGATTGAAGAATATGCTCCCGACAAGGTTATTTTGATCTGACGTAGTCTCACCAACCAGAAGGATCTTTTCACATCATACGTTTAGGGAACACACGTGCTCCCGACAAGATTATTCTAATGAAGGAACTTAAATATCACCAGCGTTAGTGTCACAGCGTTGCATTTGCATCAACCTGTATCTGGGATTTATCCCCTTATGGGAAGCTACGCTCACATTTATCAACCCATTATTATCTACTAGAAACATACTTACCTTGGCATGAGATTTCTTCGGGTGATAAGACAACCTTCGAATTGAAAATTTCTTTGGATGTCGCTTCGAATGGAACGGAAGCAAACCTCTAAATGAAGTGTCATTGCGAGCGTTAGCGAAGCAATCTCCACATTTAATGGTGAATTCCCTTTATATGGGTGGCAATCAATACTGTGTCTACATCATGACAAACAAGCATAAAACCACGCTGTACACAGGCATGACCAATAACCTTATCCGCAGGGTGCTTGAACACAAGAAACACGAAACCAAGGGCTTTACCCATCGATATAACCTGGAGTATCTCGTTTTTTACGAAATCACCAATGATATTGAAGCGGCAATTTTCCGGGAGAAACAGATTAAGGGTGGTCCAAGATCCAAGAAAATCGCACTAATTGAAGAAATGAACCCGGAATGGAAAGACCTTTCTCGGGATTTAATGAATGCGGATTAATACACTCTTTCAGAAAAGGGTTTGATTTAAGCAGGAGATTGCTTCGTCGCTTCGCTCCTCGCAATGACAAATGATATAAAGGGAGTGGCGTTAGTTTTCGTGCTCGTTGCAACGAAACTCGATATTGGAAGGTCAAATTTGTTCGGAGGAAATATAATAACTTTTGCGCTTGATTCACATAAGCATCCCGTTATTATCAATCAAGAATCACACGATCCCATACTTGTTTATTCTTCCTATGCGTTCATCTCCCCCAGTTCATATAGCACCAGCGCCGGCGCCAGGATGGCAGCGGTCTCCATGCGCAGCACGCGCGGACCCAGCGAGATCATCCGCGCGCCTGAGCGGATCATCTCCTCCACTTCCTCCGGCGCGAATCCGCCCTCCGGCCCGGTGAACAGCCCAACCCGCGCGGGTTTGTTTTCAGACAGCACATCTTTTATGCTTTTCTGTTTTTCATGCACCCAGCATGCCAGGGTGAGATCCTGATGATTACCCGCATCGTCAAGCGCCTGCGTGAAATTCAGCGGATCGCGCAGCTCAGGGACGCGCCCCCTGCTCGACTGCTCGGCCGCCTCGCGCAGGATGCCCTCCCAACGCTGGCGTTTTTTCTGCGCCGATGCCTCATCCCTGACCAATGTGCGTTTTGATATGAACGGCTGAAAAACAGCGATGCCGATCTCGGTGCCCTTCTGCAGGATCCACTCAAGCTTCTCGCGCTGGGTGAGTCCAAAGTAAAGTGTGAGTTGAACGCGCGGCTCACTGTTAACCGCGTGCGCGGCGACGATGCTGCCAATGAGCTCGCCCTCATCGCCCCGTTTGAGGATGGCCAGAAAAGCGTTGCCGCGGCCGTCCAGCAGTTCAATCTCGGCACCCTCGCCCAGCCGCAGCACCTTCACGATCTGGTCACGCGTCATGGCGGGCAGCCGTGCAGTTTCCCCGGAGAAATTCTCGGGCGGGATGAAAAACCGGTGGCGGGTCATCGGGTCATTTATAATCCGTTTCCTGGATTTGGTCCTTTCGAGGAAAATCTACCATCCAGTCATTATACTTAAGCAAATGAACTCTGAACAAAGAAATGCACCTGCGCAGCGCGCATACCGCTACTTCGACCTGGTGACGGCGCTGTTCGTCACGGTGCTGATCACCAGCAACATCGCCTCGTCCGCCAAGATCGTGGACTGGGGCTTTTCGCTTTTCGGCGTGCGCATGGCCTTCGACGCCGGCACCCTGCTCTTCCCCATCTCGTATATTTTTGGGGATGTGCTCACTGAGGTGTATGGCTTTAAGCACTCACGGCGCGTGATCTGGACCGGTTTCGGCGCGCTGGCGCTGAGCGCGGGCGCTTTCAGCCTGATCGGCGCGCTGCCCGGCGAAGCGGCCTGGCAGGGTTATGCCGGCGACGCGGCTTACCGCGCCATCCTGGGCGGCATGAGCAGTTTCGGGATCGTGGGCGCCAGCCTGTTGGCATACTTTCTGGGCAGCTACAGCAACTCGGTGGTCATGGCGGTAATGAAGGTGGCTACGCGTGGGCGCTTTCTATGGGCGCGCACCATCGGCAGCACACTGGTGGGTGAACTGGTGGACACGCTGATCTTTGTGCTGGTTGCCACGTTGTCAGGCGTTTTTCCGTGGGAGGCATTTTCAAGTCTCCTGCTGACCAATTACCTGTTCAAGGTGGCGGTGGAGGCGCTGTTCACGCCGGTCACGTATGGGGTGGTGAACGGGCTGAAGAAGGCGGAGCACGAGGACTTTTACGACCGCGGTACGCGCTTCACGCCGGTGTAATTTTTTAACCACAGATGGACACAGATAAACACAGATATTATCAGCGGTTCAACGCGCCATCCATGTAAACCCTTCGACAAGCTCAGGGTGCGGGTCAATGGTGTTTGGTGCGTTGACCCAAACAAGAAGAACTTCCGATTTTCCAGGAATTCGCAAGAAAAAATGACTGATCAACGCACCATCAATGCTCTCGATTCGACAAGCTCATGGTGCGGTGCGGGTCATTGGTGTTTGGCGCGTTGGGAG
>CAYPAG010000093.1:4629-6791 GCA_964408645.1 uncultured Pelolinea sp. | reverse complement strand
CCTGAGGATGTGGCTTGAAACCGGGTCAGCACCATTCCTTGCGGGAAAAACTGGGTGAGCGCCGGCCGAAAATCCAGCCGCACAGCCAAATCCATGTCATCCAGCAGAAACTGCGCTTGCTCATACAGCATGCGCGAATCCTGCGAAACGTGGTATTTTTCAGCCGATATCACCGATTCCAGTGTTTTCGCCCAGAAGCTGTGTTGAAGCACGCTATCTTTTTCAATCCGTGCAAGGTTGGCTGCTTCCTGCGCCTGCGCCATATAGAATTCATACTGCTCTGACCGGCCGATGCGCGTATAAGCGCTAATCGAAAGAATCACCAGCGCGACAGGTAAAACGAGAGCCAGGACAAGTGAGAAAGCTGGGGTTGTATTCCCCATTATTGGACGAGAGGATGGTGTGATCTTTTTTCTGAACCTGTCCAATCCCATGCGGACTTTTGAAACAAAAGTACGGAGGCTCATCCATGTTCGTGCCATCTTTACCACAAAGGGCTTGGGTTCCGTGATGGGTGTGACTTTAGCATCCGCGCCTTCCTGCGGTTCGCCTTGTTCTGGCGAACCTTGAATCACAGGCACCGTTTCATTGAGATCCTGCTCCGACAATTGGTCAATGTTATTTTCATCAGAATCGTTTGGAAAGTATTCCTGTGATGGTGGAGGCATTTGGATTACCGGTGAATCAGATAAATCACGCTCGTGTTTTTCCAGAATGACCGGCGTTGCTTCTTCGATTGGGTTTTCTAGATTCTCTTTTACCTCAGGAGTATCTGATGGCTGGAATTGCCAATCCCGTTGGATAGCCTTGGGTTCCCCCTCGTTCACCTTGATCACAATCGCTTCGATCTCGCCAGTGACTTGATTGAGCAGCCGGCGCTTGAGTTGATCCATCGCCAAAGCGGCGCTGCCAGCCAGGTGGTAGGAGGACCAAGTGGAAGGTGGTTGGCTATTGATAAGGATCAGGTCACCTGGCTTGACTTCACTTTGGAAATAGCGGGGAAGAATGCGCTTGCTTTGGCCGAGCGTTTCCCCCTCCCCCTCCGCTTTTCCTAACTCCTCAAATTTGTCCGATGAAATCAAGAACGTACTGGTTCTCCCAAACTGGCAGACAAAAAGCCAGCCATTATGCAGGGCAGCCAGCGCGATAGAACCTCCCGCGCGCACACCTTCATATCCGCGGTCAATGTTGCGTTCCAACACCTTGCGGTTGGTTTCCTCGCATGCCAGAGCCATGGCGCGCGTGACCGATCCCTGAGCACCGAAAAAAATATTGGCAGCTTCTTCAGCCAACTGCCTGATCTCCTCGCCATCATAGCGATGGTCGCCCGTGGCAGAAAGAAGCACAGCCAGCAGATCCTCCTTGCGGTGGCGATGCGCCATCCGAGGAGCCGTCATCACCAGCGCGCCTGGGATGGTTTGGCGTTCTTTGTCCTGTCTGACTGCTAGAGGAAAATAATTAAATTCCATAACCCTTCAATATTATTCTAAAGAATCTGCTTCATTATACAATTTCAATGCCGAAAACACGAAAAACCATACCGGTATAATAACAATGAACATAAACTTGAACAGGCGGTGAATCATGGCAAATGACAAAGGATTTTTCCTCGGGAGGGTCTACGATCTAAAAAAAGGCGAGATCACGTCGGATAACCTGTATTATGACCCGCCAGATTTGACCACCCACGCCCTGGTCACTGGCATGACCGGCTCCGGCAAGACGGGCTTATGTATCGGTTTGATCGAAGAAGCCGCCCTGCAGCGCATCCCCGCGATTCTCATCGACCCCAAAGGCGACCTGACCAACCTGCTGCTTACTTTTCCCGGACTGTCACCAACAGAATTCGAGCCCTGGATCGACGCCAATAGTGCCCGCCGAGAAAATAAAACGGTCGCGGAAGTCGCTGAATCTACAGCCGCGATGTGGAAAAAAGGGTTGGCGGATTGGGGAATGGGCGGCAAGGAACTTGGCGAACTAAAAGATTCAGTGGAACGCGTGGTTTTCACCCCCGGTTCTTCCGCCGGGCTGCCTGTCAGCATCATGGCGTCCTTTGAAGCGCCAGACATGCCCTGGAATGAAAATGAAGAAGTGCTGCGCGAGAAGATTTCAGCCACAGTCACCGCCCTGTTGACCTTGATCGGAATGAAGGATATCGATCC
>CAYPAG010000093.1:1340-4529 GCA_964408645.1 uncultured Pelolinea sp. | reverse complement strand
GAGCGAATGTTCTTCATCACCCTGCTCTATTCTGCTGTCGAGACCTGGATGCGTAAGCAGCGCGGCACCGGCGACCTGCGCGCGCTGGTGTATTTCGATGAGATCCACGGCTATTTGCCGCCGGTTGCCAATCCGCCGTCCAAACCGCTCATCATCCGCCTGCTCAAAACCGCGCGCGCCTTTGGCGTCGGTTTGGTGTTGACCACGCAGAACCCGGTGGATGTGGATTACAAAGCGCTCTCCAACGCCGGCACATGGATGGTCGGTCGACTGCAGACCGACCAGGACAAACAGCGTCTGCTCGACGGTCTGGAAAGCGCGGCTGGCGGTGTGCCGCGCTCTGAATATGATAAATTGATCTCATCGCTAGGGAAACGGGTTTTTCTTTACCACAACGTCAACGAGAAGAAACCCAGCATCTTCCATACCCGTTGGGCAATGAGCTATTTGGCAGGACCGTTGACCATCACCCAGATTCCCCAATTAAATGATCTCTCCGGTGTTCGGATGGATTTAAGCCAATCGGTCAATAAACCCTCGCGATTGACCTCGACCGCGCGGGAAAAAGGCGCGGCTTCAGCTGACCGGCCAAAGGTCTCCGGGGTCAGCGAATATTTCATGCCCATTAATAAGGATGAGAAAACCGGCGTATACGCGGCCTGCCTGTTCGCTCAGGCAGAAGTGCGATATCTCAAATCCAACCCGGTCGTGGATCACGTTCACGCCATCTCAGCCATAGTGGAAGATCCGCGCGAGGCTGGACAGGCATGGGAAGACTACCTCTCAGATGATTTTGATGCGGGAAAGCTTTTGCGCTCGCCGCAGAGCGGAATGGAATTCAGCGCCCTGCCTGAATACTTAAAAAATTCTTCATGGATATCATCGCAGGAGAAGGAATTCGAACACTGGATCTTTGAAACCGACACGGTCACCCTGCGCTCAAGCGGAAAGCTGGGCGTGGCAGTTGGTCCGGAGGTCAGTGAGGAAGAATTCATCGCCTTATGCCGCAAAGCGGCGGAGGATAAGGCTGAAAGCGAGTCCGTCCGCTTAAAGAGCAAATACGAGACAAAAAAGACTTCCCTGGAACGCAAGATCGCCAGCCAGGAACTCAAAGTGGAGAAATATCGCAAAGAGATGGCTTCGCGTGGTATCGACACCGCCCTGAACGTGGGCGGGAAAGTACTGGATGTGCTGGCCGGCCGAAAGCTCCGCAGCATATCCTCCTCAGCCACCAAAGCGCGTATGACCACCGACGCTCGCGGCCGAATGAAGGAAGCGGAATCCGTGCTGGAAAGCTACCAGGAAGAACTCAAGAATATTGATCAAGCCATGGAAGATGAAAAGATGGCTTTGGTGGATAAATGGATGGAGGAAGCTTACAACATTACCGAGGTCAAGCTAACGCCCACCAAGCAGAATATCCGCATCACCAATTTTGGGATTTTGTGGAAACCTTAAGGATTTTATAGGTCCTGCCGGCCTGAAAGCGCTCTGAGCAGGGTGTTTTGATCGGCGTATTCCAGATCACCGCCCACCGGCAAGCCGCGCGCCAGGCGTGTCATTTTCACGCCAAAAGCATCCAGACGCTGGCGCAGATATAACGCAGTGGCGTCGCCTTCCATGCTAGGGTTGGTAGCTACGATCACTTCTTTAATTACACCCCGTCCCACGCGATCCACCAGTTCGCGGATCTTTAAATCATCCGGCGTGATGCCCTCGATCGGCGACAAGGCACCATGCAGCACATGATATTTACCATTGAATCCCGCCGTACGCTCAAGCGCCAGCACATCCAGCGGTTCCTCGACCACGCAGACTATGCTCCCGTCGCGTTTTTCATTGGCGCAGATCTCGCATTTCTCCCGCCCTGCCGAGGTAATGTTGTAGCATTCCGGGCACAGCACCGTGGAGGTCTTGATATCCCGCAGCGCTTCCGCCAGATCACCCGACACTTCGGCTGGCGCGCGCAGCAAATAGAACGCCAGGCGCGAGGCGGTCTTGTTGCCCACGCCGGGTAGTCGTTCCAACGCCGTGATCAGTAACTCGAGCGGCTCAGGCAGCAAGGACATATCTTCCCCTTAGAGTTTCAAACCGCCCAACCCGCCGCCCAACGGGCCGATCTTTTTGGCCATCAGTTTGCGGGATTTATCCAGGGCGTCATTGACAGCCTGTGCGATAAGTGACTGCATGCGTTCTGTGGAGATCTCTTTCACCTTTTCGCCAACCAGTTTAACCTCGATCACATGCTGGCTGCCGGTCATGGTCACTTCCACCACACCTCCCGCGCTGCCGGTGACAGTTTCTTTTTCAAGCTCTTTCTGCGTTTTTTTTAGTTTTTCCTGCATTTCTTTGGCCTGTCGCATCAGGCCGCCCATGTCTTTCATCATTGGTCAGTTTTTTCCTTCTTGGTTATTTTTGCGCCGAGAGAGAGCGCCGCGCCTACCATCCCGCCTTTTTCCACATCCGGATCACCTGCGTGGCTGCTGATACTTTCACCTGCCACGCGGCAATCAATCGGCAGATCCGCGCCGGTTACCGCCAACACAGCTTTGCGGGCGTTGTCCAGATTGCTTCCGTTTTCCATTTTGGAGCACAGCAACTCGCCGCCAAATCCCAGAACCAGCCGCCCCTTGATGATATCCATGGACTTGCATGAGTTTAATAGCGCCCCGGTTTCGGCAGAAATCTCTCTGGCTTTAAAACGGATCTCACGCCACTTGTCCTTGATCGCGTCAACGCCGCCACTGCCGACTATTTCTGTCGGCGGGACGTTCATTTTTTGTTCTTTTTTAATTTCAGATATCGCATAATCACCAGCCGGTGCTTCCACTTTCCCAACAGCTTTCACCGGCACAGCCGGTTGCGATTGTTTCTGCGGTCGAGGAAATGCAGGTTTATTCACTTGTGAATGTTGACCACCGTGAGACTGGTCTTTTTTTTCTTGTACCTTTTTTATCGGCGGTTGGTTTTCAATGGGTTCTTCGATCGAACGAGCCAAAGCCAACTCAAGCTGCAACCCAGGCTGCCAGCCCGCATTGGTATGCTGGGCTGCCTGATCAAAAGATTTGATCGAAGCCAAGAGCTGCTGCAGGTCAAACCGGTCAGCGAGATCTTTGAGACGGTGAGATTCCTCGGTGGTCGCATTCACCTGATCGGCATTGCCCATCTTAACCATCAACACCGCGCGCA
>CAYPAG010000093.1:0-1240 GCA_964408645.1 uncultured Pelolinea sp. | reverse complement strand
ACTTCATCGATGATATACACCTTATACTGGCCTTTGGATGGCGCGAAATTAATTTTTTCGCGTAAATCGCGCACATCATCCACACTGGTGTTCGATGCCGCGTCGACCTCAATCAGGTCAAGGAATCGCCCCTCATTGACTGCCAGGCAGTTCTCACACTGGTTGCATGGCCGTTTGGAGCGGTCCGCCTCCAGGCAGTTGGCCGCTTTCGCGATGATACGCGCGGTGGTGGTTTTTCCTGTGCCGCGCGGTCCTGAAAACAGGAACGCGTGGGCGATGTTGCCCTGCCCCACCGCGTTGCGCAGCGTGCGGACCACATGGTCCTGCCCGATCACTTCTTCCCAGCCTTGCGGGCGCCATTTACGGTAATATGCCTGTGACATGAAGCATCCTTTTCGCTTGGTCGATTTCTGCGTTTATTATAAAGGACAAGGCTTTAATCAAAATTTGATTCCAGCAATGTTAGAATCTCAATCAGGAAAACCGATGCCCTATTTGATCGACGGCCATAATCTGATACCCTTCATGCACGGGATGGGCCTGGACCAGCTCGATGATGAGCTGCGGTTGATTGATTTACTTGAAGCCTATTTTAGAAAAATCCGCAAGAAAGCCACCATTTTTTTCGACAGAGGCCAGCCCGGCGCTGACCCAATCGTCACCCGCGGTTTCGTTACCGCCAGGTTCACCCGCCCGCCATTGATCGCTGATCAGGCCATTCGGAACCAGCTGCGCAAGTTAGGCGGATCAGCCGCGAATTACTTCGTGGTTTCCTCAGATCATGAAGTTGCCGCGTTCGCCCGCAGGCAGGGCGCCAAAACAATCTCGAGCCGCGAATTTGCCGCGGCCATCAATCGCCCAGGCAGGCATGAAGCAACTCCGAAGACCTCGCCAAACGAGGACCTCGATTACTGGTTAATGCAATTCGGCGAAAATTCTTAGACCCTTTTTACATTTTGTTAATACCCAGATAATCGCTTGTGGTATATTATGTCACTAAGACACAAGACCCCCAAAAGTCGAGTGTCGTTCCGCCAGATACTTCAGCGCGCCCCTCCTCGCGCTGGAGGAACCCAACGGGTAACTGGTGGGAATCCCTCCCTTCGACCGCCGGCCCAAACCGGCGGTCATTTTGTTAAATCTTGCCTGTCAATCTGAGGGATGCTATAATCGAAATTAATGCCCCAGTGGCTCAAATGGATAGAGCGAGGCACTCCTAACGCCTAGGTTGTGGGTTCGA
>CAYPAG010000092.1:0-6817 GCA_964408645.1 uncultured Pelolinea sp. | reverse complement strand
TTGCTCATCTCAATCATCATCTGCGTGCGGTAGCTGTACAGGTAGCTGATTTCGTTAAGCAGCTGACAGCATCTTTTGGTTTGCCATTTTTCCTTGAGTCTGTTGATGTTAATAAATTGGCAAAAACCAAAAAAATTGGTATTGAAGAGGCAGCCAGGGATACGAGATACAAATTCTTGTTTGAAACAGCAGAGAAGACGAATTCCCAAGCTGTCATCACTGCCCACCACGCTGATGATCAGATTGAAACAGTCCTAATGAATTTGATCCGCGGCGCCGGATTACGAGGAATGGCTGGCATGAGTTACTGTCAAACTACTCAATTTAGCCATAGGATCCCATTAATCAGGCCGCTTCTGGATTTCTGGAAAGATGAGCTGCTAAATTACTGCACTGCAAATCATCTCGATTACTTTGTTGACCAAAGCAATCTCACGAATCATTATTTTCGTAACAAGATCCGAAACCACCTGCTGCCAATCCTCAAAGGATACAATCCGAACATCAAGAATGCAATCCTTCGTACCAGCAAGACCATGGCAGTTGACCTTGATTTCATTCGAGCCTCTTTGGAAAAAGAAATAGATGAATTGCTACCACTAATGAAGGATGGTCATATTTCTTTCTCGCTGAAAAAATATCGATCATTGCCGGACTCGCTCAAAAATTACTTCCTCATTGATGTTTTTCAGCGTTTGCGAAGAGATCAAGCTGAAGTATCTTTTGATCTGATCGATCAGACTAAATGTGTTTTAGATGAAAGTAATCGGATGGTGGCTCGAAATCTGGGGAAGGAGATTTTTCTCCTGGTTGAAGGCGACACTGTGACTTTTACCAAAGATCCGAATCATGTTTGGAAGGATGAATGGCCGGTATGTTTGAGTGAAAGATCGCTGGAATTATCTAATCGCACGATTGAGTTGGGAAAAGACTGGCAATTAGAAATGAAATTATCCAACATCGATGAGTGCCGGGATATCTATAAAAATAATCAAGACAGGTTTACTGCTTATTTGGATCGCTCGGTTATCATGGGTAAACTTTTCATCCGCAACTGGAGTCATGGTGACGGTTATCAGCTACTGGGTATGGATGGAAAGAAGGTGAAATTAACCGATTTCTGGATCGACCGGAAGATACCCAGCCGTGCAAGAACCACCTGGCCGCTCATTGTCGCGAATGGAGAGATTGCCTGGATTCCCGGGTTTCAACCCTCTCATTTATTCAGAATAAGAGAAACCACCCGGAAAATCCTTGTGCTGCGGCTGCAGCATAAACCTTAAGCCGATAGTTCTGCCAGGCGCTTTATTTTGCTGCTGATTTCGCGCCATTGAATTTTTGAGATTCCCAGTTTTTCACGAATTGAGTCCATCTCTTTGCCAGAATTAAAGTCTAATAAGGCGCAATTCCAACGGCACATCGAAAAGGAGATATGTTTCGTCAAATTGGCTGCTTTGCTGATATCTTCAAGTATGTATTCCAACCGCCGCGGTGACCAGGGAAAGACTTGATCTTCAGGCTGATACACGCTCAAATATTTATCGTACGAAGTTATCCATTCTTCAGAGATTGATATTTTCCGCTCTTTGTTGCGGTCTTTTTGATCGGCGTACCGAACGAAAATATAGTTCTCATCTTCGCCTAAAAATATATGAGATTTTTTCAGGTTAAGGCATTCGCTTTTCTTGATACCAGTTTCAAGCAACAGTTTGAGCAGTACAAAGGGTCTTGGGTCGTTCTGGAATGATTGCGCAGCTCGCAATGCCAACTCAATCTCTTGATTATCGAGAACCTCGGGTAATGGGCTTACCACTGATTGCTGCAGGAGTGACTCGGCTGGATCCAACGGTATTCGGCCGTTGTTGAATAACCAACGAAAGAATGATTTCAACGAGGTGATCCTGCGAGACAGGCTTTTGGGACTGCAAGGGATGTTCCTCCCGCGTCCGTTTTTGAGCCATTCAACAAAACGGTTGAGGTCATGCGTTGATACCTGGCCGATTTCAATATCCGGGGACAGGAATTTCTGTAATAAGCGGATATCACCGAGAAATGCCTTGATGGTAAAGTCAGACCTGTTTTGATCCCGCAAATAAACTTCCCACCACTTTATCGCGGATGGAATTGAGGATTGCGTGTTGAGGTGGAAGGAATCACTGGCTTCGGTCATAATAGTCTCCTCGAATATTTCGTGTAGTTGAACAAAGTGTACTCGAGGAGAGAATACGTGTCAAGCTCTTATGGGGTATAGATCGCTTCGCGAATCACCTGCCAGATGGCATCGTAATTAGGCAGCTGGACAGCGGCACCGCCGGCAGTGGTGTATGGGGTGACAAGGGAGGTGCCGATCTCATATCGGCGGATCCTTGTCTGGTCCTGCAGGACCGATGGAGCAATATTGAGCACAGGAAGCAGATCATTCAATGAAATATCCGTTTCCACCGCGCTGATAAATTGATTGTAAATGTCGGGCGCTCGAGAAATAGCGTCCAGGGACATTAGCTTTTTGAAGAGTGCAACCATCACTTCTTGCGCTCTGCGGGTGCGGTCGAAATCACTGGAGGTGTATCTTGAGCGCACATACCATAAGGCAAGTTCACCATCCAAATGCGCCGCGCCGGGTCCTATGGAACACCATGCGCCATGCTGATATGAGAGGTCGCAGCGGTCAGCGGTGTTCTTGGAAGCTTCAATATCAATTCCACCAAGCGTATCAACAATCGCCTTGAAACCGCTGAAGTTGGTCATCATGTAACGATCCACGTGAATCGCAAAATTCCGTTCAAAGGTTTGAACAACCAGAGGAAAACCACCGGCCTGCATCACAGTATTGATGCGGTTTTCCTCATGACCGGGGATGTCAACCCACAGATCACGTGGGAAAGAAATCAAGCTAACTTTACCTTCTTTGGTAAAGACAGAGATGAGGAGTACCACATCCGTGCGATAACCGCCTCCCGGGCGCCAGTCGGAGCCGAGCAGCAGCACATTGAACTGGCCATCGGGAGGAATTAATCCTTGATTGGGCACCAGTGCATTAGTGATTGGTTGAACATCGCGCGTAGGTGTCGCGGTCAACGCAAAGGGCTGGAATGGGGTGGGGCCGCTGCCGCTGCGTGCTTGTGAAAGCATTTGGATCCCACCGCTCCCTGTGCCTGCCAACGCGATCCAAAGCAGTGGAATCGTGCATGCAATCAACAGGATCACACCAACTGCAATGATCAATACTTTATTTTTGGAAAAATCCATTTTTGCGCATCCGGTTCATCATTTCGATTTGCGTTCTTAAATTATGCAAGATTGATGCCTGGATAAAAGGCATTATAGCATTTAACTCTTTTCAATTTTCCTGCGATGTTGACAAAACATGGGATTTTGATAGAATTGGCTGGTAACTCAGCCGAAGTGGCGGAATTGGCAGACGCGCTACGTTCAGGGCGTAGTGGGCAATACGCTCATGTGGGTTCAAATCCCACCTTCGGCACAAATCCTGCGAAAGCGGGATTTTTTGTTATTTGTTAAGCATTGAATTTTATTGTATGATAAGCATATGCCTGTGATCCCAAAAATTGGCAAGCAATGGATATTCATCGTGATGATCGCGATCCTGTTTTTTATGGTGCTCGGGTTAAATTCACGCATCGCGGAATATTTCCGCCTGACCGGACAACGAGAGGAAATGCTGCAGCGCATCGAAAATCTGAAAGCAACTCAGGCAACGTTAAAAACCGAGATCGCCTACGCCAATTCAGACAAGGCGGTTGAGGAATGGGCACGCACCTTCGAACGAATGGTGCAGCCTGGCGACCAGGTGATCATTCCGCTGCCACCCAAGGATTTCACCCCTGACATCAATTATCTGGCAACACCAGCGCCTCCTATTGGCCAAAATTGGCAGATTTGGTGGGAACTGCTGTTCGGCGAGTAACTTGACAAAATCGATTAGAATAATTTCGAATTCCAAGAGTGTTCGCTGAACACCCTAAAAAGAAAAGGAAATTTTATGCTTGGAAGACAATCTCCCCAGAATATGATGGATGCCTATAAGAAAAAGAGGCAATTGTTCCCTATGGTGATCGCGATCCTGGCTGCGCTTTTGGTCGTGATTGGGTTAGTGATCATCGTGATGTGGATCAGCGGCGGCGGTTTTTCCTTCGGGTTATTCCAGCGGGAACCTACCCCAACCAGTACCATGCCACCCACCCCGGTGTTATCAGCCACACCGACAATTGACCCGACCGAGACTCCCACACCCACGGTGACGGTATCCCCAACACCTTCAGGCCCGTTCGAGTACGAAGTCAAGCAGGATGATACCTGTTGGGGAATCTCAAATACTTTTGAAGTTGACCTTCAAGCCTTATTGGCCATCAATAATTTCCCCAATGGTACTTGCCCGATCTATCCAGGACAAATGATCAGGGTTCCTGCACCGGGTACGACGCTGCCGACAGCCACGCCACTACCCGCGGACCTGCCAGCTGGAACCATTCTGGATTACACGGTTCAATCCGGGGATACCTTGCAGATCATCGCCAGCAAAATGAATTCGACCATTGAAGACATCACCGCGAGGAATAAGTTTGATGATATCAACGTGTTGATTCCGGGTGTTGTTATTAAAGTGAGATATGGCATCGTGACGCCTACCCCGACATTCGCGCCAACCAGCACCTTGGCTCCCTAAAAAATCTCAATCCTCTCGCCCGCATTAGAAAAAATGCGGGCGAGTTGTTATTTAACTCGAGTGTTTGTTTTATTTGTCAAAGCGTTCGTGATATTTCTCAAGTATCTCAGGTGCCCGATTCGGTGAACCGGTGTTGATTTGAATTTCCGATCAAAGTTCTCGAAGTCCATCCGGAATTCTTCCGATAGAACGATACGCTGAGAAATTATCGGCTTGGCTGCTGACGAGGAAAAATCAGGGTTCACAGCGATCGCTTTTTTATTCATCGGACACACCATTTGGCAAATGTCGCAACCGAATACCCAGCCATTGGTTTTCTTTGATAAATCCTCCGGAAAATCACCTTGAGTTTCAACAGTTAGGTAGGAAATGCAGCGGCTTGCATCAATGGTCCTGTCTAAATTGATACAACCCGTTGGGCAAGCACTAATGCATGCGGCGCAATCACCGCACCCATCCTGGCCAAAAGGTTCGTCGGAAGATAATTCGATATCAGTAAATAAGCATCCGATCAGGCAGTAGGAGCCGAATTCCGGCGTCAGAAGCAGGGAGTTTTTTCCGATCCATCCCAACCCTGCCTGCATGGCGAAATCTTTTTCCATTACAGGCCCGGAATCAACAAATAACTTGCTTTTTACGTCATGGTTTGTAAGTTCGCGAATGCTCTTTGTGAGACCAAGAAACATGTGTTTGAGCGATTTGTGATAATCAGGTAACGTACCGTACGCTGCAACCCATCCGTTCCTTGATTCTTTTCCTTCCGAGATTTCGCTTAATGTGATTCGCGGTTGATAATGGATTCCTCCAACGAGCACCGAGCGGGTGTCGGGGAGAAGAGAGGCCGGATCTCCTCGGCCCTTCGCGACGTAATCCATTGCCAAGTAATCCAATCCGGCGTTTTTACCTTCTGCGATCCATTTAAGGTAGTGACTGAAATGGGCTGTTTGTTTGGGTTGTGTTATCCCTAAAAAAGAAAAGCCAAGGCGTTTGGCCTCGGCTTTAATTTGTTCACTGAGATTATCCATCCCTTGAGAATGGTTATCCTGCAGGTGTGGGTGTCACTGCGCCGACGATGAATTTGACATAAAGCGGATCGCCGAATAGCTGGCCTTTATCATTCATCATTCGAAACCAGACGGTGTATGTGCCATCGCTGGCAGGCGCTTGTAGAACCACACTTAATTCAACTTGCACTTTGGGTTTTACTTCGTTGACGATCGAAATAATGGTGGTATCAGGGATCGGTGCGCCGTCAATGTAGATCAACGCGTAAGCGGATTTCCAGGTGGTCGTGCCAGTATTCTCAACCTTCCAGGTTTTGGTGAATTTCGCATTTTTCGCGAAAAGCGTGTCATCCGGAACAGTCACGTCCGCGATCCAGGTAGCATTATCCGGAGAGGCGGCTGGAAGTGTAGGCGCCAAGCCCGTTGTCCCGGAGGGTGAAGTTGGCGCAGGCGGCAAGGCTTGGGTCGGTAAGGGCTGCGGCGTCGCGGTGGGTGGGACTGTCGCGGTTGGTGAAGGGGTAAGCAGCGCAACTTCGGTTAATTCGGCAGAAATGGTTTGAGCCACTTCGGTCATGATTGCCATGGGATCGACGGTTGGCGTTGGCTCCACACGCGGTCCGCAGGACGCGCTGATGAGCGAGATTGTCATTATCAGACCAATGACGAGCAGAATTTTCTTATTCATATTTCTTTCCTTTGTTTATTCTTGCGCGGTGAGCAACAGCATGGGATCAAAAAGCTGAAATTGATTACTGACTCTCCAGACGCAGTAATTATACCGTTCGGATTGGGTTGAATCGAGCGTATAGTATGCCATACTATCGAATCTCGCGCCAGAGGGGCCAATTCGTGTTTCAAAGTGCAAATGCGGATTTGTTGAGTACTCTTTTCCTGAATCTCCCACATTACCAATTTGCTGGCCGCAATTAACTTTCTCCCCTATGCCCAGGGTTACAGGATTTTTTAAATGCGCATAAAGGATATAAATTGATCTTGAATCGGCTTCATAGGTTTTTGCCTCTTCCGGCGGAGCACAATTGAATTTTGGATCCGGTTCGACGATCGATTGTTGCTCAGGAAATTGAAACCTCTCAAGTAATTCGGGGGAAATTGACTCAATAGGTGT
>CAYPAG010000091.1:0-6952 GCA_964408645.1 uncultured Pelolinea sp. | reverse complement strand
ATGGTTTCATCCGGAAGCTTTCCGCTGGGTGGCATGACAGGCACGCCATCACCCATCAGCCGCCGGTAGAGTTCGCTTTCCTCTGGATTTCCAGGCACCACATATTTCAACACATCTTCATAGGTTGAGAGGAATACTCCGCCTCTACCAGATGATGTATGCGCGGGATTGGCAAATTGATCGAGAACAGGAACAATATCCTGGCTGAAACTGACCTCAACCGCTGCCGCTGCATCTTCTGCAGGCGCTGCTTCAGCAGGCGCTGGTTCTTCCGCGGCCGGCGCTTCCTGTGCAGGTGCTTCTTCAACCACTTCCGGAGCCGGGGCTTCTTCTACCACGGCGGGGGCGCAAGCGCCGAGTACCAAGGCGCTGATGACTAATGTAAGCATAATTTTTGTTTTCATTTCTTATCTCCTTGAAAGATGTTAAATGAAAACAATACTTGTAAATATCTGACAATTATTAACTTATTGAGAAGGTAAGTTGGTGTGGCTGCCGCGTAACAGATCCGGACCTTTTTGAACCAGATATATTCCCGCAAAAGCGATCACCATCGCCAGGATTTGCATCGAGGTGATAGTTTCACCCAGCAAAACCCAGGCATAGACTGCGGTAAAAAAGGGCGAAAGTTTAAGAATGATATTGACCTCAATGGCTGTCAATTCAGCCAGGGCTTGATTGTATAAAAGATACCCAGTGATCGAATTGAAAAGCACCATGAACAGGATGATCAGGATTGACCTCATAGAAAATACCGGCATACCTTCCAAGATAAGCGCCAATACAACCAGTATTCCCCCGCCGATAATAAACGGTATGGTAGTCTGAATAAGGAAAGGCATCGCTCCGCTGCGCGCCAGGTAGCGGCCAAGCAGGTTGTAAACAGTAAATGATAGCAATGAAATCGCCATGAATAGATAACCGATATTAAGGCCGGCAAATTCACGCGGATTAAAATAAAGCGCCATTCCTGCAAATACAACCAATATCCCGATCACCTGGATGGGTGCTGGCGTTTCTTTGAGAAAAAATGCGCCTGCCATCATGATCAATGGCGCGGAGAGATTGGACATCAGTGATACCGATGTGGAAGGGAGATGCTCTAAGGCAAAACCCACAAATCCATTCCCCAGGGTAAAAGAAAAAACGCCCAGCGCAGCCAACTGCCAAAAGTATTTTTTGTATTCACGTAAATCCAGATGGTTTGATTTCAGCACAGGCAGCAATATGAGTCCTGCCAACGTATAACGGATGCCCGCCAGCATCAGCGGCCCCATTTCCTGCAGACCCAAACTGACCAGAACATAGGTGGTGCCCCACAACATGGCGGTGATCAGCACCTTGATAATGGCGATCTTTCTTTTATCCAACTTGTAAATTGGCCTTTCCGGATTTATTTGCCTGTCAAAAACAGATAATTCTAAACCCGCGCATGCCGTCCGACAACCTGGGCGATTTCAGTCACCGCCTGGGTAATTTCTTCCTCAGTGGTCATGCGCCCGACAGAAAAACGAATCGTACCCATGGCGAATTCGTCTTTCAAGCCCATCGCTTTCAACACATGCGAGACATCCACACGGTCCGCATGGCAGGCCGCGCCAGCCGAGGCAGCCACACTGGTCAGCTCAGCCAAAATTGTATTGGCTTCTAAGTTCTTGAAACTGATGCTCGAAGTATTCGGCAGGCGGTGATTTGGGTGGCCGTTGATTTTCACCCAAGGAATTCGCTCAAGAATGCCTTGCTCGAAGGCATCACGCATCTCGCGCAAGTGCTCAGCAAAATCGTCCAATTCGTTAGTCACAAGTTCGCAAGCACTGCCCAACCCCACAATTTCAAGCACATTTTCTGTGCCAGCGCGCAGGTTACGCTCATGGTTCGCGCCATGCATCTGTTTTTGGATGAGCGTTCCTTTTCGTATGAACAAGGCGCCGATTCCTTTTGATGCGTAAATTTTATGCCCGGCAACAGAAAGCAAATCAACACCCAGATCATTCACATCCACAGGTATCTTTCCAATCGACTGCGCCGCGTCTGTGTGCATAACAATATTATGGCTATGCGCAATTTTGGAAATCTCTTTGATAGGCTGGACGGTGCCAACCTCATTATTTGCGTGCATGATGGAAATCAGAAAGGTTTCGTCCGTGATGGCTTTCTCCACATCAACCGGATTCACCCGGCCGAATTCATCGACGGGAAGATAGGTAACTCGAATTCCATGCTTTTCCAGGGAAGCGCAAACCTCGAGGATGGCGGGGTGCTCTATTGACGACGTGATCAGGTGTCTCCCACGCTCCTGATTCGCCATTGCCGTGCCTTTGAGCGCAAGGTTGTTGGATTCAGTGCCGCCGCTGGTGAATAAAATCTCTTCCGGCAAACAGCCCAGCATGGCTGCTGTTTGGCGCCTTGCCTGCTCAACTCCTTCCCTGGCTTCCGCGCCAAACGCATGGCTGCTGGAAGGATTGCCAAATCCGCTATACAGGTAAGGGAGCATGGCTTCAGCCACTCGAGGATCAATCGGCGTGGTGGCGTTGTAATCAAGATAAATCGGATGATGAATCATAATGAGATTCTACCCAAATAATCCGATTATCGACATCCAAATTGCCCAATCATTTTTGTTTGCATTTTCTCTAATCGCGAATAAACAAATAAACTTAAAGCGCGAAAACAAAATTGAACATTATTATGAACCTCACCATGCGCGCGAAGAGTCATCTTAACGGTACAGGTTAGATGATGATAAAGATGCGAATACCAATCCAAGGGTGAGAGAACTACACGGTACGCTTTCCGAAAAGAGCATCAGCCAGCACCCTGCGATCATCCCCATCGGTTTAGCCGACAAATTAAAAGGGATCGGTATTCAGCCCATCGAACAGTTCACCGGATTTTTGGGATAATCCCACCGGTGGTTTTCATATACCCGCGGTATTCGTCGCCGAACTGCTCAATCATGGTGTTCTCTTCATTAGGAATTCGAATGGCAAAAACCAGCAGGATCAACGGCAACGTGAGCCAGCCCGCCAGCCAGTTGGGCACCATCATGGCCTGAGCGATGCCCCACAGAATATGCGCTGTGTAAATCGGATGGCGAAGGTAATGATAAATGCCCTGGGTAACCAGAGACTGCTCTGATTTGATTTGCACGGTGGAGGACCAGTTGCGTCCCAGGTCGCTGTGAGCTTTCCACAACAGCCAGTTGCTGAAGATCAATACCGCAAATCCCAGGAATCCGAGCAAAATAGGGCGTGAGATTTCAGCAAAATCCAGCCAGCGGGTCGCCGCGTACAAGATCGGCAGGACCTGCGAAGACAAGAACCACATCATCATGATGACTGAGATCAACACACCCTCATTGCGGACTTTTTCTTTGGCGCTGAGCACATCTTCTTTTTTGGTTCCCCTGGCCGCTGTCAGCACACCTGAGATGCGAACCGCGTAAGTACCCAGCATGCCAATCAAGTATAAGTAAACGAAGACTTTCTGATCCATTGAGTATCTCCTGAGATATGTCGTTGATATAAATACGCATTTATTATTTAAAAGTCTCAGACTATCCTACTGAATGAGTATTTAATTTTAGAATTCTAAAAATGTTAAGTCTATTTATAAACAATAGCGCATTTGCAGGAAAAACCCGGATTCTACTTCGCATAAGCCTTACTATATGAAAGGATCAATTAAGGCGCAATATATAGGGGTAAATCACGCTAGATTCAAATGAGCAAAGCTAAATCAATCATTCTCCAGGGTGGGGGTTCTGAAGAATAAATCTCAATGTTCAAATCGCTTGTATTTATATTCACTAGGTATTATTATTGCTCTTGACAAGTGGGAAATAAAAAAAACTAATCTTAATTTTTCATTTACATCGGAGAAAACCATGCACAAGACCGTCACCGCCATCGCTGTTTTTACTCTTGTATTAACAGCTTGTTCGCCTGCCGCCGAACAATATCAGCCTAATCCCAATACCAATCCGCCTGCTGTTCAATTTGAAGAACAACCTTCAATGGAAAGCAATACTAGTGAAAGCTCCAGTGGTCCAACGTCTCCCTCTTCTTCTTCATCCATCTGCCCTGAAATCCTGGATAAATTTAATCAACTTGAAATGGGTATGCCATACGAGGAAGCCGTGCGCATCCTGGGCGTTGAAGGCGACTTACTCAACCGAGAACCTTCTGCGCTAGGCGAACCAAGCGCGGCGTACGAATGGAATTTCACTGTTCCGTGCGTTGCGGCCCTCAGGGCTCGTTTCACCAATAATCTCCTGGATGGATTTGGCTTTGGTCCATCTGGTTGGTGATATTAAAGGTAAGAAATACCGAAGGTAAACATGGCATTAAAAATAAGAATCTCGCTGCTAATTATGATCACCCTTCTGCTGGCGGTTCCTTTGGTCAGCGAAACTCGTGTTTCGGCGCAGGATAATTCCATTTGTGGTTGGTTGGAAAATGTCTCCGATACCGGCGCCCTCGCGCCGACATTGACCCTCTGGAATACAAATGAACACATCGAATTCTGGACAGAGCTGCCCGCAAATTTGGCTCTGCCGGGTTATTACCGTTTTTTCGATGCTGTCCTTGAAAAACCTGAGTCACGATCCTATCGTGTGGTGACAAGTTTCTCTAGGATGGAAAAAGTGGCAAGCTGCCAAACCACTTCCCCGACCCCCATCCCGACCAAAACAGCACAAGGTAAATGCCCGCTAAAAACCTCGACCGGTTTTTGCTGGCCGACTGGCAAGGCCACAACCGTAAATGACAACAATTACTTAGACAACGGCTGTGGTGAGAATAAATCGTATGATGATGAAAAGATCCATATAGGAGCCGATATTTTTACCAATGCCAAATACGGTTCGCCTGTTTATGCCATAGCTGATGGGGTTGTGTATGATATGAGTTTTGACGGTTGGGATTTGACAGGCGTAGATCCCAAGAAAAACGCAGCCGTGTTGATTAAGCACACGCTGAGCGATGGAACCAATTTTATTGCCATCTACGGCCATCTGCTTAGCGAGAGTCTGACCGTGAGCGAAACGGGGGCAAAACAAACAGTTAAAGCCGGGCAGATCATAGGTAAAATCGGGGATTGGGGTGATGAAGACCATTTGCATTTTGGTATTTTTGTCGGGGCTGAGATAAAAAACCGTGGACACCTCGGGAGGTGGCCGTGCACGTCTGAGGGAACCAACGGCACAGTTGACCCAATCAATTGGCTGCTCACAAGTTATCCGCAGAATACAACGGAAACTATAAAAAAACCGGAAAGCCTGGACTATGCGCGGGTGGGTTCGTTTCCCCCATCCACCTGGATGCTGACCTACGACAAGAATCTTTGGTCTACAGAGGAAAACAAAGAAATAGAAAAAATGCCGCCGTTTCTATTGACAATGATTGACAATCAAGGCTGCATTATCCGCCAACACATACCCAAAAAATTTCCCGACACCTGGATTCAGTCAATTTACCCAAATAACATCGGGGATTATATTTTTGACGTTTACGAATTTAC
This sequence comes from uncultured Pelolinea sp., assembly GCA_964408645.1. Lineage (GTDB taxonomy): Bacteria > Chloroflexota > Anaerolineae > Anaerolineales > Anaerolineaceae > Pelolinea. Next base: position 1,432 of record CAYPAG010000091.1, on the reverse strand, counting down.
TGAACAAAGTAGTGGAAAGATCCAGACGGTTTTATTCATTTCCAACACCACCGGAAGCAATAAAGTGAATGATGTTTTTATCGAGATCACTCCGGGGCAAGATCATTCACGCTGTTTTTCAGCCGCCATGCGGGTGCTTGAGCTTTCAGTGAACAATAATTTCGGACCGATCAAGAATTAATTTTAATTAAAATAGAAATAGTATGAAGAAACATCCACAAAGGGGAAGTAAATCCTTCCTCTTTGTGGATGTGTGACATCTGCCTAAACTCACTATAAACGGAATTAATTCTCTGTATTTTTCACTTATCAAATTAGATCCAACCATTTTTGCAAGGATTATGCGTAAGCCCTTGAATAGTGGCATTATATAAAATCAAAGCAACGAATTGTCGTAATGCTCCCAGACACAATCTCACTTCACAGTGATTACCCAAACATTATCTGACCTACCAAAGTAATCAATCTGAATAAAAGCGTCCGATCGTTTCAATTTCGTCACTTACGAAATCCGGTAGATTGGTGTGGCCAAGGAGCTGCCGTATGGCCTGGATCTCACCGTTGTGATACCAGTAGTGGTAGGTCATGCGCAAGATCATGGTGCCGATATTGGCGGACAGCGGCTTTCCGTTGACCAGCATGTTCTTTTCAAGATCCGTCAGTGTAAGTGAATCGAGATAGTTATCCGCCTCCCGGGTCACCGTTTCCCACATGGTTGTCATTTCGTTCAATGAAGCGTCTCCCGCAGGTTTGCCGAACGCGGTGATTTCCTGCAGTTTCTGAAAAAGGACAATCCCTTGCGCCTTTTTCAGCCAATAACTCTGTTCATGCCAGGCTAGGTGCCCCACGATCCAGCCAATGCTGTTCATCGGCGGCAAGCGCTTGAATCCCTCCTCTTCGCTAACACTTGAGAACCCTTTATGGAATTCAGAGCGGGCGAAGCATAGTTGGTTGACCAGGTTCAATGCGGGCATTTGGACTCCTTATGGCTGATTTTTCCATGATAACATTTTTGGGGAAATTCTGAAGAAAGTCATTGCCGACCATTTGATCAGGAGCTTTATGAAAAGGGGATATTCACGATCCAATACCCAATGCCTTATTCCGACCTGACCAGCATGAGCGAGGAAGAGCGGCTGAGATTTTTCGGCGAAGACGCGCCCATCGAATTCGGTCACTCACTGGATGACCAGATCGGCGGACAAATTGACGCGGGATTTCACATTATTGGCTTTTATGAAGACCGCTGGCCAGATCGTAAGATCCGCGAGTATATGCCCTCATTCATGGCCACGCGCGCGCTGAAACCTAGCTGTTCCTAATTTAGCGGATACTCGCCGAATTTCTTGACAGCTTCACACATTCGGACGATGTTCTTGGGCGGCACGTCTGCTTGCACATTGTGCGCCGGAGCCAGGATATACCCGCCGCC
>CAYPAG010000090.1:0-7208 GCA_964408645.1 uncultured Pelolinea sp. | reverse complement strand
TAAGTGACGGGGGACAGGAATCAATTTGCTTTGAATTCCTTCTTTCAACAAAAAATTTTCAATGCGCATCGCGTGGCTGGTGGAATCGACCAAAATAACCGCGTATTGATCCATCATTTGCCTTTCTGGGTAACTTTCCATACTGCTTCGAGTGCGCTTTCAATTTCATCCTGGGTGTTGAAAGCACCTAATCCAAATCGGACGCATCCGTCGGGATAAGTGCCCAGCGTATGATGAGCTGATGGCGCGCAATGCAGGCCAACACGGCAAAGAATGCCAAATTCCTCATCCAAACGGAAACCGATAGTCGAAGGTTCTATCCCTTCAGCGTTCCACCCAACGGTGGCTGTTTGCCTGGAAGCATCATGCGTTCCGTAAACCAGCACACCCGGAATTTGTTTTAGTCCATCGATGAGCATCTGACACAACGTTTCTTCTTCCGTTCGTATTTTGTCCATGCCAATCGCTGTGATCCACTCCAGCCCATTAAGAAGTCCGGCCAGTCCAACCGCGTTGGCGGTACCGCTCTCGTAGCAGTCGGGCAGGAAATCAGGCTGCACTTCTCTTTCCGATCGGCTGCCTGTTCCGCCTTGGCGTAGAGGTGAAATTTCAGTCGGATTGACGCGCTCGCCTAGAATAAGTCCGCCAGTACCCATAGGCCCGTAAAGCGATTTATGCCCTGTGAATGCCAGTAAGTCAATCTGATCTCTTTCCATGTCAATGTCAATCACACCCGCGCTCTGGGCTGTATCCACCATTAGAAGAAGTCCTGCATTACGGGTTATTTCACCAATTTGACTCACCGGCAGCAAGGTCCCACATACATTTGAGGCGTGGTTAATGGCTACCAGACGTGTGTTTGAACGTAAGGTATTCTTAATCTCAGCAGGTTGAATCGTTCCGTCCAATGCGCAGGAGACCTGACTTACCTGAACGCCTGACTTTTCCAACATCCGTAAAGGACGCATTACCGCGTTGTGTTCCATGCCGGTGGTCACAACATGGTCCCCTGGTTTTAACAACCCATGGAGAGCTAAATTAATCCCATCGGTGATATTCAGTCCAAACACCACCCTCAATGGATCGGGCGTGTGGAAAAACCGAGCAATGGCTTCGCGCGCGCCAAAAACCAGGCGGGCGGCTTCAACTGACAGCCGATGGCCTGACCGGCCAGGATTTGCGCCAATGGATTCAATAAAATGCGTCATCGCGCGGGCGACTCCTGGTGGTTTAGGCCAGGAAGTCGCCGCATTATCCAGATAAATGAGATGATCAGCCATCAAAGCGACGCATTCATTTATCACTTTGTGAGAATAAGTATAAATTCATCGTTGTCCTGGGGTACGATCTCGGTTTTGCAACCTTTCATTTCAGCCATCCGACGAACATTTTCTCGAGAAGTCACCGTTTCAACCAGCACTTCGATCGGAAATTGCCCCGCTTGTATTGCTTTTTGTGCCATGATAACCGGTTGTGGGCAGGAGAATCCACGAGCGTCAACTTTATTAGTCATTTCCAACTCCTTAATTAAGTTTCTCACGCATACTAAACCCAATAATGAGACATACAGCCAATCCCAACACAACGGCAACCATTCCAAAGAGGGATAATCCGCCGACGCTTAAAACGCCATCAACCAGGGCATCGGGTTTTGCTGCCAGGTTTAAGTTGTGCGCAATGGCGGCGCCTGTGATCATGCCAAGAACAAAAATCCCTGAATCACCGTCGCCTTCACCCGAAAGGAAAAGCTGTCGGCCAGGACATCCGCCTGCCAGTGCATAAGCCAATCCCGAAAGCATCATCCCGAGTACGTTCCAAATCAGATTGCTATGGGCGACCGGCTGTGCGGTATATCCTAAAGTAAATTGTCCAAAGACAAGGTTGGCTGCAAATGCAGCCAGGATGAGCGCGATCAATCCACTGAGAAGATGAAAATCGCTCATAAGGATTACATCCCGAACGGCGCCCATGGTGCAAAATCTTGTACGTTGAGCAATAAAACCGATCAACAAACCGACACATAAGGATATCAGCAAAGGGGCGTACATGGAACCAGGACCGGATTCACTAAAAAATATGGGTCCGCCATCAGAAAAAACCGGCCGAAAAATTCGCAACAGCAGCAATCCAAGCATAAAAACCGGCATGATCCAACCAACCGCTGGATAGGTTCGGTGACTGCGGCCGAGATTGTAGCCCGAGCGGAGAAACATTACACCAACAGCGATGCCGGCTGCTAACCCAAGCAAGCCGGTGATGGCGGTCAGGTCTCCGCCTGCCAGCCGGAAACTGGACCTCCATGGACAGCCGAGAAATGCCAGAGCCCCGATCATGGCAAAAATTCCCAAAAAGTATCGAACGATCGGCGCTGATCCTGACCGTGATTTAAATTCGCGGAAAATAAGAGCAGCAACGGTAGAACCGAGGACAAAACCGGCAATTTCAGGTCGAAGATATTGCACAACTGCGGCTCGATGGAGCCCCAACGCCCCTGCGATATCCCGTTCAAAACACGCAACGCAGATGCCCATGTTTTTGGGGTTTCCAAGTTTTTGCAGCAATGCGCCCAGAATTCCAATCAAAGCGCCTGCCGAGATGATCCCCCACCTTGAGGCAAAAAACCTCGTCATTTTTTCTTTCATAGCACTCTCCTTAAAATAATATAATTCTCTACTTGCCGAGAAAAAATGTTGATTTGCTGTAATTTCACCTCCTGCAGGGAGGGAGCCAAATGAAAAACCGCCAGCTATTGCCGGCGGTCTGGAGGTGCGGTATATGAAAAAATTCCCACTCAGAAAAAAGCAGGCAAGAGCTTGCGGATGACTGAACGCTGACCAGCGTTCTGGTGCGCTGCTCAAATAAATTTGTAGAAAAACAGCGTCATATTAGCCCTTCCCTAAAAATTGGACAACTTCATTTATTATACATGCGATCTTTTCACGCTTGCGATGCCTTTAATAAATTAATTGATAGAATTGTTCAATCTAAATCGAAGATGGTGACTTATGGCAGACATCCAATGGTTGACAGATAGTGTACAAGATGCTGAGTTGCTCCTGGAAAGTTACAGGAGCAGGAAAGCGGACGAATGTGCCAAGCAGACAGAGTTTGACCGTCTGGCCGCTTTGGATGAGGACGCGCGGCAAATTATCCTGGCAGAAGCGGAATGCTTTCTGGCAGAATACAAGAACGAGCTTGATCAATTGGCGGATGACCTGACCCGCTGCGCCAAAGCGCCGGTGGACAAACCCAAACGGATGACGCCGGAGCTGTTCATTCACCCCTACAATATCGCGCCGCGCTTGCGCTGGCGGGTGGAATCCGGCGAAAAACTGCTCGATTACGCCTATTACTTCAATTGGCGTATTCGCTTTTATGAAACTGAATTGCGCTTGTGCCTGACGATTTCCGAGCAGGAAGAACCGCTGTATGTCACGGCCAAGGACATGGATGCGACTTCTCTCTTCCGGCTGGCAACCAACAATCTGGATGATATCAAGCGTCGGCTGCGCCGAAATGTCAAGCGGCATTATTATCTCAATGAACTTTACGGCAGCGGCGAATAGATATTAAAAACAAGGAATTATTTAATCATGGAATTCTTGGAAGGTTTACTCACGCTTCACACGGTCAGCAAAGGGATGTACGAGATCACCGATGAGGTCACCAAATTAATCGAGGGCTGGGGGATCGAAAAAGGGATGTGCTTTTTGTTCAATCCGCATGTCAGCGCGTCATTTGTTCTCAGCGAAGGATTCGCGGGCGCGGCGCAAAAGGACATCGAGGAATTCTACGATCGCCTGGTTCCGGATGGCACGGACTGGTTCCGCCACACCGCGGAAGGCCCGGACGATATGCCATCGCATATCCGCATGACGCTGACGCAGCAGTCACTCTCCATACCGATTGATGACGGCAGGCTCAATCTGGGGATGTGGCAGGAGATCTTTTTCTTCGAGCACCGCCAGGGCAAAGGTGTGCGGGAAGTGCTCATCCGCTGTTTGAAGGTGGCGTGATCAAGTTTTTTTCTTCAATAAGAGGATCAGGCGACAATAGCGGTAGCTTCGACAAGCTCAGCCAGCGGAGAAGGGTTTTTCATTTTTGAAGTGGGTATAATTCTCCTCTTGTAAACTGCAACTAATTGGAGTGAAGCAATCATGAATGATTTAGAGAAGAAGAGCGAATCGAAGGGAAACCAAATGATCGAGTGGCTGATCCGCCTGGCGAAAGGAGCACTGGTCGGGATCGGTGCGATCGTACCGGGTTTCTCCGGCGGTGTGCTGGCAGTAGTTTTTGGCATTTATGAGCCGCTGATGCGCTTTTTGGCCAGCCCATTGGTCAACTTCCTCCAGAATTTCATTTATTTCCTGCCGGTGGGCATCGGCGGCGTGATCGGCGTGGTGGCTTTTTCGGCGGTGGTGGATTTCGCTTTCAGCAACTACGCGGCTCAATTCACCTGGCTGTTCATCGGGTTCATCACCGGCACCTTTCCCTCGCTGTTCAAAACGGCAGGCAAAGAAGGGCGGAAATCCTGGCACTGGCTGGTGCTTGTCGGCATGGCCGCATTGACCTTTTTCTACATGACCTGGATCGAAACCATCCGCTCCGTTGAACTGCCATTGAATATTTGGACCTGGTTGCTGGCTGGCATGCTGATGGGGCTGGGCATGGTGGTGCCGGGCATGAGCCCCTCCAATTTCCTGATCTATCTGGGTCTTTACCAGGCCATGGCCAGCGGATTGAAGCAGCTGGATTTAAGTGTCGCGCTGCCGATCATGGCAGGTGTGATCATCGTCATTCTGGTATTTGCCAAACTGGTTTCCTGGATGTTCAAGAAATCCTACGCGCTGATGTACCATCTGATTCTGGGCATCGTGGTGGGTTCGACCCTTGCCATCATCCCGGGCGGGGTGAGCGGTTGGACGATCGCGGTGTGCGCGCTGCTATTCGCGGCTGGCGCGGCGTCATCCTATGCATTATCCAGGTTGGATGAAAAACACCCGCACGAATCATTGTTCTAAGAATCCAGTTCAGAAGAATTACCCCCATTTTTTGGGGTGTTCTATATTCAATTTTGAATACTCCTGGACATAGTTAACCTTCGGTTACACAGGTAAAAAAAACTCCTCATCATGTTATTCAAGATGAGGAGTAACTGATTTTAAATCCATTAAATGATTAAGCACAGGATGGAAATAGCAATTTTGCTTTTCATTTGATCACTCCTGCCAGCCAATCACGGATGGTCTCATCTTTGTAGTATTCTCCCCAGATCTGCTCGGTCATGTAACTGAACAGATATTCGTAAGGACAAGAATCGGGAGACGAACCATAAAACACCTTTTGCGCGACCTGTTCTCCGTTTGAAATTTTCTTTACAGCCACTGATATCCCATACTGCCAGCGTTCAAGTACTCGGGAATCAGTTGAGGTGGTGTAATCGCAGCTTTGGACGCGCCGTGCGGCATCCACAAAAGTCACCACATAGCGGAATGTGCCTGGAATATCCGCGCGCAGGTCTTCAGGAATGTAATTGGCGTCATAGTCCGTGCATGCCAGCGCTTTCCCCTGCTCTTCCGGAAAAACATCAATCGATGCATCAACCACCGGTTCTTCTCCACATGCATACAGGCGTGCTTTCTCTATGATTACCTGTCCGTCATCACCGCTGTCGCGCGCTAATTCCATGGTGGCTGAAAGAACTTGCTCCTCCACGCTTGTGAGTAATCTCGCATCATTGGTGTAATCGGCTACCTGTGCATACTTTTCCAGCGCATCAAGGTACCGATTTTCGGACCGCAGGGCATCACCCCATTTAAGCAAAACATTCGGGAAATCTTTAAAGGCCGGAACGGAAGCGCCTGATCTCTTGAAATCATTGACAACAACCAATAAGTGATTGACCGCTGACTGGTAATCTCTTTCACTGCTCAACTGCTTGGCAAAATCATAATGCGCCTGGGCAGCAGATTCAAACGCCTGGTCGTAAACGCTTGAGTCCTTGTGTTTTTTGATTACAATCTCGAGCTTTTCTATCGCAGATTCGAATGATCCTGAAGAGGCCAGCGATTCACCCCACTCAAAATAATTCACCGACATGGCTTCTTTGATTTCATCCATACGCCTGGCAGCTTCCAATGGGAAATTTGAAAGGATCGATTCGAAATGTTGAAGTGAAGACTCATAATCAGCATTTGATTGGAGGTTCTTTGCCCAAGCCAAATCAGCATCAATGGCCATGTTGTTCAATTCTGGAATTTTGGGAGAATCATCAAACAATTGATGGAATTCGGCCACGCCATCTAATGCCGACTGATAATCCCCATTATTCAAAAATGATTCAACTGCCACCAGGGCCCTGACCTCATCAACCAGCGGCTGGATCTCCACCACGCGCGGATTCAGTGATAGGCGGAAAAGGGATTCTGCGGCATTAAGGTAATTGAACGAAGATGTATAATCTCCGCTTTCATACGCGGATTGGCCGCGATTGATTAGCTTGTCGCCAACAAATCTATAGGCGAAAAAACCTCCAAAGGTGAAAAGAAGAACCGCCGCAACTACTATGGGAAGAATGAATTTCTTTTCAGTGAGGTTACGAGAAAGCTGGGTTGGCTCTTTTCCTTCCAGTAACCATAGGTCTACAGCCATCCCCAGCCAGATAGCCAGAAAAACGGCTGCCCATAATGATGGATTCCTGGATGCATTCATCAGGTGCCCGGTTAGTAAAAGCGCCAGGTTCAATCCCAGCGAGATCAGCCACCGCATCCTTCTTTTTGTCAGTAAGTATCCGATTCCCGGGCAGCCAAAGTTGGTCAACGCGATCAGCAGCCGTGGCGAAAGTAATAAAGTTCCCTCCATGTTTTGCTCCTGTTATTGAAAAAAGTGTGGGATTTTGCTCTTTCTCTGTGATGAAATTATATTTTTGGTTAAGCAAAAAAATTATACGCCTGGAAGATATGTTTATCAATCCATTGTGTGAAGTCTTCCAAATCTAAAAGTGTATTTCCAAACTTTTAGGTAATAAATCTTCATATTATTTTTTTCGATTTCTTAAGTAATTTAATCAAAACTAATAAATTTTAAAAGTGTTAAATCGGGTATATTAGTAATCTTTACAATGCTCACTCGATTGACAATAACCTGAGGAGAGATTTTTTAATGGAAAATAAAGAAAAACTGCCCTTCTGGACCAAGGTCATCTACGG
>CAYPAG010000089.1:0-7343 GCA_964408645.1 uncultured Pelolinea sp. | reverse complement strand
CCGACGACGGGAATCGAACCCGTAACCTACCACTTACAAGGCGGTTGCTCTGCCGTTTGAGCTACGTCGGCAAGTTAAATACACAATTTAAGGTACAGCCATCCGATTATACCAAATGCCCCTTTGCTGGACAAGGTAAAGATTCTACCATAATGCCCCCAATTGGCAAGGGACTATAAATTAGTTAGGGGCAAACTAAAAACCTCCATGTTATAATCAAATCTCAATTGAAAAGCGCATATTTTCACGGAGGTTGATACGATGGATGTAACTACTGCCCCATTAAAAAGATGCACCTTGATTACCGCCAGCGGCCGGATTGACAGTGCCACCGCACCCAAACTTCAATCTGTGATCAACGAGGTCACAGATGAGGGTAATTTTAAACTGGTGTTGGACTTGACGGATGTCGATTTCATTTCCAGCGCTGGACTTTGGGTGTTAGTTAACGCGCAAAAGAAGTGCAAGCGGTTTAACCGTGGTGAATTAGTCCTCACCGGGCTTCAGAATCGAATTCAAGAAGCTTTGGATTTGGCAGGATTTATCCCGTACTTCAAGATTTTTGAAGACACCACACAGGCGGTAGGCAGCTTTTAATTCCTGATCTATGATCACAGTGTCTTTTCCCGGGCTTTTTTCCAACCTGGATCGAATTCGCAATTTCTATACCAACGCTGCCCGAGAGGCCGGCTTGGAAGGAAAGGCGGTTGATGATGTGGAGCTGGCGGTGGACGAAGCCGCATCCAACATCATCCAGCACGCGTATGGGGGAGAAAACAAAGGAGAAATTGAATGCTCCTACAGCATTGATTCGGATGGACTGATCGTCATGATGAGGGATTTTGGAAAACCCTTTAATCCCAAGCGGGTAAAAAATCCTGATCTTGAGTCTGATGTATGCTGCCGTGAGGAAGGGGGATTGGGTTTGCATTTCATGCGATCTTTGATGGATTCAGTGGAATTTTCCTTTAATGGCCATGGGGGAAATCTGCTGACCATGACCAAGCGCCTCCACGGAATCAAAAAACAAGCGGTCAAGGGGGCTTGAAAATGGACGCCGAGCCGCTTTGGTCTTCGAGCGATTCCTGGCGGTCTCTTCATCTCATTGCCGATCGAATTCTTTCGCTATCGGAACTGGACCAGCAGGTTGAGTATATAGAAGGTGAAATGAGCCGGATATTAGGCTGTTCTGTCCGGCTTTTTCTGACTGAAGAATTCGCTCCTCTCCCGCATGAGTTTTCATCAGCTCCTTCAAACACCGGAAGGGTATATTCATTTGTTGGAAATAATGAATGCATTGGAGAAACCAGTTCTTCCTTGTTAGAAGATCGGCAGTTGATCAATGTCCCGATAAAAAATCTTGACAATCCCATTGGTTACTTTCAAATCGAATACTCTGATTCGACGGGAACCCAGGAATTCCCCGTGGATTTTTTAACCGGGATTGGCGGATATCTGGCGAAAGTATTTGAGTTATCCAGATTGGAGAAGTTAAAGGATTGGCGTTTGGAACAGTTGTCTCTGGTGCGCATGGTCAACAGCGAACTGGTCAAGCTGCGTGATCCTCATGAATTGTATGAACGGGTGGTTGAACTGATCCAGTCCACCTTTAAGTTCTATTTTGTGGCACTTTACACCATTGACGAAACATCGAAAAAGATCATCTTTCGATCAAGCGCTGGAAAAAAACTGGATAAAAAACAACTGCTTGAGCTGGTTCAACCTGAAGGTATTCCTTTGGGAGAGGGATTCATTGGCCGCTGCGCCCAAGCTAAAACCGAGATATATTCAGCCGATGTCGCGTCAGATGATGACTACCGAAGAGTAGAAGGATTAAAGGAAGGCCAATCAGAGCTCTGCCTGCCGCTGGTGATCGGCGATAAAGTCCTGGGTGTACTCGAGATTCTCAGTGATCGGAAGGCGAGTTTTCACGAAAATGATATTCTGGTTCTGCGAATCCTTTCGGATAATGTAGCTCTGGCGATCCAGATCAGCGGTTTGATTGATGAACTGCTGGAACAAGCCTGGCTCTCCACCATGATGCTCCAGGTAAGTGAAGCTGCGCAGCGGGCGGAAAGCGTGGAGGACTTAATCAACGAGGTTTCCCGCGCGATTCCGCTGCTGATCGGCGTCCAAAAATGCGGAATATTTCTGAGGGATGAACGCAGTAATGAATTTCTTTTAAGCGCGGAATATGGCTTTGAGAAAAATGAAGAAGCAGGTTTGGCGATGCTGCCGTATTCCGAGGAAGGGGCGCAGTTGTTCAGCCAATTACTGGCTAACCAAATCCCCATTCCATTTGTGCATGACCTGATGGCGAAGAATACGAATAGCCGCAACGAAAAAAAGCGCTGCTGCGGATTGATCCCGATCTCGGCTCACGGGCGGATATTCGGTGCGATGGTCGTGGATGATATGGGCGGCTTGAAAACCGATGACGCTTCTATCTCCAAAGGTGAAGCGCTTCAAGCTGTTGGCCGTCAGACAGCGCTGGCGATTGAAAATCTGCGGCTTGAAGAAGCCCGCGAAAATGAATCCTATGTGAACGCGATCCTGCTTCAAGTGGCGGAAATGGTTGCAGCGACATCAAATTTAAATGAGACCATTGAAAATATTATCAATTTTCTGCCGTTGGTGGTCGGTGTTGATACCGCGTTCGTTTATCTGGTGGATGATTCCAATCATCGTTATTACCTAAATGCCAGTCTCAGCCACCATTGGAAGAACCAGTTAAATAAACTGCCTGCGTCGATCAGAAAAACTTACTGGAATCCGATGTCCAACTTAATGGAAGCTGAGCAGCCTTTCTTTTTCAACATTGAGAACGATTCAATCGAAGAATGGATTCATGTCAAGCCGCGCGACGCGCTGGATGGCAAGTCTGTTCAAGAATTAACAGAACCGCTGCTGATCGTTTTTCCGCTGTTCATCATCAACAACCGCTTTGGGTTGCTGTATGTGCTTGAGTCGGAAAAAGGTTACGAATATCGAGAAAAAAAGGCGGAGATCATCACCGGCATTGCCCGCCACCTCTCGCTGGCGATCCAGAGCGACCATTTTAAGAAAGAGATGATCGACCAGGAACGAGTACAACAGGAGTTTAAGCTGGCTCGTGAGATCCAGCAGAAATTTTTACCGGAAACTCTGCCTGTAATGAATGGCTGGGAAGTGAATGCCCGCTGGCGGCCGGCCCAGCAGGTGGGCGGTGATTTTTATGACGCTTTCATCCTGGATGAGGAACGGATCGGGCTGGTGATCGCAGATGTGTCTGACAAGGGCTTTCCGGCAGCGCTCTTTATGACGGTCGCGCGCACGCTGATTCACGCCGAAGCCCTGGAGGGCGACTTGCCCGCAGAAACACTGGGGCGTGTCAACCGTTTGCTCATGCTTAATTCGCAGCAGGGCTTGTTTGTCACCTGTTTGTACGCGATTGCCAACACCGTGACGGGTGATTTGGTTTACGCCAATGCAGGGCACAATAAACCCTTATGGCTGCGGAAAACACGCGGAAAGATTGATTGGCTGGAAAAAGGCGGCATGCCGCTGGGTGTGATCGAAACCCTTAACCTGGCCAACAATTTTCTTCAGGTTAAAAAAGGCGATCACCTGCTGTTTTATACGGACGGGGTGACCGATGCCCAATCCGCCGATGGTACCCTGTTTGGCGAGGAACGCCTATTCAATGTGTTGAATCTTTACAAGGATATGCCATACCCATCTTTGATCGAATCGGTGGACGGGAAACTTTCCGAGTTTCGCGGCGATGCCCCGCCTTCAGATGACATCACCTTTTTGTCCATTCAACGAATGGCATAATGGTTCTGTATGGTGGTCATTCCTGCCCGCCGAACCCTAAGGAAAAAGCCGCACAAGAATGTGCAGCCTACTTTTGAATAATCTGTAGGGCGGTCATTCTTGACCGCCAAAACCCAAAGAAAAAATCTCGCATAAATGTGAGGCTTATGCTTTGATTTTCCACTTATTCGAAGTTCATTTCCTTAACATGTAAAGAAAGTTCTTTGTCGCCCCAGTTTTTTGGGTAATACCCATTTCGTACCCAATCACAAAAACTGGATGATTCCCATTCGAAAGGCTCTCTGACAAGACCATGTTTCACTGGATTCCAGTGAATATATTCAATGTGATTAATATAATCTTTCTCATTCCTAATTAAATGATCCCAATACCTTGGCTGCCATAAATTGATTGGATAATTTAAATTATTCTTGCTTTTATAGTTTACAGTGAAATTTCCTTTTACACTTTTCACCACTTTTGAGAAGTCGGAATCAGCGCTCGATAAGAGCCAATGAAAATGATCAGGAAGCAAAACGTGCGCTAGAATTTCAAATCGGTGGATTCTGTGCGCATTTTCTATAGTTGAATAAAATAATTGGCGGGATTCCTCATCAATGAATATTGGTTCTCTGAATTTTGTTACAGAGGTGATGAAGACAATCGAATCAGGAATAAAGTGCCTAATAACGCCACGCATGGTGGAATTATATATTTCCTTTGTTACCACGATATAAAGGTTATTGTTGATAAAAAAATTGCCGCACAGGAATGTGCGGCCTACGTTTGGATTGCCCTTTGTAGGGTGGTCATTCCTTCCCGCCAATACCCAAATCAAAACGCCGCACAGGAATGTGCGGCCTACGTTTGGATTACCCCTTGTAGGGCGGTCATTCTTGACCGCCGATACCCAAATCAAAACGCAGCACAGGAATGTGCGGCTGCCAATACCCAAATCAAAACGCCACACAGGAATGTGCAGCCTACGTTTGGATGACCCTTTGCCGGGTGGTCATTCCTGACCACCAAAACGCAAATGAAAATTGCCACACAGAAATGTGCGGCCTACATTTGGATTACCCTTTGTAGGGTAGTCATTCCTGACCACCATTTCTAATAAATACCGCACAAGAATGCGCGGATAACGAAGCGATTCACTGGGTATAATTTTTTCATTCAAAAATATTTTTTCTGGAGTGTCTCATGTCTTATTTCGACCTTGGAAAAGCTGAAATTTCCCCAAATACTCCCGTAGTCGCGGGATCTTTCGCCACCATCACCTACACGTACACCGCCGGACATCCTATGGATTATGCTGGATATATAAAAATCACCTTCCGCAATATGGAAGATTTTGGCCAACCGCAATTTGATGATCCCAAAGCGCCGAATTACTGCACCGTTAAAGCCACCGGCGGGAGCCGCGTCATCCCGCGTTGGGATCCCAAGGGTGGAGTTCGGCCATCGAACAAAGCGCTCTTCCTGATCATCCGCGATCAGTATCTTGACCACGGCGAGCAAGTCCAGGTGGTGTTTGGCGACACATCAGGCGGATCGCCCGGGTGGCGCATGCCAACCTTCTGCATCAGTCAATTTAGATTTACTACATTTGTCGACCCAATTGCCAATTACCTGTTTAAGGAACTGCCCGAATCACCCACGCTAAGCATCATCGCAGGCGAGCCGGCGCGCGCTGTCTGCACCGCGCCTTCCGAAGTGCAAACCGGGAAGCCCTTTGATTATCACCTGCGGCTTGAGGACCGTTGGGGCAACCCAACCGGCAGCCCGCTGAAATTCACCCATCCAGGCTGGACTGCGCCCGGCAATTACACGGTGGAAGGCATTGATCAATCGACCGGATTATCCGCGCAATCCAATCCGATCGACGTGGTTAATGAATTGCCTGCGGCGAGGAAATTCTGGGCGGATTTCCACGGACAATCCGGCGAGACCATCGGCACCAACACCATTGAGGATTACTTCCGTTTCGGGCGGGATATCAGCCACCTAGATATTCTTGGGCATCAAGGCAATGATTTTCAGGTGAGTGATGAATTCTGGCAGAAGGTGAATGAAACCACTAAAGCGTTTTATGAACCGGGAAGATTCGTCACTTTCCCGGGATATGAATGGAGCGCCAACACTCCAGTAGGCGGCGACCGTAATGTCTATTTCACCTCAGAAGGCGGCAGAATCTCGCGCAGCTCGCGTGATCTGGTGCCGAATGGCGAATCGCAGTTTGAAGATTCAATGGATGCGGAAACGTTGTTCAAAACGCTCAAAACCCGAAAGAACCCTGAAGCGTTCAACTTCGCCCATGTGGGCGGGCGTTATGCAGATTTGCGATTCCATGATGGGGATGTGGAGGCAGCGGTGGAAGTGCATTCCGCCTGGGGTACATTTGAATGGTTCCTGCGGGAAGCGTTGGAACGCGGTTACCGGGTGGGTTTTGTGGCCAACTCGGACGGTCACAAGGCGGATCCCGGGGCGGCTTATCCCGGGGACAGCAAGTTCGGCGCACAAGGTGGATTGACCTGCGTGCTGGCGGAAAAACTCGACCGGGAGAGTGTTTATCAGGCGATTAAGGCG
Source organism: uncultured Pelolinea sp. (assembly GCA_964408645.1). Lineage (GTDB taxonomy): Bacteria > Chloroflexota > Anaerolineae > Anaerolineales > Anaerolineaceae > Pelolinea. Next base: position 959 of record CAYPAG010000089.1, on the reverse strand, counting down.
CGCCATTTTTACGCGACCACCGGCGGCCGCGCGCTGCTGGACATGAGCCTTGATCTGGGCGACGGCCGGTTTGCCATGATGGGCGACATCGTGGAAGATTGGGCAGGCGAGCCATTGCTCAAGGTGCGACTGGCGGGCAGCGCGCCGATTGAGCGCGTTGATGTGTTTAACGGTCTGGACCTCATCCATACCTACCGTCCTTATGAAGAAAAAAACCTGGGCAGGCGAGTCAAGGTGCTGTGGAATGGCGCGCGCGTGCGCGGGCAAGATCGCGTCGTGAACTGGGATGGAAATCTGAAGGTCAGCGGCAACCGCATCGTGTCAGTCGCCGCGATCAATACGTTGAATCCGGAACACCCAATACGCCAATTGGATGAATCCACCTTGGCATGGGAATCCTTCTCCACCGGCGCGGCAAAAGGTTTCATCCTCACCCTGGAAAATCAGGAAAACGGGCAGTTCAATATCGAGACCAAACAAGTTAAAGCGGAATTCGAATTGGACAACCTTGGACTTGAACCCAAGGTCTGGGATTTGGGCTTTTTGGACAAATCGTTGCAGGTCTACCGCCTACCGGACACGCTGGATAGCCAACCGGTTGAGTTCTCAATCCCTGTTACGGATCTGAAAAAAGGCGATAACCCGATCTACATCCGCGCCACGCAGGAAGATGGCTGCCTGATCTGGTCCAGCCCGATTTATCTGATCAAAAAATAAACTTGATTTCAACTACCGATGAGCACAAATGAGAAAAAAAAGTAGAGTTTCTCGTTTTTCTCTTATGACTTTAATAAGTTGAGCAAATATAGATAATCTCGAAGCTGACTCCAAACAATCGAGTGAATCAGATTTTAATCAGGAATTTTTGGTGCTTAGTTGATGAAGGATGGAAAAGGCAAAAATCAATCTAATGTATAATCCAACCCGAATTCGGAGGTTGGATGGAAATCACCTGGTAC
>CAYPAG010000088.1:1530-7347 GCA_964408645.1 uncultured Pelolinea sp. | reverse complement strand
GAACGAACGGAAAACAACCGGAAGTTATTACACTCCATCCAGTCTGATCCAGGTTTTGTTGGACTCGGCTTTGGATCCAGTGATCGAAAATGCATTGGAAGAAGCTCACCGCGAAGGCGCAAAGGACGCGAAGGATTCTTTTGATAAAGAAAAAATCTTTGCGCGCCTGGCGTCTTCGCGGTTATTATCGCTTAAGATCTGCGACCCGGCCTGCGGCAGCGGGCATTTTCTGATTGCGGCAGCGCATCGTATCGCTGGACGGCTGGCGGAGGTGCGTGCGGGTGATAACGAACCCTCGCCCAACGAGACCCGCCGGGCATTGCGGGATGTGATTCGACACTGTATTTACGGTGTGGACATCAACCCAATGGCAGTGGAATTGTGTAAGGTGAATTTGTGGCTGGAGTCGCTGGAACCCGGCAAGCCGCTTTCCTTCCTGGATGCGCACATCAAATGCGGCAACAGCCTGGTGGGGGTGGGGCCGGGGATGGACATCAGCCAGCTGGAAGTGCCGGACGAAGCCTTTAACCCCGTGACCGGGGATGACAGGGCGATGGCCGCCTTTCTGAAGAAGCGCAACAAAAACGAACGCGAGGGTAAAGAATTCATCGTCACCGTGCTGCATACGCGCGAAGACCTGGATCGCTGGATCGCGGAGCGCAGCCGGGGGGTGGAAGCCATGCCCGAAGACAGCGCGGCGGATGTGCAGGCCAAAGCGCAAGCCTATGCGGACCTGCAGGAATCGGTGGAAGTTCTCCGCTCGCGGCAGATGTCTGATTTTTGGACGGCGGCTTTCTTCTGGAAGATCATTGCGCCGGTCAGGAAAGCGTTCGAGATTGCGGCGCCCACCCAGGGGCAGCTGAAGCGCCTGCGCAGCGGCCGGGAGGTGCAGGCGGGGCTGCCGGAGCAGGTGCGGCAGTTGAGCTGCTCGGTGAATTTCTTCCACTGGCCGTTGGAATTTGCCGAAGCGGCTGCCGCGGGCGGTTTTGACTGCGTGCTGGGCAACCCACCCTGGGAACGCATCAAATTGCAGGAAGAGGAGTTTTTTGCCAGCCGCGACCCGCAGATTGCCGCCGCACCCAACAAAGCGGCCCGAGCACGGCTGATTAAAGCCCTGGAAGAAACCAACCCGGTATTGTTCCAGGAGTTTGAGGATGCAAGACATGCGGCGGAATGCGCCAGCAAATTCATGCGCCAGTCGAGCCGCTACCCGTTAACCGCCGTAGGGGATGTAAACACCTACGCCCTGTTTGCCGAGCATTTTCGCAATTTAACCAGCGCAGTCGGCCGCGCCGGGGTGATCGTGCCCACCGGCATCGCTACCGACGACACCACCAAGGATTTCTTCGGCGACCTGGTGGAAAAACGCTCGCTGGCCAGCCTGTTTGATTTTGAAAATCGCGAGAAACTATTCCCGGCGGTGGACAGCCGCATGAAGTTCTGCCTGCTTACGCTTTCTGGCGCGCCGGTGAAGCAGGCGCGGTTTGTGTTTTTCGCTACGCGCGTGGAGCACCTGCGCGATGAACGCCGCCGTTTTACTCTCGATCCGGCGGAGATTGCCCTGTTTAACCCCAACACGCGCACCATGCCAGTCTTCCGCACCCGCGCCGACGCCGAACTGACCCGCGCCATCTACCAGCGCGTGCCGGTGCTGGTCAATGAACGCACGGGGGAAAATCCGTGGGGGGTGAGATTTCAGGCCATGTTTCATATGTCCAACGACAGCGGGCTGTTCGTCACCGAGCCGCGCGAGGGATATGTGCGGTTGTATGAAGCGAAGATGTTTCATCAATATGATCATCGTTGGGCAACCTATGATAATAATGCAGATGTCAGGGATACGTTATGGACTGAAAAATGCGAGCCAACATTTCAAGTAAAAGCTCGATATTATGTGAAAAAAAATGAGGTAGCATCCAAACTTGATGATTGGCAAAATAAATGGGGCTTGGTTTTTCGAGGTGTTGGCAGGGCAACGGACGAAAGAACATCAATATTCACCATCGTTCCAATGGTAGGTTTAGGAAATAGTGCTCCTTTTGTCAAGTTCAGGATGAATAATCCAATATTATCAACATGTCTATTGGGTTGTTTTAATAGCATCATTTTTGATTATGCAATACGGCTGAAGGTGCCGGGAATAAATATTAACTTCTTTATTGTCAAACAATACCCTGTTCTTCCCCTATCATTTTTTTCCCAATGCGATATTGACTTTATATCACCCCGAATCATTGAACTTGTCTTCACTGCTCACGATATGAAACCTTTCGCTGAAGATATGGGCTATCATGGGGAACCCTTCCTCTGGGACGAAGACCGGCGTGCCTTGCTACGAGCCGAACTGGATGCCTATTATGCCAAGCTTTATGGATTAAACCGTGATGAACTGCGATACATCCTTGATCCACAGGATGTCTATGGCCCCGATTACCCTGGTGAGACCTTCCGTGTTTTGAAAGACAAGGAAATTCGACAGTATGGAGAGTACCGCACGCGCCGGCTGGTTCTCGAGGCGTGGGACCGGCTCGCAGAGCGAGGTGTCGAAGTTGGCAATCCCGATGGCTACCCATCACAAGATTCTGCAGTTACAACAAAACAGGAAACAATTTCAGTAGCGCAGCCCAGAATTGAAAGCCGGCCAGCAGCAGTTCAAACCCAGCTTTCCACGCCAGCGAAGCCGCCTTTGCCAGTAACACCACCATCGAAGGTAGTAAAAGAGATCGATCCGCCTGCAGGTCAGCCGACATTATCAGATTTTGGGTTATATAAGTGCGAAGTCTGCGGGAAGATGGTGATGGGATTTGAGAAGGCAAACCACGAACAGGAAAAGCATGGCGGGAAGGGTGTGCAGTGGAAGAAGATGAGATGAAATTGGGTTATGCGACAAGAGAAGTGCCAAAATGATAGACGAAGATAACGAGCAAAAGACATCTCTTACAAGGGACCAGATACTCAACGCTGAGACAGAGCCAAAGGTCCATCAACTACCCAGTGGATTGACCATACGGGTTGCTTTCATATCATGGGGAATGTTTCGAGAAATCAAGAAAATTGTAGAATCAGTTTCTGATGAGGATAAAGAGCGAGTATTCACTGAAAAGGTTATCTCGTGGATGCTGCGAGGGAGCGATCAGAAAGATTTCCAGACATTCTCCGATGAAGATCAACGCAGACTAATCGAGATTGCCGTTGAGGAATGGGGATGCGAAGAAGAATATGAGCAATTCGCGGAGATCGAAGACTCTGAAGTACGGTTTTACCAGGCAGTTCAACAACAGGAACGAGAACTAGCAAAGCAATTATCAGAATCTGTCAGGGCTATCACCACTAACCTGGCGAGTGCTATGGCACCTTTGAAAAACGTGCAAATAGAATTAGCATCTTCAATGAAGGGGATGTTAGAGCAGTTTGGGGACGTAAGTAAATTCGGTGAAGTAATCCACAATTTAAACGCACGTGCCATTGAACAGATGGGAGATATTTATCGACTACAATCTCCCATTCTTGGTATAGCTGAGGAAATCGCAAAGATGCAGCGTCCCTTAGTTTTACCCGCTCAAAGCGCCCTGCTCGAAAGTTTGGGAGGTACGATATCAAGTTACCAAAACCTGATGAAAGACGTGCTTCCAGTTGAGAGATTCTCAGTCCTCCCCGACGCTGTAAGATATTACCCAACTATTGAAATGCGCAACACGTCAATCATAACAGCACAGCTTGTTGGTGAGGATACATACCAACCGAAAGAAGATATCATTACGCCGGATCAAGCAGAATTGTTGAATTGGTTAAAAAAACTTGATCCTTCATTTTCTAATATGCTGCTCGGCGCTGAGCAAGCAATCTATTCCAAAAATCCAGATCACCTTAGGCATTTTGCCAGTAGTCATAGGGAATTATGTACCCATATCTTGCATTTGTTAGCTCCGAATGATCAAGTCAAGGAATGGACGAAGGATCCCAACCACTTTGACAAAGAAGGGAAACCTACTAGAAAAGCAAGACTCAAATATATATCAAGAAACCATAAAAACAAAACGTTTGTCGATTTTCTGATCAAGGATTTTGAAAACCAAATGGCTTTGCTAAATGCAGATGAGCATCGAGAAAACCAGGAATACACAGATCAAGAGATGAACGCATTACATATGAGATTTTTATCCATGTTGGGTTTTCTTATGCAGATTGTCACTTCACACTCATCATGAAAATTTTTAACAATGAATATTTATGGACATCAGGGAGGATTTAATAATGCCAAGCATCAAAGATTGGCAACATGGGGCAGTAGTTCAACGTGACCATGAATTAGGCTGTATTCCGACTGGATTTGAATGGATGATTAGGGTCTCTGGGATTGAAGGAGTGTTGTTAGAAAACTTTCAAGAAAAGTACAATCTTCAGAGAAGTGGAATAGCCCCAAATTCATTTGACAATATCGCTAAGGCTGTAAACCAGGATTATCCTCAAGTTCATATTCAATTTCGCGCTTTTATTCATGGAGAAGAAAAAGTCGCTTTCATTCTTAATTTGCTTGAGAATGGGACACCGAGCATTCTTTCATTGGCTTTATCACCAAAGGGAGGATGGCATATTATGCCCGTGATTGAATTTAAAAATGGAATATTCTGTTTACTTAACAAAGTAACACAGGCTGGTATTGTAGAAATATGCGAAATTGACAAATTTGAACTGATCAGACGACATGATGAATGGCCAGGCGGCAATGATGTGGCTTGGTTGGAAATAGACCATCAATAGAATGCAATTAGCAAGAATTAGATCATGGTGATAGGACGAGTAGATATGAAAATTGATGAAAATAATAGACCACTCATCCCTCCAGAAGAAGACCTGAGAGATGCTGCATAATCCGGGGCAAGGCAGCCAGGGAATCCGAAACAAGATGGCCAGGGATTCCGAAGCATGTCGGCCACCCAATCCGGAGGAAGGCGGCCACTTTTTGAGGACAAATCGGAATCGGTGGCCGGGATCAATCGGAATCCAATAGAAACTGTAGGCGAAACAGAACTGGTTAATCTTTAGAAAATGTGGCATCCTAATCCTTAGAAACAAGGAGGCGGACATGTCACAGGAAAGGTTAACCGTGCGAAAAATCAAAGAAATCTTGCGGCTGAAATGGGAATGCCAACTCAGTGAGCGGGTCATCTCCCGCAGCTGCCGGGTATCACGAAGCAGTGTGGGAGAATATGTCAGGCGGGCTGAAGCGGCCGGTCTGACATGGCCGCTGCCTGAAGAACTGGGAGATGATCAACTCTACGAGCTGTTATTTCCCAAAGCTCAACAACCCAGTCCCAAAGCAGCATATGTTCCGGATTGGCAATATATTCACCTGGAACTGCGTAAAAAAGGGGTAACACTGCGCCTGTTGTGGACAGAATATCTGGAAAAACACCCACATGGGTATGGATACAGCCAGTTTTGCCAGTTATATCGTGATTGGGCCGGGAAGATCCAGACTACCATGCGGTTGAATCACAAGGCAGGCGAGAAGTTGTTTGTGGACTACGCCGGGCAAACCATGCCAGTCATAGACCCCAGTACGGGAGAAGTCCGGGAAACGCAAATCTTTGTTGCCGTGTTGGGCGCATCCAGCTACACCTATGCCGAAGCTCAATGGCATCAGGACCTACCCAACTGGACAGGAGGCCATGTGCGGGCTTTTGCCTTTTTTGGCGGTGTCACCGAGGTAGTGGTTCCGGACAATCTCAAGGTGGGTGTCAGTCATCCCTGTCGTTATGATCCAGAAATCAACCAGACCTACCAGGAAATGGCTGAGCATTATCATGTGGCGGT
>CAYPAG010000088.1:0-1430 GCA_964408645.1 uncultured Pelolinea sp. | reverse complement strand
GATGGGGTATTTTACTCAGTCCCCTGCCACCTCTACCCGGCAGAAGTCATGATCCGGGCCACTGAAAAGAGCATTGAAATCTTTTCCAACGGCAAGCGTGTATCTTTCCACCCCCGTTCACATCATCAGGGCAGCCATTCCACCATCCAGGAACATATGCCTTTGGATCATCGTTTTTATGGCGAGTGGTCTCCTGAGCGTTTTATCCATTGGGCTGAGAAAATCGGTTCATGCACTGCCCAAATTGTGGGTTTGGAATTGGGTGGCAGGCAGCACCCGGAGCAGGCCTACCGGGCTTGCATGGGTATCCTGGGCTTTGCCCGCAAATTCACACCCGGCAGGCTTGAATCGGCTTGCCATTATGCGCTGGCCAACGAGATCCACAGCTACAGAGGCATCAAGAATATCCTGACGAACCATCTGGACCAGATCGCTGCCCAGGAAGATGTATCCCAGCCTTCCCTGCTGCAGCCCCATGCCAATATCCGCGGCAAAGACTATTACAACTAAGGAGATTTGAACAATGTTATTGCAACCCTTGATGGACAAGCTTACCCAGCTTCATCTGCCTGCCTTTCGGAAAGGGATTGAGGAGCAGATTACCAATCCCAAATATGCAGAATTACCCTTTGAAGAACGACTATCCATGCTGGTGGACCTCGAACTGCTTCAGCGGGACAACAGCCGCCTGCGCCGCCGCTTGAAGAGAGCTCATTTTCACCTGAATGCCGTTATGGAAGATTTTGATTTTTCACCTACCAGGGCCGTTGACCGCACCCAGGTATTGGAATTGTCTCATGGCGCCTGGATCACCAACAAACTGAATATCATTATTACCGGGCCAACAGGCGCTGGGAAAACATATCTCGGTTGTGCTCTCGGTCATTCTGCATGCAGAGCTGATTTCTTTGTCCGTTATCTTCGCACACCCCGTTTCATCCAGGAGTTGAAGATGGCTCATGCCGATGGTTCTTATCCCAAGTTGCTGGCTGCTCTGACCCGTTTTGATTTGATCGTTTTTGATGATTGGCTGCGGGATGCACTCACATTGCCGCAATCTCAGGATTTACTGGATATCCTTGACGACCGTTATGGGCATTCCTCTACCATGGTTGTGACCCAGATCCCGGTGGAAGACTGGCACGAGCGCATTCCTGATCCCACTCTGGCTGATGCCATCCTCGACAGGCTGGTTAACAATTCTTATCGCCTCCAATTGGCTGGCGAATCTCAAAGGAGGCTGCGTTCTTCTGTACCCATGTCGGCCACTTGATTTATAATCATCTTGCCAGTTCTGTTTCAATCCAATCTGGCCGTCATCCTCCGGATTCACTGGCCGTTTTCACCGGAATACGCAGATGCTGGTTATTCCGCAGTACGTGCTGGATTGTCCATGATCCCTATTGTTGGTGGAGCTGCCGTCGAGTTGT
>CAYPAG010000087.1:0-7375 GCA_964408645.1 uncultured Pelolinea sp. | reverse complement strand
TCACATCCGGCAGGGCGATGGCGAAGCCGATCGCGCGTTCGTCCCTGTCCACCGCGAAAACCACTGCTTTCGGATGAAGCAGCGGTTTCAGGTCTCGTGCCATGGCGTTAACTTCCGCCTGGGTGACCGGCGAATACCCCCAGTTGACCGCCAGGCTGTCATTTGACAGGTCAATGAAGGTTTGCACTTCCTGCTCAAAGTTATGCATGTTGATTTGACGGACCCTGACCCCGTAGCGTTCGGCGACTTTGTCAGTCAAAGTTAGAATACATTCGGGAATCTGGTATCCATCCCGGGCGTCAACATAATAGACCAGCAGGTCTTTGACCTTGGTTAGCCCAAAGCGTTCAAAGTGCTGGTTGTAAAATAGCGGGTTGTAGGGCGACATTACCACCGCTTCCGGTTCAAACCCCTCCACCACAGCGCCCCATTCCTGGGATACAAAACTCCACGGCCCGCGCATGGCAGTCATCCCCCTGGCAGCCAGCCATTCACGCGCGTTGTTGAGCAGCATCTCGGAAGCCTGAGGATTGTCCGGGCATTCGAAATATCCAAACAAGCCGATCTTGTCCTGCCAGTAATCCACCGCCAGTGTATCGATGAATGCAGCAATTCGTCCAATGGGTTTTCCAGCGACCTTCAGTAAAAACAACTGGTACTCGCAATGCTCAAGCAGGGGATTTTTAATCGGGTCGAACTGACCGCGCACCTCGCCGTGCAGCGGGGCAACCCACATCGGATCTTTCTTGTAAAGTTTATAAGGCAGGTTGATAAACGCTTTAAGATCGCTGCGTGTGGTAACTGGTTGAATATCCATCCTGCCTCCTGAATCTAAATTTCTTGAATATCAGCAATGATTTTTTTCTGGAGCAATCTATAAACTGATCGTCTTGGGCGCTTTTGTTAGCACGTCGATGATGTCGCCCATGCCGCCCACCACCCCGGCTCCTACTTGGCCGGATAATCCATATCTTTCCAGGCAGGTGCTGCAGAGCACCAGTTCCACGCCTCTTTTTTCATATTCGCTCAGCAGTTCCACGACAGGCGATCCCTGGCAGGCCAATTTCACTCCGTCGGTGTAAAAAAGGATTTTTGAGGGCAATGTATTGTGCTCGAGGTTGAGTGTAAGAAATTTAATGGCCAGTGTTTGCTGTAGATCTTCCGGTCCCTCACCCATTCCGTATCGGGTAAACAAAAGTATGGTGTCTTTATTCACTCATTTTTCCTTTCAAAAAGGGATAAAATTTGGCACGCAAACCGACATTGTAAAATTATTATATATGACAGCCATGAACTATCAGATCACATCATACGCTGCAGCGCAGCTGGTCACGGGATTGGTTGCATTGATTGTTGCCGTTCATATTTGGCGTCGGCGCGATTCCCGCGGCGGATGGCCGCTGTTGCTGCTTTTCGCTGCCATCTTTGAATGGGCGCTGGCCGCCGGGCTTGAAGCGGCAGCGGTTCCGCAGGAGTTGAAAGTTTTTTGGTCCAAGATGGCCTATTTCGGCACGCAGTCCTCCGCGCCGCTGCTGCTGCTCTTCGCGCTGAATTACACAGGCCGTGGAAAAAAAGTTTCCCCGCTCATCACCAGCACATTATTCGTTGTCCCTGTGGTGATCATCGCGCTGGCATTGACCAATGAATGGCATGGCCTGGTATGGCCCGGTTTTTTACCAGGGCCTGACGGCACCAATAGTCTGATTTACCTGCATGGGCCGGTATTCTGGGCAGCCATGATCTATATTTTCAGCGTGGTGGGGCTAGCCAGCGCGATGCTGATCGCCTTCGCCATCCGCACGCGAAAGAACTTCAGGAGCCAAAGCTGGGTCATCATCCTGGCGTCCCTTTTCCCCTGGATTGGCGCGGTGATCTACATTCTCGGCTTGAATCCGTTCCCCGGGCTTGACATCGTTTCTGTCAGTTTTTTGTTCAACGGGCTGCTGATCCTGTATGGTGTTTCCAACAGCCGGTTTTTGGATCTGGTGCCTGTGGCCAGCGAATTTGTCTTTGCGAATTTATCCGATATGGTCATAGTGGTGGATGACCAACTTCGCCTGATCGATTTCAACAATGCCTCGCAGGAAATTCTGGTACCTGCATCGGGTAATTTAACAGGTAAGCCCGTCAAGGATGTATTAAGCATCTGGCACAGGATTCAGTCGCTTCCCGACCGCGACCACTCCACTCACACTGAAATAGATTTTGATCAAAAATTTTATAGTGTCAGGTTTTCTCCCATTGATGACCGCCGACGGCGTTTCATTGGCTGGGCGATCATCCTGGAGGATATCTCGCAGAGAAAACAGGTGGAAGTGGATCTTGAGAATGCCAACCAGCGGCTGCGGTCGCAGTTGGAAGATATTCATCAGCTTCAAATCCAATTAAAAGAGCAGGTCAACAGGGATTCACTGACCGGTGTATTCAATCGAAGGTATCTTGACCAAACTTTGGCGCGTGAGATTGCCCACGCTGCCCGCAGCGGTTATCCGCTCAGCCTGATCATGATGGATGTGGATCGCTTTAAATCTATCAATGACCGCTTTGGCCATAAAATGGGCGACCAGGTGATCTCAGCCATCGGCAAGTTGCTCCAGCAGCAGACCCGTGAAAGCGACTGCGTTGGCCGTTACGGCGGGGACGAATTCCTGCTGGTGATGCCGGAAATGCCGCGGGAATGCGCCTTCGAGCGGGCTGAATTGTGGCGCGAGGGCATCAAAGCCATGGCCCTTCAATCAGGCGATGAGATTGTTCAGGTAACGATTTCCATCGGTATCGCCACCTTCCCTCAGGATGGCAGTCGCGTGGATGACCTGGTGAAGGCGGCTGACGACGCGATGTACCAAGCCAAAGAATCAGGCCGCGACCGCACGGTTCTGGCGTAACCCTTTCACTTTTCAAGTAAAATCCCCTTATATGATGTCCCGAGAAGAGATCCGGTTGACGGCGCTCTCATCCTGTGCAGGTTGAGCGTCCAAATATAACGCGCAAGCGTTGGCGCAGGTTCTGCAGCCGTTAGCCAATTTCTATCAACCGTTGGATTACCCTGATCTGATCGCTGGATTGGAGCAGCCGGATGATGCTGCCGTTTGGCGGTTGGATGATGACCGGGCGCTGGTAGTCACCACGGATTTTTTCACACCGGTGGTGGATGACCCCTATGATTACGGCGCCATCGCCGCGGCCAACAGTCTATCCGATATTTATGCCATGGGAGCCAAGCCCTTCCTGGCATTGAATATCGCCGCCTTTCCCAATGACCTGCCTAAAGACGTGGTATCTGAGATCCTGCGCGGCGGGATGGAAAAGGCGCGCGAAGCCGGCGTGGTGATTGCCGGCGGCCATACCATTCAGGACAAGGAACCCAAATACGGCTTGGTGGTGATCGGTTTTGCGCAGCCGGAAAAGATCCTGAAAAAAAGCGGCATGCAGGTCGGCGATGTTCTGCTCCTCAGCAAACCGCTGGGAACAGGCGTCATCACCACCGCGCTCAAACAGGGCAAGGCGAAAACAGAAGATGTGATAGCTGCCGTTCAATCCATGAAGAAATTGAACGCGGAGGCAGGCCAGTTGGCTTTGGATATGAATGCTCACGCGGCCACCGATATCACCGGATTCGGGTTGATCGGCCATGGCTGGGAAATGGCCAATGCCAGTGGCTGCGGCCTTGAACTGGAACTCAAATCATTGCCTTTCCTGCCAGGCGCGCAGGAATATGCCGGGCAGGGTACGTTTGCCGGCGGCGCTTTTGATAATCAGGCCTTCTATCAATCCCATGTGAATTTTGGCGATGTTCCCGAGTATTTGCAGATGCTGCTTTTCGACCCGCAGACCAGCGGCGGGATTCTCGCTTCCGTAAGTGAAGAGGAGTACATCAGATTTGAAAAGAGCAGCCGCTTGAATGGGATCTTTTCCAAGATCGGCAGGGTGATACCAGATACCTTGATAAAAATCGTTTAAGTTTTTTCTCACACAAAAGTCAGCGAAAAAAATCCATCAGATTGATGGTTTACATTTAGGATAAAATTTATTAAAGGGAAGTTGATGCCTGGATGCTGTTTGCATTTACAGTTTACTCGTTCATCTTCGCAGTAGCGGCAGTCCTGACACTCATTTCTGCGGCGGCTGTTCTCTGGCGCCGGTCCACCCCCGGCAGCCTGTTTTTTTCTTTAAGTCTTATCTCCTTAAGCATTTGGAGTCTCGCCTCAATTTTTGAAGCCGGCGCTTTAACTGTGGATGGAAAATTCATCAGCTCAGTCTGGCAGTACATCGGCATTGCTTCGCTTTCGCCTTTCTGGGTGTATTTCAGCGCCGAGTATTCAGGGCACAAGAAGGTCTTTAACCGGCCTTATGTGTGGTTGATCTGGATCATCCCGGTCCTGGCTTTTCTCCTGGCAGCCACAAATAATTATCATCACTTGATATGGCGGGATATCCTCCTCTCTGAAGGTTCGGTGGGTAATATTGCTGATTACGTGCACGGGCCGTTTTTTTATGTCTTTACCTTTTACGTGTATGTTCTGCTTTTTACCGGCACATTTTGGTTATTGAGAAAACTCTCATCCTTCTCAAAGGAGCGGCGCTTTCAGGTTGTTTTGGTCGTTGCCCTGGTCGTGGTGGGTTGGATTGCCAACCTTTTGTATCAAGTTGGGCTATCTCCAATTCAAGGTTTGGACCTCACCCCGCTTTCTTTCGCGTTTATCGGTCTGGTGCTTACCTGGTTCATCTACCGCCGCCAGCTCTTCGACCTGATTCCAGTCGCCCGAACCATCCTGATGGACAATATGACGGATGGGGTGATTGTCCTGGATGAATATGGCCGCGTGGTGGATTTCAACCAATCCGCGCTGGAGATCACCCGTTACAAAGGAGACTCTCCGATCGGGATGACGATTTGGGATATGTATAAAGAATGCCTGCCCCAAATTTCCCATCTCAGGGACCAATCGGATATCCAGGATGAACTCAAGCTGCCCACCGACCCACCCCGATACCTGGATATCAAGATCGATTCGATCGGTGAGATCAAGGGCCATGGACAGGTGATCACCATCCGGGATGTCACCTCCAGAAAACTCGTTGAAATTGAAGAGCGAGAACAGCGTTTGTTTGCTGAAGCCTTGACCGAGATCACTTCGTTATTAAATAGTTCTTTGAATATTGATGAAGTGCTTGAGCAGATACTGGATAACATCAATAAGGTCGTTCCCCACGAGGCTGCCAATATCGCGTTGGTCAACGATAAAGGTGTATTAAGATTCAGGAAAGTCAAGGGCTATGAAAAATTCGGCACACGGGATATTATCCTGGAAATCGAAACCCGTGTCAGTAAAGTACCCAATCTGCGGCGGATGGCTGAATCTGGCAGCCCCTCCATCAACCCGGATACGCATGCGGACCCGGAATGGGTGAAAGATATGCCCGGCGCGGGCTGGATCCGATCGTATATCGGCGCGCCGATCATCAGCAGCGGCAAATTACTGGGATTTATCAATTTGGATGCCGCCACGCCTTCCTTTTTTAGGGCGGATCACATGTACCGCTTGCAAGCGATCGCCAACCAGGCAGCAGTTGCCATCCGCAATGCCCAGCTTTACGAAGAAATGGAACACCTGGCGATCACAGACAGCCTCACCGGGCTCTATAACCGGCGCTATTTCTTTGAATTCGCCAGAAAAGAGATCGCCCAGTCCAAGCGTTACCGAAAAGACCTTTCCATGGTGATGATGGACATTGACCACTACAAGCAGGTGAATGACCGATTCGGCCATCAAATGGGCGACCTGGTTCTCGAGAATGTCGCTAAGATTTGCCAATCCGCGCTGCGGACAGCGGACATCATGTGCCGGTTTGGCGGCGAAGAATTTATGGTGCTGCTCCCGGAGACGGATAAAGTTGAGGCGGAAAACGCCGCGCTGCGCATGTGCCAGGCGGCCGCGGAGTCCACCCTGGATTCCGATCTGGGGGAAGTCAAGATCACCCTGAGTATTGGCGTGGCCGAGTTGGACAAGGACCATGATACCCTGGATACGTTGATCCACGCGGTTGATCAAGCGCTTTACCAAGCCAAGGCGGACGGACGCAACTGCGTCAGAGTGTTCAGTTAAGCCGTCCGGGCAAATCTTACACAACGATAATAGTGTTCTCCCCATAATCGTCGTATATACGATATGTTTGGTATTTTAAATTATGGGAGTAAAAGTATGGCTAAATATACAGCGGTAATCATGGGGGGCGGCCCTTCGGGGCATTCGGCGGCAGTCAGAATCTCAGAACTGGGCGGCAAGGTGGCGTTGGTTGAGCGTGATTATATTGGCGGCATCTGCACCAACTGGGGCTGCACGCCCAGCAAAGCCATGATCGAATCAGCCAAGGTGGCACGCACCGTCGCCGAGAGTGGAAAATACGGCGTCAAGGTTAATGATTTCGCGATCGACTTCCGCGCGGTTGCCGAACGGCGCGATAAAGTGATCACAAACACGCGCGCGTTTATCACCGACCTGCTCGAACATCACAACATTGATATTTTTTATGGCGAAGGCCAGATCCTCTCACCCGGCAAGATGCTGGTTCGCAAGGGCAAGCTCGACCCGGACGGCGAGACCATGCACTATACCGGCGAGGAGGTGGAGCTGGAGGCGGACCATATCATTATTTCCACCGGCTCGAAACCATTGATCCCTGGTTTTATAGATGAAAGCGACCCTTCCATTGTCAGCAGCAACCGGCTGATTTCCATTGATCACCTGCCCAAAGAATTGACCATCGTCGGCGGCGGGGTGATCGGGCTTGAATTTGCGACCATTTTCTCCAACCTGGGCGCCAAGGTAACCATCGTAGAGTTCCTCGACCGTGTGCTGGCGATGATGGACGAGGATATTTCCGCAGAGATCACCCGCATCCTGGAGCAGCGCGGCATCCGCATCTTGACATCATACAAGTGCCTGTCGATTGAGAATGGGCTGATGAAAGCCGAGAACATGAAAACCGGAAAAGTTGAGGAGATCGACGCGCCAATGACCCTGGTGGCTATCGGCCGGGCGGCAGTCATCCATGAAGAAACCTATGACAAACTGGGATTGAAATACACCCGCAAGGGAGTTGAAGTGGATGATTACCAGCGCACCAGCGTGCCTGGAATTTGGGCTGTGGGAGACGCCACCGGCCGATCCATTCTGGCGCATGTCGGCATTCAGCAGGGCATCGTGGCAGCCGAGAATATCATGAAAAAAGAAGGCGAACTGCTGCGCAAAATGGATTACGCCGTCATCCCCGCGGTGATTTACACCTTCCCGGAGATCGTGGGCGTGGGAATTGTCCCGCAGGATCTGGAAGGCGTGCAGGTGGTGAAGGTGCCGTTTGATATCAACCTGCG
>CAYPAG010000086.1:3883-7417 GCA_964408645.1 uncultured Pelolinea sp. | reverse complement strand
TGCATGTACTCCAACTTTATACCCGCGTGATGAAATTTTTCCTCTTCAATATACGCTTTGGCTGCTGGTCCTGAAATGTAATGATCCGCGCCAACCGAATTAAGAATCTGAATCAGCCGATCAGTTTTCTCACCGGTGATGCCTGTTATCTCGGATGACTTGAGAAAGTGTGTGTGCTGAATTCCGAGGAAACGCGCGATCTCAATGGTTGATTGGATCGTAAAATCAGCAAGCCATTCTTCATGGGTAGAATACATTTGTTCAAAAAATTCAATATAGTCTTTGAAAAATGGCGCTTTCTTGTAAGCCATTTGGATTCCGCGCCAATGGTGGAGGTTCCAGGGTTTATCCCAGGCGATCGGAATCCTATTAATCGGCAAACCGTGGGAAACGGCACCTTTTGTCCTGACCGGGATGGTTAACCACTGTGAGCCCTGGGATGTTTTGATGATGTTCCGGTTGCGCCAGCCGTTCTTGTCAAACTGGACGTCGTCGTAAAAGATGAACGTGTCTGCTTTATAGATCTGATGAAAATAACCGCGCCATGGGATGTAAGATGGCTGGAGGATTACGCATTTCATCACTTGCCAGCCGGGGTTACTTCATCGATGACAAACGCGGGGTGGTTCATGGACCGGTTGAAGATTCTTGCCAGATATTCACCGAAAATGCCCAGCGTGAAAAGCTGCACGCCGCTAAAGATGCTGATGATGGATGCGAGAAAAGGAAAACCCGGGATGCTCCCTTCAAGCCAGGTGCGCAGGAGCACATAAAGCAGAATTCCAAAGCCGAAAAGGGTAAAAATAAAACCAACCACGCTGGCGAATCTCAATGGGATGGTGCTGAACCCCGTCAGAACTACCATGGCCACCCGGACGAGACTCAAAAAGGTGTAATTCGAACGTCCAACTGCTCTCGGTTGTTCTTCCACAATCACGGTGCCGAAATTATCCGTGCCCCAAGTCAACAAAGCATCAATAATCACGTTGGGGCTGTTGAAACCATCAAAGGATACGCGTATTTTCGTGCGAAAGGCCCGAAAAGCGCTGATGAATTTAATATTGCGAATTTTGAGGATCCGGGCCAGGATGCTTTTGGTTGCAACAGAGAAGAAATTCCGCCAACGCGCGTGGACCAGCTGCTGAGGAATGCCGTACACCACATCAAACCCCTTCCGCAGCTCCCCGATCAATTTGTGGATTTCTTCAGGCGGGTGCTGAAGATCATCGTCCATCGTGACGATCACGTCACCCGTCGCATTGCGGATGCCGCAAAGCAAGGCGTTATGCTGGCCGTAATTGCGCATGAGGTTGATGCCGCGAATACGTTTGTTTTTCGAAGCTGCGGTTTGTATCGCCTGCCAACTCGAGTCGGCGCTGCCATCATTGACTAATAAAATTTCGTAATCTGATGTTATTTCGGGCAGGGCATTCTCCAGGCGGCTGATAAGTTTTGGGAGGATCTGCTCGCTGTTGTAAACCGGAATAACGACTGAAATTTTTTCTTTGGCCATTCTATTGACAATTATAAGCATTAAATATTTCGGTTATTTTTTCCGGGAACGGAAAATTTGTTGTGTTTTTCATTCGGCGCAAGGTATAGCAAATCCCATTCTGATAATCAGGATTTTGAATGAACACCTCGTCCAAAACCTGATTTACCTTATCCCACTGGCCAAGCCAGCCATAACCCTCGAGGAAGGGCAGCCACTCGGAAGCTTCACGCGGCCTAAGGTTGGAATTTAGGGCTTGATCGCCAAGTACCCCGATTGTCTGATGATCTCCAAACTGACGCGCGAGATCGGCTTTTTGGAAGTAATAGCACCAATTTGTCTCGTCAGGATTTTCAACAAGAAATGATGGAGGAGTGTGCAATGGAGCTGATTGGATCAGATCAAGGTCGGTTAGCCGCAGTTCTTGCGTTTGCAGGTCGGTTAAATTGAGATTGGTGATGGAATTTGAATAAACTCTATCCATCACTTTTAGACAAGCGGGGGGATCATTCTTAAAAGCAACAATCCTGGATGTGTTCCCCTCAAACATGAATGAGCGGTACCCCTGGTTGATGGGGATGTCCTTCCTTAAGTCAGGCAGCCCCAAGCCCAACCGCACATCGGTAAAAAACAAAAAATACTCCAGATTCAGGTCGTTATTGAAGTCCGAATATGTGAGATTGATGGGTGAGGTCAGTGAATTATCGCTGTAGTAGGTCAAACCAGGATCTGAGGTCAGTAATACTGTCTGCTCCTCAAGATTTGGTATGCGCCAAGTCAGCTGCTGAAGCAAACTCTGCAGATTTTCCCAATCCCGCTTATAGCGCATGCCGTTTTCAAAATGACTGCCCTCGGCAAACGCAATCAGAAGGCCTAGCAGCAGGATGCCTGCGGTTTTGCTTTTTTTGTGAATGGAATCAGCGATCAAACCGATCAAGAGCGCGACACCTGGAATTAGCCCTATGGTCATACGGTCCCAGGCAAACTCGATTTTTAGCGGCAGTTCTAGCACCCAAATCACAGATGCTCCGAGAATGAATAAAAGTAATCCGACAATCAGCACGGATAAAACCGAATCCTCTTTTTTTTCTTTGCGCCAAACAAATAGCCCAAGGAAAGTGAATGAGAGTATTAAGTTTCCGCCAACGATGACCCATAAAAGATAGGTTGCGGCGGTGCCAAACTGGCTGATTTTGGGAACATCAAAGGAAAACAGCCAAGCGCCAATGGTGGCTGTGAAGAACTCGCGTGGAATCCGCTGCAGGAATGAAAAAATGGCCGTGATTGGATCCAGTGCCATCGATTGCAACAGCCCCGGGTCATATGTGGGAAACTGGAAGATAAAAACACGCCATATAAAGAAGAGCATAAAGACAAGCAGATAAGGAAGCCAAATGATCAGAGTTCGTTTTAATCGCGTTTTTGCATCTGTAATTATCCGCGACAATACGATCCAAAGGACAACTGGCTTGATCAATTCCAGCAAGGCGAAATTCTCAATTGAAAACATATGAAACGTCATGAGGACGGAAAGGATATAAGTCAGCGGTCTGATTTTTTTGGTTGACACAGCTTTGATCATCAAAAAAACCGATCCAAGGAAGAGACACAAGACACTGAGGTGATGGTTATAGATCAGGGCAATTGGTTGTTGAAGAAATCCGGGGTAAATCGCAAAAATAATGGCGCTGAACAGCCACAAGTTGTTTTTTTTGGGCCACAACTCTCTCAACACACCATAAAACAAAGCGGATGCCAAAAAGCGAAGAAAAAGTGCGAGCAGATGATAACCGAGCGGCTCAAAACGAAAGAGCCAGGTGGTGAGCATGAAGATCCAGGCCGAAAAAGGCCTGTCGGAAGCAACGTATTCCGGAAAGCCGGCTGGCCCAAATGCGTTCAGCTGGTAGAGATAAGGCAGGTCATCCCAGTAGAATCCCAGGAATGGAATCAACAACCCATACGCAAGAATAGTCAGAAGAAAGATGAAAAATAAATCAATAAAGTTATGAATTACGGATCAGGAAACAAACAGCATAAGGCTG
>CAYPAG010000086.1:0-3873 GCA_964408645.1 uncultured Pelolinea sp. | reverse complement strand
GTAGAATCCCAGGAATGTGATCAACAACCCATACGCAATAACGGTCAGCATAAAAATGAAAAATAAATCAAAAAAGATATGATGCTTTTCATATTGGGATCGGAGTTGATTGATTAACTGCATATTAGAAACCACATTTCAATAACTCATCAACATCTTCCATTGTGTTGGTTTTTTCTTGTGAACTCGGTGATCTTGATTCGATTCGCTCCCATAAGCGGCAGAGCATGGGCTGGTAAAGCTCCGACACCTCAATGGTTTTAGCCGTCAGGTCAAACGCGCGCTGCCAATCATCGGACATCGCGTAAGCCTCAATGTATGGGACCCGTTCGGACGCGTCGTTGGGATGGTCATTGAGCGTAAAAGCCGTTTGACCCAATTCAACCACCGCCTGCCAATCCTGATTTTGGGCAGCCAGACTGGCTTTTTGATAGTAGTAGCACCAGGTTCCCGATTTCTGATCATCCCCGAAAAACACCTGATTCTGATGGACTTCCGCTTCGATCAAATCGGGTTTTGAAAGCGCTGTGGATGAGCGGATGCTTGCGTCTATCAATGGGTTAAACGGATCCAGGTCAGGGTCTGCAACATGGAGGCATCCTGGCGGGAGGTGGTAAAAAAGGATCATTTGATCGGTAGTGCCATTGAATTGATGGGTGCGAAAGTTATGAATTACTTTGGTGCCGGGGGATAGCGATGGAAGGCTGCGGCCAAGGCGGGCGTCGGTGAAATTGATCAAATAAGGCAGGGTCTTGTCTTGGTTCGATTTGGCATAAAGCCAATTGAAAGCGGCGGTAAGAGAATTGTCACTGTAATATTGCAGCGTCAGCTGATCAGTGACAAGGAGTGTGTTTTCTTTTAATGAAGGTATTCGCCAGCTCACCTGGGTGATGAAATCTTCAAAACGATCCCATTCATTCCTGTAAATGTTAGCCTGGAAAACATGAAAAGATAAACTCAGCGAAAAAATAAGACTAAAAGCCACCGAAAAGAGAAATCTTTTTTTCCACAACAAAGAGATAAACAGAAAAATGATCGCGGTGGATGCCAACATAAAAGGAAGAAAAAAGCGATCACCGGGGAAGTGGGTATCAAGTTTGAAGTTGGCAGCCCAAAAGGGAATGCCAGCAAAAACTAACACCAGCGATCCACCCAATAACAGAGAAACCAAATATTCGCGATCAAAGCGCGCAGGTGAATTCTTTAAGAATCTGAATATTCCCACTAAAGATAAAGAAAATGTAAGCAGGAAAACCGCAAGGAAAACCAGCGTGGCTAACGAATGGATGTCAATCGATTGAAACGGTGTCAAGATTTGCAGCCAGGCAGCAATGAGCGCGGTGTAGATGTTCTGCAGGGTTACCCATAGCAGATTGAGTAAGGCTGCAACCGGTGAATTCGTCAGAGTCTCTGCCTGGCTTACCTTATATAGGACGGAAGAAGCCAGAAAAATCCGGTAAAAGACAAAACCTGCTCCTGCCAACAAGAAAGGCAGCCAAAGACTTAATGATGACTTGATCTTTTTTATGAGTGAAGCATCCGGCTGCGCTCGATGAATGATCAAGTAGATAATGAC
This sequence comes from uncultured Pelolinea sp., assembly GCA_964408645.1. Classification (GTDB taxonomy): domain Bacteria; phylum Chloroflexota; class Anaerolineae; order Anaerolineales; family Anaerolineaceae; genus Pelolinea. The sequence continues at coordinate 2,297 of CAYPAG010000086.1, read as the reverse complement.
AGGGCGAAGGACTTCCAAGCCCACAAGGTATTCTGTCGCTGCCATGCAGATCAGGGCGATCAGGATGGAAAGCCAACCAAGAGGAAAAAGGCGCTGTGTTTTTATCGAGCGAATGAAGAACTGCAGCGAATAAAAATACAGCCCAAAAATGAGAAATGCGTGGGAATAGATCACGCTGATGTATTGCTGGGTAAAGCCGGGGAATACGGAAAAGAGAAGAATGATTAATTTATTAGCTTGTTTTTGGTCGGGGAAAAGAGAATCTAAAAAGTAATAAACGCTAAGCGAGAAAAGCCAACGGCACACAATGGCGAAAATCTGCCACGGCAATGGTGATTCGCCAAGGATTGCCAATGGAATCCCGTAGAAAAGACCGAGAACCGGCCGGTCCAAAGCGATCGCCTGAATCGCGCCTAGAGGTCCATTGGTGTGCTTGAACCACATATAAGGAAAATCATCCCAATAGAATCCGAGAAAAGGCGCAAACAAGCCATAGGCAAGCAGGCAGACCAACAACACCAGCAGGGGATAAAGGTCTTTCTTGTTGAGACGTTCAAACATAACCGGGATCTTCAGCTTTCGAGGGCGAGGTTCTTCAAATAATCTCCGTACTGATTGTTGTTGATCTCCTCACCGAGTTTGAATAGTTGTTCTTTGTCAATGAATCCCATTCGGTAGGCGATCTCTTCCGGACAAGAGATCATCAACCCTTGCCTTTCCTCTACCGTCTGAACGAAAACAGATGCCTGCAATAAAGCCTCATGTGTGCCTGCATCCAACCAGGCAACGCCGCGGCCTAACACCCTGACTTGTAATGTGTTTTCTTTAAGATAGAGTTTATTGAGGTCGGTGATCTCCAATTCATTACGTGAAGAAGGAGCCAGCATCTTTGCTTTTTGGACAACCTGATTGTCATAAAAATAGATGCCGGGAACAGCCAGGTTGGATTTGGGGTTAGCCGGTTTTTCCTCCAAACTGATCGGGTGGTCTTTGGAGTCAATCTCAATGACGCCGAATTCTTTGGGGTTGCGCACTGGATAGGCAAAAACCAGAGCGCCTTTGGTCAAATTGGCTGCTTCCTGCAGAAGTTCGACCAATCCACGGCCGTAAAAGATATTATCGCCAAGAGTCATGGCAACCGGAGAGTTTTGAATAAAATTCTCCCCGATGATAAATGCTTCTGCCAAACCGGAAGGTTTTGGTTGTTCAGCGTAATGAAAATTGACACCCCATTTGCTGCCATTGCCCAACAATCTTCGGAACGCGGGTAGGTCTTCAGGCGAAGAGATAACGAGAATTTCACGAATACCCGCCAGCATCAGGATTGAGAGCGGGTAATAGATCATGGGTTTGTCATAAACCGGAAGAAGCTGCTTGCTCACTCCAAGGGTAACCGGATACAAGCGCGTACCCTTACCGCCCGCAAGAATAATCCCTTTCATCCTATGCCCTTTCCCTCTGGTTGTAGTTTTTATCGATCCATTCCTTATATGATGGGCGGTTTCTAACCGCGTTCACCCAATCCATATGAGCTAAATACCAGCGGACTGTTTCTTCCAAGCCCTCCGCGAGATCATGGTTGGGCTGCCAGCCGAGTTCTTTTGAAATTTTGCTGATATCCATGGCATAACGTCGGTCGTGACCGGGACGGTCTTTGACATAAGTGATTAATCTCTCGTGAGGGACAAAGGTTGAATCTGGTTTCAATTTGTCCATAATATGACATATCTGCCTGGTAATCTCCAGGTTGCTGGGTTGGTTGCCGCCGCCGATGTTGTAGGAATGCCCAACCAATCCCGCTTTTAGAATGGAAAACAGCGCTTCGCAGTGGTCTTCTACATACAACCAGTCGCGTATCTGCTGCCCGTCGCCATAGAGCGGTAAAGGCCGACCTTCAAGGCAGTTCAGAATGATCAATGGGATCAACTTTTCCGGATATTGATAGGGTCCGTAATTGTTTGAGCAATTGGAAATGATTGCCGGAAAATTGTATGTTTTATAAAATGCGCGCACCAGCAGGTCGGCGGACGCTTTGGATGCCGCGTATGGCGAATTGGGTGAGTAGGGGGTTGATTCTGAAAAAGCGGGATCATTATTTGAGAGACTTCCAAATACTTCATCAGTGGATATATGGAGAAAACGAAATTCAGATTTATGAACCGGATCCAGTCCATTCCAGTGGGCCAAGCAGGTGTTCAGAAGGTTGGCGGTGCCGACCACGTTGGTCAAAATAAATTCGATGGGATTCTCGATCGACCGATCTACATGCGATTCAGCAGCAAAATGAACGACCGTAT
>CAYPAG010000085.1:0-7431 GCA_964408645.1 uncultured Pelolinea sp. | reverse complement strand
TACTGGTGGGTTTTTTTACTTTATCCGTCTTGATCATTGATCTCGCCATCGAGGGTGGCCCGTGGATCAGCCCACAGCTTTTTTCCAACTACCATTCACGCAAACCGGAGCAGGCTGGAATGAAATCCGCGATTGTTGGCAGCCTGATCAACATTGCCTTGACCGGATTGATCAGTTTTCCCCTTGGCGTCGGGGCTGCCATTTACCTGGAAGAATACGCACCTAAAAACCGCTTTACAAGTTTTATCAACATCAATATCAACAACCTGGCGGGGGTCCCTTCCATCGTATATGGGATGTTGGGGCTGGTTGTGTTTGGTAGAATGTTCGGAATATTTACACCGGATAGTTGGCTGGTTCAGACCTTTAATCTGCCGGTTGGACAGGGAGCTTTAGGTGGACTTGATTTCAACCTGTTTGGCGTATCCTGGCTGGAAATTCGGCTTCCATTTGGTCGCACCATCCTTGCCGGCGGTCTGACCATGTCCATGCTGATCCTGCCAGTCGTTATCATCGCTTCGCGCGAAGCCATTCGGGCTGTACCCAACTCAATTCGTGATGCGGCTTATGCTTTAGGCGCGACCAAGTGGCAGATGATCTCCCGCCAAGTGCTGCCCATCTCCATCCCTGGTATCATGACTGGAATCATCCTGTCATTAAGCCGCGCGATTGGAGAGACTGCCCCATTGATCATCATGGGAGCTTTCACCTACGTACCATTTTTGCCCAAATCGGTCTGGGACCAATTCACAGTAATGCCCATCCAAATATATAATTGGATCACGCTGCCGCAAACGGAATATCGAGCCCATCTGGCTGCCGCAGGAATTATTGTATTATTAGCCGTATTACTGTCATTGAACGCCGTGGCAGTTATATTGAGGAAAAAATTTGAAATCCATTGGTCATAACAGGTTAAAACATGCTACAAGATAATCAATTGGAATATATTATTTCTACAAAAAACCTCAGCGTTTTTTATGGATCCAATGAGGCGATTCACAAAATCAACCTCGATATCCCTAAAAACAGGATCACCGCCATCATCGGCCCATCAGGCTGTGGGAAAAGCACTCTTATCCGCTGTTTCAACCGGATGAATGACCTGGTCCCTTCTGCGCGGGTGGAAGGCGAGGTGGTTTACAGCGAGCAGAATATTTATGGAGCGGATGTCGACCCGGTTCATATTCGCAGGCAAATTGGGATGGTTTTTCAAAAACCGAATCCTTTCCCAAAAAGCATCTATGAAAACATCGCATTTGGCGCAAAGATTAACAACTACCAGGGAAATTTGGATGAACTGGTGGAGAAGAGTCTTCGGCAGGCAGCTTTATGGGATGAGGTTAAGGATGAATTGGATAAAAGCGGCTTGGCGCTTTCAGGCGGCCAACAGCAGCGCTTATGCATCGCCCGCGCACTCGCAACAGAACCGGAATTAATCCTGATGGACGAGCCCGCTTCAGCATTAGATCCCATCGCGACCTTAAAAATCGAAGAACTCATGCAGGAATTGAAGGAACAATATACAATTATCATAGTAACGCACAATATGCAGCAAGCCAGCCGGGCATCTGATTACACTGCTTTCATATCCATCGATAGATCCAGAATCGATGAACGCGTTGGCGTGCTGGTGGAATATGACCAAACCAACAAGATCTTTGTCAATCCAGCTATAAAAGAGACAGAAGATTACATTTCCGGACGTTTTGGATAACTGAGGTGATGAATGGCACGTGAGCTCTTCGAAAAGAAAATTAAACAAATCCAGGATGAGATACTGCTGCTTGGAAGCATGGTTGAACAAGCCACTCTTGATTCGGTTAAAGTATTTAAGGACAGGGATGTTGCCGCCGCCTCGGCACTTGTTGAGGATGACCAGAATATCAACGACAAGCGCTTCGCGATTGAAAATGCCATTCTCATCCTGATGGCTACGCAGCAGCCCCTCGCGCATGATCTTCGCGTATTGGCATCCATGCTCATTGTCACCAATGAGTTGGAACGCATGGGAGATTATGCCAAGGGTATCGCGCACAACACAATGCGCATCGGCAACAGCAACATACCCGTGCCTATTCGATACATTGAGAAAATGGCTGACTTGGCTGTAAGCATGCTCCATCGCTCGCTTTCAGCATTGATTAATGAAGACATTAAGGTCGCGGTCACCATTCCGAAGGAGGATGATCAAGTGGATGCGTTGTTCAATGAAAGCTACCACTCGATCGTTAAAACCATGATCGCAGATCCAGCGACAATCGATGAATCCAGCTTGCTGCTATGGGTGGTACACAATCTGGAAAGGTTTGCGGACCGGGTTGTCAATATATGCGAACGCACCGTATTCATCAAATCCGGTGAAATGCTTGAGATGGATGGCAGCGACGATGAAATGGACGATTTTTAGGAATTACAGGTAGGGTGGTTATTACTTTTTCCGAAGAACCACCATTTGGTTTCGAAATGATCCGGCTTGATATAATTTACGTATCAAGCCGGCTTTTTTATATAACAGGATGAATTATGCTAAAACCTAATCCAACAAAGGGAAAACTAATAGTTGTGGAGGGAATCGACGGCAGCGGGAAATCCACCCAGATCGATTTGATCACCAAGTGGTTAACTGATAAAGGAAAATCTGTCTATTTCAGTGAATGGAATTCCTCACCTTTAGTGAAGAGCACCTCAAAGCTTGGAAAAAAAGAGAAGTCTTTCACCCCGACCACTTTCAGTTTGATTCACGCTGCAGACTTTGCCAACCGCTGGGAAAACCAATTCCTGCCTATGCTTAAAGCGGGTGTCATTGTTCTGGCTGATCGATTCGCATTTACGGGTTTCGCCCGTGATGTCGCGCGTGGCGTTGACCCTCAATGGGTCCGAAACTTATATTCATTCGCCTTTCTACCAGATCTGACTTTGTATTTCAATGTCCCGCTGGACGAAGCGGTTGAACGCATTACTTCTTCAAGAGCAAAAATAAAATACTATGAAGCCGGTATGGATCTTAATCTCTCAGAGAAAAAGGTCACCAGTTTCCGTTTATTTCAAGGCCGGATCCTTGAAGAATACAAGAAGATGATTCCAGAATTCGGATTTCGCGTGATTGACGCGACTCAGCCGATCCAGAAACAACAGAAGGAAATCCGGCAGGTGATCAATGGCGTGCTGCGTGGTTGGGAAGGGCTGCCTAATCCGATCCAATCCTCTCAGAAATATAGCCGGCTCAAGAAAGCCGAAGAGCAAAAAGGAGTGAGCAATGCCTAAAGCAAGATTCTACGGGCAGGGATATCCATATCTTGAAATCAAAAAACTTCCCGGCAAGCTTATTGTGATTGAAGGTAGTGATGGAGTTGGCCGCTCAACCCAGATAGAGCTCTTACGGAAATGGTTGGAAAAAAACAGCTACGCGGTCTCCAACACTGGATTAAAGCGCTCCCCCCTCACCCAGCCAGGGCTAAATGAAGCCAAGAAAGGCAACACGCTTTCTCCTCGAACCAACAGCTTGTTTTATGCGACAGATTTTGCTGACCGGCTCGAAAACCAGATCATCCCCGCGCTTAAGGCGGGCTTTTACGTTCTTTCCGACAGATATTTTTACTCCATCATGGCGCGTGATGTGGTTCGTGGAATTGACCCCAAATGGGCAAAACAAGTTTACGGATTTGCATTGATACCTGATATTGTTATCTATCTACGCGCTGATGTGCAGACGCTGGTCACACGGATTGTGCATGGGCGCGGGTTTGACTACTGGGAATCAGGCATGGATTTGATCAAAGCGGACAATCTCTATGACAGCTTTGTGAGCTACCAAACAAGTATGATCGAACAATTTGACAAGTTAGCTAAAGAATATAGTTTTGTCACCATCGACGCCAATCGGTCGGTCAAAGCAATTAATGATGACATTAAAGTAGAACTCAAAAAAATTCTTGATTAACAAGAAGGAGCATATGGCTGGCAAAAATGATCCGGCATTACTGAATTATTGCGCTGGCATCATGCTGCCTCAATTAAAGACGCTCCAATCGACAGCAGAAAGAATTATTAATCGAAGCAACATCGAGGATATTCATGACATCAGGGTAGCTTCAAGGCGTGTCCGCACCTGCCTGACAATCTTTAAAGATACCTTCCCCGCCAAGAAGTATAGAAATTGGGTTAAGGACATAAAAAGCATCACAAATTCTTACGGAGCGGTTCGTGATTTAGATGTTCAGATCGATTTGCTGAACAGAGTGATCGAGGGTGTCAATGACAAGAAACTCCTGCCAGGGCTTCGGCGTGTGAGATTGCGGCTTAAACAACTGAGAGCTAAAAAACAAACCAAGACCTCAACCTTAACCAGATCAATCATTGATAGCCGAACGATTTCAGAAATGCTGGAATGGTGTGAGAAATTTGGTAACCAAGAAAATATCAAATCTCCCGCCTTGTTTCAACTTGGCTATTTGAATATCCAAAGCCACTTGGATGGATTTTTATTCTTCGAAGTATTCATTTTCGACCCTGGTAGGATTAAAGAACTACATCAGATGCGGATAGCTGCAAAGAAACTGCGCTACTCACTGGAAGTATTCTCTGATCTTTATAATCATGAAACTGATTTTGCGCTGGATATCGCCCGTCAATCACAGGAGATTTTGGGTCATATCCATGATGCTGACGTCTGGATTAACTTTTTGCCAAATTTCACCAACAATGAGCAGAATAAGATCAGTAATTTTTATGGTTACGACAGCCCATTTTCACGTCTTTCGCCAGGTATTGATTTCTTGATGGAAAATCGCACCCAGGAACGGCAAAAATTATACAAAAAGTTCTTAAATTTATGGCGAAAATGGAAATTGAAAGAATCATGGCTCAACCTCAGAAAAGTGATATTTCTCACGAGTATTGAGGAATACGAGAAACAGGATTTAATTACTTCACAAATCGATACTTCAAAACTGGAAAATACAATTGAGAATCCACATAACCAGGAACCGAATAATCAATGAAACCAAATGAAAACGAGAAACATCGAAAGAATAAATTGAAATATGTTTTCAAATTGGCGAAAGACTGCCAATATGAAGCCAAGCATACAAAACAAGTCACGCGCGTCGCGCTAAAGATTTTTGATGATCTCCAGAATCTTCACCGCATGGGCAGCAACGAGCGGTTTTATTTGCAATGCGCGGGAATTCTTCATGATATTGGGGTTCACACGGAAGGCGCAAAAGGCCATCACAAAACCAGTTTAAATATCATCCTGACCACACCAATCCTCCAGTTTAATAACAAGGAGAGATTGATTATTGGCTCGATAGTGAGATATCATCGCCGGGCTCTTCCCTCAATAAAACATGACCATTACAAGGCATTGAATGAAAATGAGCGGGAAAGAGTGTCTGCCCTGGCTGGCATTCTGCGGATCGCGGACGGGCTTGATTATTCCCACAAAAGACGTATTGGAAACGTGGAAGCCAGTTTTAATGATCACAAGATCATCATAGATTGCCTTGTTCGGCGACCTCCCATTAAAAAGGAATTGATGTCAGCAGCCAATAAAAGTAAACTACTTGGATTATTTTATAAACGCGAATTGGAGTTTAAGGTGCACCGAGGTGAAGAGTTCTCCGGTTGGAGTTAGATTCTTTCACGGTTGGGTATCTCGGTTCCCATCCTGAATTCCTGCGAACAAATCCTTTTCAATTCTGCCTTTTTCTGGCGGCGGATAAGCGCGCATAAAAGATTCCTTTGAGGAAAAGAGCCTCATCAACCATGTGATCAAGTAGCCGCTCTGGCGATCCCCACCTTGACTTTTATGACAGGCGGATGCTCTGCTGCGGATCTCGGCAACTTCCTGGTAGTTAATCCGAGCGTTGGTCGGAAAATCAAATGCCATGATGGATGCGAGATCAATATCCTTGTTCTTGCCAAATTTGCTTGGATCTTTCCCAAAAAGAGGCATTAATTTAACCGCAAACTTCATGAACCCACGTGGAAAAATATGGAAATAAAGCTTTTTTGGCTTATAAGCCGTTAATGCCGCCAATTTCTTTTTTTCATCACCTGCCAAATCAAAAGCCATTACGGTCGCCTCATGGATGGCGATGTGATCAGGATGTCGATAACCTCCGATCGGATCAAAAGTGACCACAACTTGCGGTTGAATCTCTCTGATATTCGCTGCGATCTGCATGGCAACTTCTTCCACCGGCGCCTGGATCAGCGCATTTCTGTGATTATTTTCCGGGCTGCCGGGCATCCCGGAATCGCGATAATTCAGAAAATGTACCTTCCGCAGACCTAACTCGACGGCTGCGCAGCACAACTCATGTTCCCTGAGTTCGCCAACAGAGTTAAAGCCGGTAAGCATTTCTGGTTCCACCTCGCCAACCTCACCGCGCGTGCCGCAGATCAAATGGACCTCGACACCAAGTCTGGCATAGTGAGCTAGAGTTCCGCCCATCCCAAAAGTTTCATCATCCGGATGAGCAACAACAGTCAGAAGCACCTTTTTCATTTTTTATCATCTCCGCAAACCGGGCATTTAGGATCTTTGTTGGTTTTTATTTCCTGAAAACGCATTTCCAGCCCGTCAAATAACAATAAGCGCCCTAGAGCGGGGTCTCCAACTCCCAGGATCAATTTAATTGCCTCTAGTGCTTGCATTGAGCCGATAATCCCGGGAACAGCACTCACAACGCCTAATCCTTGATTGGATAGGGCAAATTCACTCGAAGGTTCACTTCTGAACACACAGTGGAAACATGGTCCTTTGACCGCATCAAAAACGCTGAGTTGTCCAAAGAACTGATAAATGGAACCATAAATAAAGGTCTTGCGCATTTTCACACAAATGTCATTAAGAAAATAACGGGTTCCAAAATTGTCAGTTGCGTCCACGATGATTGGAAATTCCTCAAAAAGAGTTAGGTCCATTCCTCTAATCGCTCGAATCGGATAGGATTTTACACATACATTCGGATTAAGTGTGGATAAGCGTTTTTCTGCTACTTCGACTTTTAATTGTCCTAAAGATGGGGTGTCATGGATGATTTGTCTTTGAAGGTTAGATAGTTCAACCGAATCCGAATCCATGATTCCAATGGTGCCAATTCCAGCAGCAGCCAGATATAAAGATGATGCAGATCCAAGCCCTCCTGCTCCAACAATCAAGACCGAAGCATTTTTTAACTTCAATTGTCCTGATTCGCCGATTTCCGGAATGCTCAGATGGCGTTGATAACGCTGTTTTTCCTGTTCTGAAATGATATCTTCATGCATAGTCGTTTGCAACAAAATCTGTTGATTTGGATTGGGTTAGAATACTTTTATGCACGTTATTCTAACGCATGAACAAGCGGATTTTGACGCTATTGCGTCACTTTTAGGAGCGTCGCTGATTCAGAACGATTCCATTCCGGTTCTTCCGCTTGC
>CAYPAG010000084.1:0-7566 GCA_964408645.1 uncultured Pelolinea sp. | reverse complement strand
GGCAGCCCCGAGCACACCGGGCAGATGTTGGTGTTGGGCGATGCTTCCCAGGAATCCGCCTTGCAGGCGCAGAAGATCTTGGACAGGGTGTTGAGCTGGATGTGGGTTTCCAGTCCGATGACGGCTTCAAAGTTGCCCATGCTACACCTCCCCCAGCAATGCCGGTCGTCGTTTGCGCCACTCGGCATCCATCGTCGCTTGTTCATAGGCATGCGTCAGCTGCAGCAAGGCGCCTTCAGAAAAATCAGGTCCCAACAGCTGCAGCCCAATGGGCAGACCTTGCTGGTCAAAGCCGGCCGGGAAAGAGATGCCCGGCGTGCCGGCATGATTGGCGGTCACGGTCAGTTGGTCGGCATACTGCATCATCACCGAATCGCCGAAAACATCCTTGATGGGGAAAGCAGCAGTGGGCGTAGTGGGTGTCAACAGGGCGTCCAGCCGGTATTTGTCGTTCGGGTCAAAGGCTTCTTCATAATCGCGGCGGATGAGCGTGCGCACGCGCAAGGCGCGTTGGTAATACTGCTCGCTGTACTGCGCGGCCGAAACATACATGCCCATCAAAATGCGCAATTTGGGCTGCAGGCCGAACCCCTCGGCGCGTGAGCGGCGGTACATCTCTTTGAGATCTTTGACAGCGTCTTTGGCGCGGTAGCCATACTTGACGCCGTCAAAGCGGTGCAGGTTGGAAGCGGCTTCCACGCGGCTGATCACAAAGTACGCCGGGATGCCGTAACGGGTGTTCGGCATGGGTACATTCTCAACGATCTCCGCGCCCAGTGAGCGGTAAACCTCAACCGCTTCGTTCACCGCCTTGAGCATCTCCGCCGGAACGGGTTTCTGGCTGTATTCGCCGGAGTCAGGATCGGGAAAAGTGATCTGGAGAAAGTCCGGTGACAAGCCGATGCGCATGCCGCGGATTTCGCCTTCAATCAGTTTTGTGTAATCCGGCACCGGCACGTTGGCCGTGGTGGCGTCTCTGGTGTCCGCGCCGGCGATGGCGTTCATCATCAGCGCTGCGTCTGCCGCGCTGCGTGACACCGGCCCGGGGCAATCAAGTGAAGAGCCGAAAGCGATCAGCCCATAACGCGAAACGCGCCCGTAGGTGGGCTTCATGCCGACCACCCCGCAGAAAGCGGCGGGCTGGCGGATGGAACCAGCGGTGTCCGTACCCAGCGAAAGCAGCGCTTCGCCAGCCGCGACCGACGCCGCGCTGCCGCCGGATGAACCACCCGGGACGCGGGTGGTGTCCCACGGATTTCGCGGGGAGGGCTGGAAGGCGGAGGATTCATTGGAGGAGCCGAAGGTGAATTCATCCAGGTTGACCTTGCCGACCATCACCCCGCCCGATTTCAACATGCGTTCAACGGGTGTGGCGGTGTAAGGCGCGGTGAAATTCGCGAGGATGCGCGACGCGGCTGTGGAAGGCGTATCCTGGACGCAGAAAATATCTTTGACAGAAAATGGAATGCCAGCCAAGGGACCCGGGTCCTCACCCGCGGCCAATTTTTTATCAATTTCCCTGGCCTGCTGCCGTGCAATTTCGGGGGTCACCGTGATGAAGGCGTGCACCTGCGCGTTATCCGTTTCATTTTCGAGATGATCCAGCTGCCCCGGTTCGCCATCCACCGCATGGATGCGTTTGAGACAGGATTCAGTGATTTCCAGCGCGGAGATTTCGCCCGCGCGCAGCATATGGCTGAGCTCAACTGCGGAATGATCGCATAATTCCATCTTTACTCCAGCGTGGTGTGGGGAATTTCAGGCACGATGAAATAACCATCGTCGAATTGCGGCGCCTGGGAGGCAATTTGGTCAGCCTGCCCCGAGGGCTGCCATTCATCGCCGCGCAGTTCCGGTTTTCGTTCAGGCGGATAAGGCACGCCGTGCGAGGCCGGTGGAATCTCGTCATCCAACGTGATCGCTTCCAACTCATGCACGGCGGATAACTGATGGTTCAGCTCGCGGCGCAAGTATTCCGCTTCTTTTTCATCCAGCGCCAGCGCCGCCAAGTCAACCAAATGGTTGAAAACTTCAGGTGAAATCTCTTCTCTGCTCTCGGTCATCCGTCCACATCCTCCGAAAATGGAAATTCTTCAGCAGTATATCACGCGGCTTATCAGCATGATCGCTCCAGGCGATATAATCAGTCCAGCCATGGAACCCAATGCTCGAGGAGAGAAATTTTTCCAAAAAAAAAGCAAATACCGCCGGAGCAGAAAACTCATCCTGATCGGATTTCTTGGTGCGTACGCGCTCATCGGATGGCTTCGGCTGCGGAACGCGTTTGTCTATTGGGATTTTTTTGACAGCATCAATCTAAGACCGAGCCCCTTGTATCTGGCCATCACCGGAGCAGCCATCGGATTTCTTTTCACCCTGGCGGTCATCCTCGTCACTATTAAAATCCGAATTGGTTCGAGGTACAGCCGGTGGCTGGCTGGCATATTTTTGATCTGGTTCTGGATTGATCGAATCTTGTTCAGCATACGTGAAACATTTTTTAATCAACTTGGTATTTCCCTAATGATCACAGCAGCCACCATCTTCTGGGCTCTTATCTTGATTAGAAAAAAAGATATGACATCAATATCAGCGTCTCCAACCATACCTCATGAGATCCCGCCCACCCAAATTTCCAATAACCCTGCTTTTAGCAATGACCCGGGAGAGGAGCAGCATGTCGAACAAACTTGAACAGGAAGTCAAGTTTTATCTGAATGACCTCAAGTCGCTGGAAGAGAAATTGAAGGTGATGGGCGCCAGTCTCAAGCAGCCGAGAACCTTTGAGATCAACCTGCGTTTTGACACACCCAATCGGCAGCTTACCAATTCTTACCAAGCGCTCCGCCTGCGCCAGGACACACGCGCGCGATTGACCTATAAAGCACCAGGCGACCCTGAACGTGAGGTCAGCGCTCGCGAGGAACTGGAAGTGGAGGTCAGCGATCTGGATACAGCGCAGAAGATCCTTGAATACCTGGGCTTCGAAATGATGGTGAGGTATGAAAAATTTCGAACCGCTTATGAGATCAATGAAGTGGAAATCTCCCTGGACGAAATGCCCTTCGGCACCTTCTGCGAGATCGAAGGCCCCGACACTGAGAGCATCCGGCAATGCGCTTCGTTGCTTGGATTACGTTGGGAAGCCCGCAGCAAACTCAGCTACCTGACCATTTTTCACGATTATCAGCGAGAATTTCAACTTGAGATCGGACACCTCACCTTTGACGCATTCAAGGGAATTAAAGTCACCAGCCGTGAACTGGGTATGACAGCCGCAGATTAGCCTGCGCTAATACTGGTAATTTTGCTCGTACTCAGATTGCTTCAATTCCATCTCTACCCAAATTTCCGCGGGAACGTACGATCTGATCTCCTCAATAGTCTGCTCAACCAACCCACGCTTGTTTTGGCTCACCTCTGACACACTCGGCACCAGGTATTGTTGGTCAAAAACAGTGATGATGATGCTGGTGCCCTGGCCGCCCAGTAGAGGCATGCCCTTTTGCCAGTTTTTGCGAAGCACATCATTGTCCCGCAAATAATCAAAAAGGGATTGCAGGTTATCAGTGCTGACCACAAAAGAAGTGATCCAGGTATTTTCGGCGCTCCCCTCATATCCCGGATGGTAAACGAATTCACCCTGAGGTCCAGGCCCGATGGCAATCGTGTATTGATAATGGTATTCGGGTGGCAAAGCGCCGGTGTCCCACTCCAGGACCAAACTGAAATCGTCTGGATATTTTTCAGGCATGGTTGAGCAAGCGGTGAAACAAAAGAGCAGTAGAAGGAAAAAGAGAAAAGGCGATTTTAATTTCATGGTTCTCCTTAATTTCTAATTCGATCACTCCGGATTCTCCATGATGCGTTCAATAAGTATAAGGGACGACAAAATACAGTTTACAAAAAACGTTGTTGGCTGGATCCACCAGCCCCCATTGCACGATCTGCGGTTTATCGGTCGCTTTGGCTGGCATAGCCAGGTCAAGATCAATGGTGAATGTCTCTCCAGGTTTCACCTCAACCGGCCATTCAACGCAATCCTTATCGCATAAATTGACCCCGCCGATCCACTTGATTTCCACGCTGCTGCCTGACCAGGCAGTGTTGCCGGTGTTCCTGATGGCCCAGGTTTTGCGGACTTGAGAGCCCGCTTTCTGCGGTCCGTCTTCCGGTAGGGACTGGGAGTGATCGATCTCACAGGTATAAAGCGGGATGAAAGGGGTTGGGCTTGCCAACGCCAAAGTGGGCGAAGGGCTGGCTGTTGCCTCGAGGGCAACCGATACAACACCATCTTCCGGCATCGGCGTAGATTGAACCATCTCAACCGTAGGGGAAGGATTTAAGATCGCTTGAACAGTGATCTCAGCGATGGCTGTTTGAACCGCTTCGGTTTTGATCACGCCCATATCCACCGGCTCCTGAACTGGCGGTTGTGCCTGGCATGCGGACATCAACAAGAAGATGAGCAAAACCTTGAAACACTTCATCAATTCTTCCCTCCAACAACTGCCAGCTGGCTGGCAATTCCAAGATTCATTGTATATGTTTCGTCTGGTTTTTTCAACGGATTTGTTGAGGAGATAATAAAAAAACAGGCTCCAAGCGGAGCCTGTTTTCATTTCATTAGGACTTAGGAGTTGGCGTCCGGGTGGGTACCGGATAGGTGTAAGGAATGGCGAAGAAAAACTCGCACCAATCAGACTCACCATTGTCATTGACCATCATCCATTCCATATAAAATCCCTCTTTATAAGGTTGGACAGGGACTTCAACATCAATGCGGACTTCCACGGTTTGGCCGGGTTCCACATTGGCATTGATGAATTTTTGGGAAGGGCTGGAAATAAAGTTGCAGTAGCTGCAATCTTCATCTTCCTTCCAGTAGACGACATTACCCCACCAGGTCTTGGTGCCAATATTCTTGATGGTGAAGACGACATCATCTTCCCAACCGGTATGCAGCGCCTGGTCCCAGGGATCCTGGTTCACGATCTGGCAGGCCCATTGGCGCGGGGTGGGAGAAGCGTAAGGTGTGCCTGAGCCGCCGGTGCCGCCGGAAGTGCCTGTGCCCGATCCGCTGCCACTGCCGGATGGTGCCGCGGTGCCCACAGTCGCTGTCGGGAGCGGTGTGATGGTTGGCGGCAGCGGAGTCGCCGTCGGGTTGAGCGCTGCCTGCACAGTCATCTGCGCGACGGCAGTCTGGACCGCCTGTGTGCGGATGGCTTGTTCATCCGGGGTTGCTTCCCCAGCTGTACCGACATTGCATGCCGAGAGCAGCATCACAGCAGCGAGCACAAGCCAAATCCCCGTTCTTTTTGTTTTCATTTACATTTACCTCCATTCGGCTTCATTGGTAAACAAAGGGAGCCGGAGTAGTGCCGTATTTTGAACGATTAAACACGGCTTGTCAAGTGAGATGAAAAGGCGGAAATCGCCTTTTCCGGAAATATTGTAACACTTTGTCAAGCGCAAATTCCGGATCACAAAACAAGGATAATTCCCAGTAGGACCTCTGTTGCCACGCTGATGTAGTTCGATTGGACCAGGGATTTGTCTATGAACATTGACACAAAACGAACAGCGGCAACCACCAGATAAGCAATGCCCAGCATCAGAAACATATCCGGGGATCCAAAGATGATCGGCGCTGCGCCCAGCGCAATGAAAAATCCGCCCAGGATCGCGCGCACTTCGGTCACCCCACGGCCACCGGGAAGTTCGAGCCCGGTGAAACCGCGAACCTTCATTGGAGCCAGTAGGGAATAAAGGCCGGTTGCCACGGTGGCCGCGGTCGCGAATATTTGCAGTATTTTGATCATTTCTCTCCTTTTGGATTTTGATTCATTTTCCGAATTTTATGTGTTAATTCTAATCAATCAAGATATTAAATGGCGCATTTCTTGCATAATTCTTTTCTTATTACATTTTTTTTATCGGGAAGAGATGAAAAAAGAAAAGAATAATTTATCCCCTGTCCTTAGATATGCAATCATTGGGTCATTAATTGGGTTGGCATTCCCGCTTGCCGCCACCTGGATTGAGGTCAGGCGTGCTGGCTTGTCCTTCTCCACAGGAAATATGCTGGCTGTCCAGACCGGCAATCCCCTCTTGTGGATCATTGATTCTGCGATTGTCGTATTGGGGTTGGCTGGATATATTGCAGGATTGAAGCAGCAATCAGTCGAAAACCAGGCCAATCTGCTTGAAAATGCGGTTGAACAAAAATCACGGGATGTCATCCGCCAGAATTGTTCTATGAAGCTCTGGTTCAGAATAATCCCATCGCCATCGTGACGCTCGATAAGGATCACAGGATTATCTCCATTAATCCCGCCTTCCAGGAAATGTTTGGATACCGCCAGGAAGAGATCATGGGCAAGCAAATTGATCCGTTGATTGCCAATCCTGAACGGCCGCAGGAAGCGGTTGAGATCACGCGGGGTGTCTTAAACGGAACCCCAGTGCATCAAGTTGGGAAGCGCCGGCGAAAAGATGGTTCATTGATCGATGTGGAAATTTTTGGCCAGCCCATCGAGGTAAGCAATCAATTGATCGGGGTTCTTGGCCTTTACCGGAACATCACCACCGAAAAACGAGCGCAAGCCGAATTGGCTGCCAGCGAGGAGCGATTCCGGCGGATGTTCACCGACTCGCCTATCGCCCTCAGGGTGGAAGACTTGAGTGTTATCAGGCAATGGATGATAGGAAAAGAAAAAGAGATCGGGGATGATTTTTGCGGGTACCTTAAAAATCACCCAAATGAATTGCTCGAGATTTTAAAGAAAGCAAGAATCATTGATCTCAACGATGCATCATTAATGCTTTTCAGGGCAAATAATCGCGCCGATCTCCAAAAGAACCTTCACACTTTGCTCGCGCCTGAATCTTACAATGAAGCAATCGACATTTTGTGCGCCATGTATCGGGGAGAATCTGTTTTTGAATGCGAGATGATCTATCAACCCCTGCAAGGCCAAAGAATTTATACGGTCACCAAATTATCCCTTATCCCGGGATTCGAAAAGGACTGGAGCCGGGTTTTATTTTCCAACATGGACATCACCGATCGCAAGGAAGCTGAAGACCGTCTGCGCTTCATCAGCCTGCACGACTTGATGACCTCGGTATATAACCGCGCATATTTTGATGAAGAACTCTCGCGTTTGAAGAAAGGCAGGCAGTATCCTGTCAGCGTTCTCGTGATGGACATGGACAACCTGAAGGTGATCAATGACCGCCACGGCCATGCTGCCGGCGATATCGCTCTGCAGACATTGGCGGATATTTTGCGAAATCGATTCAGATCTGAGGATGTGGTCGCGCGTATTGGCGGGGATGAATTTGCCGTGCTGCTGCCGGGGGTTGGCGAAGAGTTGTCGAACATTATGTGTGAACGTATCCTTGAAGGCCTCGCAGCGCATAATCGGATTAAAAAGAACGATTTCGAGATCAATGTTTCCATTGGCTGTGCGACTGTCGAACATGGCGGATCTTTGGATGAGGGGTTTAGACTCGCGGATCAAAGAATGTATGAAATGAAACAAACCAAAAAAGATTTAGCAA
>CAYPAG010000083.1:0-7683 GCA_964408645.1 uncultured Pelolinea sp. | reverse complement strand
ATAGCGAAAGGATTAATAATGGAGAAAAGAAAATTTAACCTTGAGGGACTGGAATTTACCTACTACCAAACCGGCAGCGGCAAGCTGGATATATTTATCCAGCATGGATATTCAGACTCCGCTCTTTGCTGGGGGTCGCTGCCTGAGGATTTAGGAAAGAATTTCCGCGTCACCCTGATGGACGCACGCGGCCACGGAGAATCGGCTAAACCAGATTTCGGTTACGACATCACCACCATGGCAAAAGACATGATCGCGCTCATCAGGCATCTTAAAATGGATAAACCTGTGATCATAGGCCACTCGATGGGCGGAAGCCTGGCCGCGCACCTGGCTGCGATTGAGCCTGATCTTCCCGGTGGGGCTGTGCTTATTGACCCTGCGTTTCGCGATCGAAAGCCCTCGCACGATCGGGTGAATGAAATGGAAGCGCTTAAAAAGAAGAGTGTCAAGGAAATTGCTGAATCGATCAGGCAAAAACACCCGGACTGGCCGGAAGTTTTTGTCTTGCCATCAGCAGAAGCCAAGCTGCAAATGTCCATGAATGTCATTCAACTCATGCCAACCATTGACGCCACCTGGCGGGATGACCTAAAGAAAGCCATTTGCCCCATGCTGTTGATCACCGCTGATGAGAGCGCTGGCGCTATCGTCTCTGAAGAAACCCGCGAGTTTATCAAAGCCAATCACTCCAATGTCGACGTGCTGCATATCCCCGGCGCAGGACATAGCATCCAACGAGAAAAATATAATGAGGTGCTCCAAGGAATCCTCAATTTCATTCACTCTCTTTAAAAAAGCCAAAGGCGCTCATAGATCTGAGCGCCTTATTTTTATTAAATTGATCCAGCTATTTCTTGCCAGCCCCAGTTATTGCCAATACCCGATTTGTGTTAGGGTTTTTCAGTTTCACGATTGCGATTCCAGCCGCCAACAATGCTGCCACGCCACCCAGCATAAGACTCCCGCGTGCACCAGCGATTTCCGCAAACGCGCCTATGATCGGCCCTCCAATGGTGGTCATGCCTAGAAATGAAGCGGACCAAAATGACATGACGCGTCCGCGCATCTCTGGCGAGCTTTCGAGCTGCAGTGTGGTACTGCCAAGCGTGGAATAATTGATCGAACAAAATCCAACCACCGCCATCGCCAAACCAGCCAGGTGAAGATCAGGCATCAGCGACACCATTAGCACTGCCAGTCCAAAAAACAAAACCGCAGGGCCGATTCTGGAGGGCGAGCCGCGTTTGCGGCCGGCAAAATATAACCCTCCGATTGAGGCCCCCAATCCCATGGCGGCGGTTAAGTAGGCATATCCGCCAGCATCACTGTGAAGCACATTCTTGGCCATTAAGGGCAAGGTGATCTGAAATTCATAAGTGAAAGTACCCAGAATAGCCATCACCAGCAATGGATACCCGATGACAGGTGTTGACATAATGTATTTGATACCTTCAACCAATTGCCCTTTCGTTCTTGGAATTGGCTGGCTGATCGCGATTTCAGATTTCTTCATTAAAGCGAGGGTAAGCACGACCGCAAAATAAGATATCCCATTAATAAGGAAGCAAGGGCCGATACCCACTCCTGCGATCAAGCCCGCCGCCAATGCAGGGCCAATCACACGAGAAACATTGACTAAAGTCGAGTAAAGCGTCACCGCGTTACGAAGCCTTTCCGGCCCGACCAATTCAATATAAAACGTCAGGCGGGTTGGATTATCTATGACACTATTGAGTCCCAGGCAGAACGCCAGGATATAGATCATCCATAGCTGAACCAAGTTAGTGACCACCAGCACTCCCAACACCAGCGCCAGCAAACCCGCGAAAGATTGAGTGAAAAATAATATATGACGTTTGTTGTATCGATCCGCAATCACCCCGCCCCAAGGGCCAAGAATCAGCAGCGGGAGGTACTGAAGCGCTGAAACAATCCCCAAAGCAGTGCCGGAGTTAGTTAACTGGAGCACCAGCCATCCTTGAGCAACGGTCTGCATAAAGGTGCCAGAGGTTGAGATTATCTGGCCAATGTAATAGAGGCGGTAATTTCTAACTGATAGTGAAATAAACGTTTCCCCAGTGATTGATTTCAAGAATGTTTTTATTTTTTCAACCATGAGCGCAGCCCAGCAAAACAAATTTTATCGATTAGCACAAGCGTGAAGTATCTCACAAATCATGGTCTATACCAATAATTCATTCTCTGGATCCCACAATTCTTGATTATTGCAGGTTGTATAATGCTTAAAATCATCTACATATTTACGCCTGGAGGCCTCATGAATTTCCCTGGTAATGCCAAATGCGTGGTCCTGCTCACATTTGATTTCGATGCGGAGTTGATGTGGAACAGTTATCCGCGTACACCTGGCTACACGCAACGCGGTCAATATGGCGCGAATGTGGGTGTTCCGCGCATCCTCTCTTTATTAGAAAACCATGGCATCAAAGGCACTTTCTTCTGGCCAGGCGCCAACGCGGAGCGTTATCCGGAGTTATTAAAGAAAGTCTATACTCAAGGCCACGAGATCGGACATCACGGCTATCTGCATGAAAAAGTGAGCGAACTCGAAGAAGGCAAGGAGCGCGAGATCATGCAGTTGGGTATGGATGCCATTGAAAAGGTGATCGGCGTCCGGCCTGTGGGCTACCGCTCACCGGCGGCGGACCTGACCGATGAATCCCTCGTGCTTTTCCGGGATTTCAGCCTTCTCTATGACAGCAGTCTGATGGGCAACGATTTTGAGCCCTATCCGGTATCCATCAACGGCAATGAAACACGAGTGGTAGAACTTCCTTTATCTTGGGAATTAGATGACGCCCCATACTGCCAATTTCTGTGGAAACCCTATCGCGGCGGGTTGGCTGAACCGTCACGCATGTTCGAGATCTGGTCCACCGAATTTGAAGGGGCATACTTGCAGGGCGGAGTCTTCAATCTGTGCATGCATCCGCAGATCATCGGGAGATATCACCGCCTTAAGCTTCTGGATCAGATGATCCGTCATATCAAGGGATTCCCGGGCGTATGGTTTGCCACTTGCAAAGACGCTGCTCAGGTTTACAGAGACCAGTGGGACAAAGCAGAAAAAAAGTAACCTTAGACCAAAAAGGTGGGCTTTGATGCCCACCCTTCATAGAAATTTTGAAACCTCATCACTTTGACATGCGGAGTGAACGATTTTTATTTGCTAATCCAGTTGGGAATATTTTAGAACCAACAGGTTTTCCTGCTGGATACGGTCCAGTTCACGGGCCACTCGCTCATAATCCGTGCCGTTCTTGAAAGCGCGGCCATTCAGCTGGGATGCCAGCACTTTGAGCAGCTTCATGGTGGTCTGGGCGCAGCGCTCGGGAGGTACACCATCGTTCCGCTCCAGATGGTCAACCACTTCCTGCAGCCATTTGGCTTTGTAAGGTGTGTCCACTGACCCTACGCTTAGTTCAGAGCGCACAAATCCCGGATTGACGCATACAGCCATCACTGCTGAGCCGATACGCTGAAGCTCCACCGCCAGTGTCTCAGTAAAACGCACAATAGCCGCTTTAGAACTGGCATAAGCTGACCCACCGCCAAACGGACCAGTGGTGCCGCCACCGCCATCCATATTGATGACCAGACCAGAATTCCTCTCAACCATGTGCGGGAGGAAGGTGCGGCAGCAAGTGAAGGTGCCTAAAAGATCAACCGTGATATCATGCCACCATTCGTCGATATCAATCTCCCAGGAAGCGCCGACTGCTTTCAAACTACCGGCGTTGTTGAACAACAGGTCCACCTGCCCATATTTTTTCATTACTTCGTCAAACAGATTACCAACCTGGGCACGATCAGTCACATCCGTGGGAACATAAATTGCCTCCCCAGACTCTTTCTCAATGAGGTCTACGGTTTCCTTAAGTTTATGTTCGCGTCTGGCCGCGCAAACCACCTTAGCCCCATGTCGGGCGAATTCAAGGGCTAATTCCCTACCAACGCCTGCCGAAGCCCCCGTGACCACTGCCACTTTACCATTGATATCCATGATACTCTCCTGTAAGAAATTAGGATGACGTGGAACTCACCATAGATTATATAAGCACGAATCAAAAACATGGTCGATTTAAACAAAAAACGGGCTTCAACCTGCTTCAGATTGAACCCGCCGCTGTTTGAACTATTTCCGAAAAATTCGGAAATAGTTCCCGTATGGGTGATTGGCTAAGCCAGTTTCACACCAAATTTTTCTGAGACAAGCAGTTCGTAAACTTCACGATCAATGTTGCCCAGACGCAGTTGCTCGGCGAGCACTGCCTTCGGGGTTTCTTCGCTGATCGCTTCTTCGCTCGCGATGGAGCCGAGCTGGGAGAGCTTAAATGTGCCTTCAGACATTACGATTGCATAAAAAACAATCGCCAGCAGTGAAACCAAAATTGTGATTGTCAGTACCATGTTGTATTCTCCTTTCCGATCTTATATTACCGCTGCAGTGTTAGATTGATGTAAAGAACAGGTTAACAAATTCTTATAATCCAAGTGAGCACCAATTAGACTCATTTTGATTTGATCCAACAGTCTTATTCGGACATTACCCATCTTGTTTTTATGCATTTCAAGTTCGACAAGGTAAATAATATTCTTGACTCCATTGTTGAGTGAGGCGGTGATCAACGCGACCATGGAGCTTCAAGACATCCAGCTGGAACCCACTAACAGGGTTACAAAACATTTCTTTGAAGATGATAAGCAACTTATTTTTTATCTTTTGTTACACCCTTTGTTAGTTATTTTGATAAACCATGGCCTGACGATTGGGTATTTTAATTGAACGAATCGCAATTATTGAGTGCCAAATTTCAGTTATAAGGTAGATTTCCCTTCAATCCCGTTTCAAATTCATCCTATAATTGAAAAGCTCCAAAACTACCAATAACTAAGGAATATCATTTATGGCATCAATCACCAAAGAAGCCGCGCTGGAATACCACCAGCGGGACGGCGTACCAGGCAAGATCTCGGTTACACCCACCAAACCCCTGAAAACCCAGTATGACCTGGGATTGGCCTACACTCCTGGCGTGGCCTACCCAGTGCTCGAGATCGCCGAACAACCGGAATTAGCCTATGAATACACGGATCGCGGCAACCTGGTTGGCGTGGTCTCCAACGGCACCGCCATCCTGGGCCTTGGCAACCGCGGCGCGCTGGCTTCCAAGCCGGTGATGGAAGGCAAAGGAGTGTTGTTCAAAGCCTTCGCGGATATCGATGTGTTTGATATCGAGCTGGATTCTGAAGATCCTGACACAGTGATCGAGGTGACACGCGCCATCGCGCCGACCTTTGGCGGTATTAACCTGGAGGATATTAAATCTCCCGAGTGCTTTTATATTGAGACACGGCTAAAGGAGATGCTGGATATTCCCGTCTTTCACGACGACCAGCACGGCACCGCGATCATCCTGGGCGCGGCTATCCTGAATGCCATGGAGATCACCGGAAAGAAATTTGAAAACACCAAAGTGGTTTTTTCCGGCGCAGGGGCGTCAGCCATTTCCTGCGCGCGGCAGCTGGTGATGCTGGGTTTTGACAGACAGAATATCTGGATGGTGGACACCGCCGGACTGGTCTTCAAAGGCCGCAAGGAGAAAATGTCACCAGAGAAAGTGGAGTTTGCCAATGGCGAAACGCCGGCTGATCTGGGACATACCCTGGAAGGCGCGGATATCCTTATTGGCTTATCCGCGGCTGATATTGTCACGCAGGACATGGTCAAACGCATGACTGCAGATCCGATCATCTTCCCAATGGCCAATCCGGATCCTGAGATCAAATACGAATTGGCGCGCGAAGCACGGCCGGACGCGATCGTCGGCACAGGCCGCTCAGATTTTCCCAACCAGATTAACAACGTGCTCGGTTTCCCATTCATTTTCCGCGGGGCGTTGGACGTGCGCGCTCGCTCAATTAATGAAGAGATGAAATTGGCTGCTTCCCACGCGCTGGCGGATCTCGCCAAAGAGCCGGTCACTGATGATGTGCTTCGGGCATACCAGCTTGACCATTTGGAATTCGGGCGCGATTATGTGGTTCCAAAGCCCTTCGATAAGCGCGTCTGCCTGTGGGAAGCACCGGCAGTCGCCTTGGCGGCTATCAGGAGCGGTGCCGCGCGCATTACCAACCTGGATGTGGAAGCCTACAAGCAGGCATTGTCCAAGCGGCTACAAAAATAATGGCTGACCTCTCTGCACCACTGCTGGAACTGATCCGCCGGGCATCCACCGAATTACCGCAGGATATAGAAAAGTCCTTAACGGCGGCAGGCAGCTTCGAAGCGGAAGGCACTCCCGCCAGGCAGGTGATCGATACATTACTAAAGAATTCAGCACTTGCCAGAGAGAGTTCAACCCCGATCTGCCAGGATACCGGCACGCCAATCTTCCGGGTGCGTTTTCCTTCAGGATACTCAATACGCGAACTTAAAACCACGATCAGGAGCGCGGTGGCAGAAGCAACCAGACGATCGCTGCTGCGTCCCAACGCGGTGGACGGATTGAGCGGGATCAACAGCGGTGACAACCTGGGAGGTGAGCACTTCCCTTCCATTCATTTTGATGAAGTGGATGGCAGCACCTTAACCATTGACGTAATCTTAAAGGGCGGTGGATGTGAAAACGTGGGCAGGCAGTATTCCCTGCCGGATGCTGATCTGCTCGCCGGCCGCGACCTGGAGGGCGTGCGCAGGGCAGCCCTCGACGCGGTGTTCCGCGCCCAGGGGCAGGGCTGCGCGCCGGGATTTTTGGGCATCGCCGTCGGTGGCGATCGCGGAACTTCTTATCTCGCTTCCAAAGAAGTTTTCTTCGAACCCATCGGCTGTTACCATCCTGATCCGGAAACCGCCGCGATGGAGGAGCGCATCACCCAAGAAGCCAACCAACTGGGCATCGGGCCGATGGGTTTTGGCGGCCAAACCACCATTCTGTCGACGCGCATCACCGGCGCTCACCGCCTGCCGGCGTCATATTTTGTGAGTGTTTCCTATATGTGCTGGGCGTTCCGGCGCGCGCGCCTGACCATCAGCGGCGAAAAAGTGGATTATAACCATTATGATTAAGCAATTATCCATCCCGATATCCGATGAAACCGTCCGTGGGTTACGGGTGGGCGACGAGGTGCTGCTCAATGGCGTGATCGTCACCGGCCGCGACGCCGCCCACAAATGGCTTCATGATCATTTCATCACCCAAAAAGCCGAGAGCAGCCTATCCAGTTTGGCTACCTACCAAAAATTACTCCCGCTGCTCAAGGGCAGCGTCATCTACCATTGCGGGCCAGTTGTGAGCGGTCTGGAGACCGGCGATTATCGCTTTGTTTCCGCCGGACCTACGACCAGCTCGCGTGAAGAACCTTACCAGGGCGACATCCTGCGGCACTTTCAGCTGAAAGGTGTGCTTGGCAAAGGCGGCATGGGCGTGAAGACGCTGCGGGCCTGCGCTGAAGCGCCGGCGGTTTATTTCCATGCAGTCGGCGGCGCGGCAACGCTGATCGCTAAAAGTGTGGTCAAAGTGCTGGATGTCTTCAAACTGGAGTTTGGCGTGCCTGAAGCGATGTGGGTGATTGAAGTTTCGGATCTGCCGGCGGTGGTCACGATGGACGCGCATGGGGGTAGCCTTCATCGAGAAGTTCTGGAAAAATCACAACTGA
>CAYPAG010000082.1:5217-7693 GCA_964408645.1 uncultured Pelolinea sp. | reverse complement strand
CAGCATGAAAATAAAACTGGAAGCGCAGGTGCAGCAATCCTGCCGCCACCTCCTGAGTGAAATAAACCGCGATCCATCCTCATCAACCTACGGCTGCTTTGACCGCCGTTATTGGGGTTGGAAGCTGACCGATTTCCCTGAGGCAACTTATCAGAGAAACCTGGCCAATCTCGCATGGTACATGCGGAATAATGAAGGCGAGTATGAACCGGAAATGATCGGGAAGACAATCATCGCCGGCCTTCTTTTCACAGCGGGCATCCAACACCGGGATGGTTCCTTTGATCAGGCGTATCCTTTTGAACGCAGCTTTGGCGCGACTGGTTTTCTGCTGCCCGATCTGGCGGCTGCTTACCAGGCAGTCAAAGGCCAATGCGCTGAAGTGGAAAAAGAGAAAATCGAACGGCTTTTGAAACATGCCGCGGATTTTCTGTGCGCCAGTAATGAAAAACATAGCTTGATCTCCAATCACCTGGCTGGTGCTGCGTTGGGTTTATTCATGGCGGGTGAGTTCTTTCAAAGTTCAGAATATGATGATCACGCGCAAAAATTGCTCGGGTTCATCCTGAAAAACCAATCGCCGGAAGGATGGTTTCCGGAGTATGGTGGGGCTGACCCTGGTTACCAAACGCTGTGCATGCATTACCTCGCCAGCATTTATCGCTTAAAACCATCAGAAGAGCTGAGATCATCGCTCGATCGTTCGCTGGAGTTTCTTCAATATTTCATTCATCCAGATGGGTCGCTGGGCGGGGAATACGGCAGCCGCAGGACGGAAGTGTATTATCCCGGTGGAATTGCCAGTCTCGCGCATGTTTTTCCCAAGGCGCTCGCCATTCATCACTTTATGCTCGAAAGTATAGAAAATCTTTCCACAGTGACGCTGCTTGATATTGATATGGGCAATTTGGCACCCTTGCTTTCCAGTTCAATCCGGGTGCTTGACTGTGACGTCCCAAATAAATCAGCAGGAAAATTACCTTTTGATTTGGACAAGGTAAACAAGGAATTTAAAGAGGCGGGGATCATGGTGGTTGGTCACCCGCACTATTACGCGGTGATCGGCGCATCGAATGGCGGTGTGTTAAAAATATTCGATAAACCAACCAAGCGCCTGGTTGAGGATGATGGCGGCGCGTTGGCTGAGACAGCAAGCGGTCAGTGGATTTCTACCCAATCTACGAAGTTGGATAATGCTTATTCTTTTAAAAGATTTATCTTCGGGGGAAAATCAAACTTTTTCACTGTGAGCAGGCAGAAACCTACGCCGTTCAATTATCTGATGCTGCGTCTGCTCAATCTGACCGTGATGCGCGTCGGATTTTTAAACGAGTTAATTAAGAAGCTCATGGTTTCCTGGTTGATCAAAACTGACAAGCGTTTTCCCCTGGTTCGCGAGAGAAAGATTGTGTTCGCTGAGGATCAGGTCAGCATGACTGACCATTACACCTTGTCAGACAACTTGAAGTTGAAAAGTCTAAGCCATGCAGGCAAATTCAACTCAATTCACATGGCCTCGTCACGATATTTCTCTGGATCGATGGCTGGCCAGCGCGTACAACCGCTTGACCATCAGGCATTAAATCAAAAGGGGAGTCTGGTGGTTTCAAGAAACCACAAATTTCCTCAGAGGTCTGACTAATGCCAATGGCTTCCGTGTCCATTGATGTGGATACCCTGTCCTCGATCTACAAAGGCAATGGATTGTCCCGAAAGGAAGGTTATTCCTTTATCGAGTTAAGAACTGGCCTGGAAACGATCAGCCGCTTTTTTGGTGAATTTGACATTAAAACCACGCTGTTTATGGTTGGGACTGATTTTGTCTCCGAAATGAATCACTCTTCGATCAGGTCGATCTCGAATGATGGTCACGAACTGGCCAATCATTCCATGACACACCCTCAGGGTTTCCGCTGGCTGTCTGACATTCAAAAAGAGAAAGAAATTGCCGACATGGGCAAGCTCTGCGCAGAAGTCACGGGAGTGACACCGGTGGGTTTTCGTTCTCCGGGCTGGAATATGGATGATTCCGGTTTGCCGGTCTTAAAAAAACTTGGCTATCAATACGATTCATCAGTCTTTCCAACACTATTGATGCCGGTGATGAAAGCCGCTCATTGGGCGAGTATGTTCAGGCAGCCCAAACCTGATCGTACAACGATGGGGATGTGGCGGTACATGCTGGCTCCGAGTAAACCTTACCAAACCAGCGCCCATTCACTATCCAAAAAGGGGCGGGATGGGTTGGTTGAATTCCCCGTTTCAGTCACGCCTGCCTTGCGCGTTCCCTTTTTTGCCACCTTGCTCTTGTTCCTCGGGTATGAACCTTATGCAAAGTTGTATAAAAGAATGAGGTCAGCGGGGATGCCGATCCATTTTCAGATGCATCTTTCGGATTTTGTGGATTACGACCTGCCTGAACTTCAGGATCAGATGCCTTCGCGCAATCGCGGGGCATATGTGCCGCAAGCATTAA
>CAYPAG010000082.1:0-5117 GCA_964408645.1 uncultured Pelolinea sp. | reverse complement strand
AGCGGCAACCGTCCACGATTCGTGGATTGCAATTTGCGCGATTACAACATGGATCTTGATCTTTTGGAGCGCGCGATCACCGGGCGCACGCGAATGGTTATCCCCACCCACATTTTTGGTTATCCGATGGACGTCAACCGCGTGGATCAGATCGTCCGCGACACGGAGAACCGTTATGGCCAGCGCATTTATGTCATTCAGGACTGCGCGCATTCTTTCGAAGCTGAATGGCAGGGGAAATCGGTGATCAAGGCCGGTGATGGCGCTTTATTCGGTTTGGGCATCAGCAAACAGATCACTTCAATTTTCGGCGGAATGCTGACGACGGATGACGAAGATATTGCCGCCAATTTAATCGCCTTTCGGGATGAAAATTTTTCCCGCAAATCACTTTTCGAAATCATCCGGCGCGCGCTCTACCTGTCTGCATCATTGGCTGCCTTCGAGAATACTATGTATGGATTAACCTACTGGCTGCAAGAGCGGACATCCCTGCTGAAGGGGTTGACTGACGCGTATCACCTGGATCAAAAAATCCATTTTCCGCCGGATCATGATCACTCCCTGTCTTCGTTGGAAGCCCGTGTGGGTTTGCGGCAGCTGGAAAAATATGCTTTCATCAAGCGCCGTCGGCGTGAGATCGCTGGTTTCTACTTTGAGAAGTTAAAAGTTCCCAGCGGCTGGGTGCTGCCGCCTCGCGTTGAAGGCGCGACCTATTCTCATTTTGCCATTCGCGTACCGGATCGAGATCTCGTGCTGGAAGTCTCGGCGCGTGAGGGAGTTCAGCTTGGCCAGTTGATCGAATACAGCATGCCCCACCTGCCGGCTTACCGGCAATATGCGGAAGGGCATGAATTTCCCAACAGTCTGCTTTGCAGTCAGTCGATGATCAACTTGCCCATTCATCCTTCACTTAATGAAAAAGACATGGTCAAAATCACGGATGTGATTAATGGAATTGCCCAAAGGTAACGTTGCCAAAAGAAGAACCGCTCAGCCCTCAAAATTGGGATAACAAAAAGAAGGATGAGCTTTTCAAATACATTTACAAAGGATTGACCGGCTGGCTCCAGGATAGCGGGCATAAACAGATCACGCGTTGGCTTCGTCCTGATAAAACCTGCTGTCGGCTTGAATTGGGGATTGGCCAGGGACATCACCTGCGCCAGCGCGCCCGGCGGTTAAAGGGATATCACGGGCTGGATAACAATTTTCATAATCTTGAAAAAGTAAAAACCCGATTTCGAAAACTGGACCTGGTTGCGGCTGATGCCAACGATTTGCCGTTTACCAATGGCTCATTTGACCGGGTGATTGCGATCTACCTGCTGGAGCACCTGGATAAACTTGACCAAACGGTGCGCGAAGTCAACCGGTTATTAATGGATAACGGCGATTTTCTTGTCGCTTTACCCGCTGAAGGAGGGCTTCTTTATAAAATTGGCCGTGAATTCACCACAAAACGATACATGGAAAATAAATTCAATATTGATTATGATGCGGTGATCAAAGCCAGCCATGTCAATGAATATCCGATTATTTTCGAAAAACTCAAAAATCACTTCAAAATTGAAAAAGTTACTTACCTTCCATTTCGTTTTCTACCCACATTTCACCTTAACGCCTTTGTGTGCATTTGGGCAAGGAAGAAATAGGATTATTTTCTGCGGTAAACACGGATGAATGAATCCGGATTGCATGGATCCAATGGGACTGTAGCCTGGTATTCGTTAAACAACTCCGGATCGAGATATTCCTTCCAGAATCCGACCAGGTTGATGTTCTCGATCAGGATGAATTCATCGCTCTCGCGCCATGCCCGACGCGATTCTTCATTGTAGTATCCCGATTTTTCCAATAGATCACGGTCGCCCCCGCGTCTCGCGGAATAGATGCCGTTTAGCTGCGGTGGGTGAAGTTCGGCGTCGGTGAGGTAAAGCAGCGGGGTGACCACGCTGCCTCCTCCCCAATAAACAGTGCTTCCATCCGGGATGATGGCCTGCAGCTGCGCGCCGGCTGCTTCGTAAGCAGACAGCACATCTCCCCCGCAAGGATTGCCGAAATTGTCGCCGCCGAGGATAAGGGTTGGCGTCAGCAGGGTACTGATGATCAATAAACCGGCCAGTAGGAATTTATCAGAACGAATAGCGTTTCTCTTTTTGATGCCCAAATAAAGCCCAATGAGTAATGCCAACACCAAAATGGCGGCAAGCAAACCGGTCACCGGCGGGATGACGCGCAGCAGTTGGTCGTAGGTCCAGCCGAAGCGGTTTTCAAAGATCTTCCATACCTCCGTTGTCCCGGGCAGGAAACGGCCGTCTTTGATGCGCGGGAATGGTAAGTCCATGGTCCAACGGCCGACAGTTTCGAGGCTGCCGAGGAAGGTGCCAGTCAGTGCGATCACGAAAAAGAGCGACAACCAAAGCGCTGAAAACCGCTTGTTTGAGGCGAACAGGTTGCTGACCGAAATCACACCGGCGACGACAGCCAGGGAAACAAAGAATGAGACATAGGTGGAAAAGCAGAACACACAATAATTCTTGGTCAGCGACGCCCAGGCATGCAGCCCAAAGAAAAGCAGGAAGGTCGTTAAGAGCAGTGCGACCAATTTGCGGTCATAAACAGATTGCCAAAATTTCTTGAAAGGCAGTACCGCTAATGCGATGCAAACGCCAAAGATCGAGACAAAATGATAGCGCAGGGTCATGAAGAAAGAGGCAACGCGGGTGAAGAATTCCACCTCCGGCTGCCAGGCCTGGGTGCCGCCGCCTTCCAGCACCTTGATCTCGAAAGCGCGGCGGATGAATCCGGGCAGCCAGGCAAACCATAATTTGAAAATATCCGGGTAATAAATCAGGTGCCCGATCAGCAAGGGGATTCCGGTGAAAAGCAGCGCGATCCAACCCGCCCGCCGCCCGTGAAGCCAGAAAGCATAAATCACCGCGAGGGGCGCCAGCAGGATCATGTTTTGGCGTGTCAGAATGGTCAGCGCAGCCAGCAGGGCGCCCGCGGCGATCTGCCAATCTTTGCGCTTTTCGCCGATGAGAAAGAACATCATCCAGGCCAGCAGGCATGCCACCACGCCTTCCGACACAGCCTGCACATACATGCTGATCAGCGAGGGATTGATGGCTAACGGCAGAATGCCAAACAAAGCCCACCATTTGCCCTTCAGGCGCAGCACCAGCAGGAACAAAGCCGTGAAATTGAGCAGGGTCAGAAAGATCATGAAATAGCGGCCCGTGCGCAGGCCGGGGCCAAACACAACCTGTGCCAGGCCGGGGATATAGTAGGCCAGCGGCATGTTGTTGGTCCAAGGCCCGTAATCCTCAAAGGGTTGATATTTGCCCGTCCAGTAGTAGTACCCCTTGATCAGGAAGGATCCTTCATCCACGCGGGACGGCAATTGATGCGCATAGGTGAAAGCCATCAGAAGAAAAACCAAGATTACCAAAGCCAGGCATCCAAAATAGAAAATCGGATGGTTGACAAGTCTCTTCAGCATCTTTTCATCTGTTTCTTTCAAATCCTGTTTTATCTGGCATCTTTGGCTTGGTAACCGCGAAGCATGCTTCGCGGTTACCAAATTTTGTTAATCTGGCAAAACCATCGGCTCTTCTCCCGCTAATATCGGCGCTGCAATGATCAACTCGGGTTCGGGTCCATCCACAAACACAAACTGCGCTTCGAATTTGGTTTTATCCCGGCCGGCCAAGTAGACCATGGCGCCGTTCGGGAATTGCAGATTCTCTGTCTCAGTCTTTATATACACTTTGCCATTGCGCGTGCCGATCAGGCGGAACACCAGCCGGGCGAAATCCTGTTTTCCAAACCAGGGGTCGTAACTCCGGTCATAGTATCCTTCTCCGGTTTTAAAGTATCTGGGATAAATGCCATAACCCTTCAGCACCCGTGTGTCTTCAGACGAACAAAAGTCCATGAAGTTCTCACGCAGATCGCCATACCCATTTTCGTTCAACGCCAAATCGATACGTTCGCAAACCTCCTGCCTGGAATACTCCGGCAGCAGCGAAGGCAGCAAGTGCTCCCTGGCGGGGATGAATGCGCCGGTGATTAAAAATATCAGGCCGAAAATCAGGTAGGTGGGGTAAGCTTTCCGTTGGGTCGCTTCAGTTGCAGGGTATTCGGCAAGCCAGGCAGAGCAGGAGCTGGCGCTCAAACCAGTTACCTTTTGATAAACCCAACCAACGATTTCAACCATCCCCAGCGCGTAAAAACCGGAAATGATCCACTCCATCGGGAGGATGAACCGCCAGCCGGATAACCTGACAACCGCGGAACTCAGGTTATACACAATGTACAAACCCAAAATAACGAGCACTGGCCAGGGATTTCGCTTGAAGATTTGGGCAAACCCAAGTGAAATGACCGCCAGATTGCCCAAGATCACAAGTGCGTTAAAGACATTCGGCTGACTGTAGACTTCCGACCAAAATGGTGTGGTGAATGTCAAAAAATCCAAAAACGGAGGGTGATTGCCTAATCTTACGGGGAGAACCAAAATTGAAGAAATCAAATTTCGGGATAAATTATCTGCGATTGAATAAATGTACTCAAGAAAATTATTTTTGAAGATTGTTTGGAAGACTTGTAAATTCTTGCCGATAGGATTGTTCGAGGATTGGGAAATAACATCTTCGTTAACCTCTATTCCCGTTGTTAAGATTCTTGATAAACCACTGGAAGACGCAGGATTATCCACCCAAAAAACACCGGTGATTGAATGATTGCGTATTAGAACTGGCGTAATCACTAAACCGATTGAGGCAAGCAGGATAAAAAAGGAAACAAGGATTTTATTAAATTTTGGGTATGAGTGGATGATTGCAAGGATTAATGCAAATGGCACCAAGGCCATGGTTTGAAGACGTGTCAGAATAAAAACACCGATCAAACCGCCCACCAGAAATTCATAACCGCTGATGCGTTTCTCTTTGGTTTTGAACCAGCGGATGAGTGTCAGAGCCAGCACAGCCGCCAACAACGCGGCCGGCATGTCCGACAGCAGCAGTTTCGTGTTGGACGTGTTCGCGATGCTGGCTGCCTGGATGCTGCTGACCTCGCGGAAAATGGCGAACAGGGCGATGGCGATGCCG
>CAYPAG010000081.1:5997-7699 GCA_964408645.1 uncultured Pelolinea sp. | reverse complement strand
GCGAAGGGGATTTATGCCCGAAGGGTGGCTGTGAGATTTTGACAAGGGGAAATATTCTTTATATACTATCGAACACAAAAACTCCACTTAAAGGATTCTTCTCATGCAGCATACGCGCGTAATTTATCACAAGGAATACCAGATCGCGGAGGTGGACCCGCGCATCTTCGGCGGATTCATCGAGCATGTCGGCCGCCAGATCTACGATGGCCTCTATAACCCCCAGAGCAGGCACGCGGACGAGGATGGTTTCCGCAAGGACGTGCTGGCCGCGCTGAAAGCCATGGATATGAGCGTCGTGCGTTACCCGGGTGGCAACTTCGTCTCCAATTATCACTGGATGGACGGCATCGGGCCCAAAGCCCAGCGGCCGGCGGTGCGCGAACTGGCCTGGAAGTCGCTCGAGCCGAACCAGTTCGGCACCGATGAGTTCATGCGGCTGGCCAAGAAGATGGGCTGGGAGACGATGATCGCGGCCAACCTGGGCACCGGCAGCCCCGAGGAAGCGCGCAACTGGGTGGAATACTGCAACAGCCCAACCGGCACAAAATACGCGGACATGCGCGCCGCCAACGGGCACAAGGACCCTTACGGCGTGAAGCTGTGGTGCCTGGGGAACGAAATGGACGCCATCTGGCAGCACGGCCACGTGCCCGCGCGCGATTACGCCCTGCGCGCGCAGCAGGCCGCCAAGATGATGAAGGACGTGGATCCGACCATCGAGACCATCGCCTGCGGCTCCTGCAAGTTGGACCTGCCCACCTACGCGGGCTGGGACCGCGAAGTCCTGGAGTACATCGGGCCTTTCGCGGAATACCTGAGCGTGCACCGCTACGTGCGCAATGACGACAGCAACGCCGCGGACTTCTTCGCGGTGACCAACGCCATCACCCAGCAGATCGAGGAGATGGACGCGGTCTGCCGCTATGTCCAGGCGCTCACCCGCAGCCCCAAACGCCACTATCTGTGCTTTGACGAATACAACATCTGGTACCGCGCGCGCAAGGCCGAGCACAAGGACGGGCGCGGCCAGTTCGCCCCGCACATTCTGGAAGAGACCTTCAACCAGGAGGACACGCTGGTGATCGCGGGCTTCCTGAACAGCTTCATCCGCCGCGCAGATGCGGTCAAGATCGCCAACCTGTCGATGCTGGTCAACGTGTTCGCGCCGGTTATGACGCGCGGGGACGAAATGATGCTGCAGTCCATCTATTACCCCTTCCTGCTGTACAGCAAGCGGCGCGAGGGCATGTCCCTGCGCCCGGCGGTGGCCGGCCCGGGTTACGAAAGCAAGCTGTACGGGTATGTGGACTATATTGACACCAGCGCCATTCTGGGCGACGGGCTGCTGCACGTGTTCCTCTCCAACCGCAGCCAGCAAGAGGACGCGCCGGTCACGATCGAGTTCCCGGGCGGGCAGATCGAAGCGCTGATGTCGGCGGAGATCGTCAGCGGGCCGGGCATCAAGGCGGAGAACACCTACGAGCAGCCAGACGTGGTCACAGCCAAGCCCTTTAGCGCGGTCAAGGTCGCGGACGGCCAGGCGCAGCTCACCCTGCCGCCGGTCTCGGTGGCGGCGCTGACCCTACGGGTGAAATAAGAGCCTATTTTCCGGATAAGTTATTGACGATCTTGGTGATGCGCCGCGTGCGTGTTTCTGGCGCTTTGGCGCTTTCCACCAGGCGCGCGAATTCCTTGCGGG
>CAYPAG010000081.1:0-5897 GCA_964408645.1 uncultured Pelolinea sp. | reverse complement strand
CGACCACTTCTCTGGGCACCGGGATGCCGGTGGCGTTAACCTGGTCGTCCTGAACGATGGTGGTGGTGAAGGTTTGGGTCATTGGTTCGTTCATTTTACTGTGACTGCCAATAACGCGCCGCGAGATAAGCGGTCAGCGATCGCCCAGCATGGAGAAATTTCACGTCGCTGAAGAGCGATTCCGGCGTGACCACCGCATAACGCTTCGGCTGCTTGAGAACGCTTTTCCATACCTCCGACATCGAACTGCCTGCCAAACCTGGGGAAGTGTTCGTTTGCCGCAATTCATGGTTGCCTTCCGGGATGACATGCACATGGAGATATTCATCGCAGCCATATTCCCGTTTCATCGTCATGCGCCAACCCAGCAGGCATTGGCGCATCAGTTGATAATAGGGTTCAAAGTACAGATGCTGCGGATTGTTGACTCGTATGGGTGACTCCGGATCCATGATCAAGCGGTCATAAATCTTCGCGCGGGCAGGAATATACTTGTCATCGCTGGCGTACTTTTCGGTGTATTTCCACTCGATCATCACCAGGCAATTACCCCCATCTCTTTTTCGTCCGACCATAAGCGCGTCAATGGAGGTCGCGTTGGCGCCGCGATGGTGGGATTTCTCGCCCAGGTAATTCTGCTTGCCAACGATCTCAAACTCCACATATCCGTCATCCACCATCTCCGCCTGAATGAGCTCATCGGAAATGCAGTTCAAAACCGCCGAGGCCAGCGGCTGTTTATCCCGCAGAAAAAAGAGGTGGTTGAGGCAGGCGATCTGCGAGGAAAGCAAGTGCCCGGTTGGCCCTTCGCCATGGTCATTCCACCAGGTAATCTGATTTCGCCGGAAGTAATCCAGCGCATCCACTCTGACCGGTTCGAACAGGTTTTTCAGCGGGTCTGACAAAACAAACGGCCTGGGGATCTGCCTGTACAAACCGCTGCCAGGGTCATCGAATAACTCATCCCGCAGGGAAACCAGGCGCGCGCGTTCGCTTTCAAGGAAACTCATATTTTCTGTCCTCCCAATTTTTCTCAAAAAGCCCACAGCGTCCCGTACCCCCAAAGCTTTTAGATTTCTTCTATTATAAACACGGGTAAGCGCGAAGCATGCTTCGCGCCTACCAACACTTTACATGGTTCAGAGTGGATTTCGAGCAGACTCTCGAGTCCATCATTCAATCGCTGAATATTGTCTCATGGCGAATCAGGAAATCAGAAATTCCACCGCCGATCCAAAAACCACCTCACGGCCATTCAGCAAATTCTCCAAAGGCAGGAACAGCGGCGTCGGCAGGGCGTCCAGGGCAAACCAGCCCCACTCACTCACCTCATCCACAGCCGGGATGATCGAGCCGGCTTCCGCGCACTCCACGCGCATCCAAATAGTGATGTAGTGCTTGTCCTCGGCAGCGAAAATGTCATTGGTCAGGGCGATACAGCGTGGATCCGTGACCGCCAGACCGACCTCCTCGCGCACCTCGCGGATGGCACAGCTCTCCGGGCTCTCCCCGAAATCCAGGTGGCCGCCCGGCACCGCCCAGGTGCCTTCGCCGTGCGCACCCCTGCGCCGGATCAGCAGCAGGCGTTTCTCCGCCAGGATGATGGCCGCCACGCCAATCTTTGGGAATTGCATGTCAATGCCCTCCTCGGAAAACGATAGTTGCAGCATCCTAATTGTATTGCTGAAACGAACCGGCTTACGCGTTGAGCGGCAGCTCAGCCATCAACGCCAGCAGATTGCCGCTCGGATCATGGAAGAATGCCATCCATAGCTCGTGGTCGGGCATTTTGGCGATCAAATGCGGTTCATCAATAAAGCTGACGCCCTTTGCATGAAGTTCATGATACAGATTGACGATATCCGCGGTGCGGAAATAGATCACCGAACCGCGCGCGCCTTCCCTGCCCGACGGGCTTGCTTCCAGCATCAGGCGCACTTCTCCGCTCTGAAAAAAAGCCAGTCCGGGCGGCGCCTGAAAAAGGAATTTCAATCCCGGCAGTCCCCGGTAAAAAGTGATGGACGCGTCCAAATCGCTGACCGGGATGGCGATTTGGCCGATATTGTATATTGTTTTCATGTTAATTTAACAAAGCCCTCAGACGCTTGAGGGCTTATCAAATTAGGTTTAACTTGGAAATATTAGACAACGATGAACTGGGTCAAATTTTCCGGATTATATTTGATCTTGATCTTGTCGCCCACGCGCGGCACTGCCAGACGCGAGACCATCAACTGCCCGGCGGTCTGGAATTCCACGCCAGTGGCCGGTTTGACCTTGATGGTCAACACCACGATCGGATTCATATTGGCCGTCGCGCCGGTATCCTGGATGGCCAGTACTTCCGCTTCCCCGTCAGCGCCATTCTTGGCCAACTCTTCTCCCAAAGCCGCGCCGTCGAGAACTTGATTGGCCATGTTGATGCCGGCGTTGGCCTGGTCCACGAAATCCTTGCCCATGAAGGCCTTGGTCAGCCCGCCCATCAAGCCCTTGTTCAATACCTTGCTGGCGTCATCCAGCGCTTCCTTGGGATCCTTTTTGGCTGATTTTCCAAAATTGAACATGTTCCATCCTTTCCCTGTCATCCTTCAACCCAGTGGGTTGAAGGTTCAACTTAGCGCCGCCAATGCCCACGGGAACGGGCGATGGCGATGAGAGGATGATATGGCGGACAATCCGGTTTGGATATCAGCGAATTATTAAAGATATCCGCCCGGCTGTTAAATAAAATAGTAGTCCTTTTCCCAGTCAATTACAATCCCCAAAATGCAATCTGGCAAGTTAACGAAAAAAAAGATGTGCGAGTATTCAGTGGGTGAAAAATAACGGCGGTTTCGCTTCAGGAGCGTAGCTGACCCGGCTTGATGTGCTTTTCCCTGGGCGGGAAGCGTTGCTCAAATTGTTGCAGGTCTTCCGGCTTTGATTGAAAAGCCTGATCTTCAAAAAACCGCCCATGGATGTCAGGCAGGCCTTTGCCGGTCAGGTCGAGCGCCATGAAGGGCTCCATATTTTTGCCCTCGGAGGTCTGGATGCCTAACTTTTCCGCGTTAACGAAACCGAAGCGGTGATAATACTGCGGGTCGCCGAAGATGACCACGGCCGGGAAGCCCATCGAGCGGGCTTTGCTGATGCTGGTGCGCAGCAGGAATGATCCAACGCTTTTCTTCTGGAATTCCGGCAGGACGCTGAGCGGACCCATGCACAACACTTCTTTTTCGCTCGTCTCATTCTTCACCTTCGCGCGGGTGTAGACGATGTTGCCGATGATGCGTTCGCCCTGGCAGGCCACCAGATCCAACTCGGGGATGAATGCCGCCGACTCGCGCAGCTGGTGCAGGATCAGGTGTTCATCGCAGCCGGGCTGGTAAAGATCCCAGAATGCCTCGCGGGTGACGTTTTCCGTCTCGTGGTGGTCGCTCTCGATTTCATTGCGGATGGTGATATTCATGACAGGCCTTCCAGCCGGCTCCATTAGGATCACAGCGCCGGCCGCTTCTCACTAAGCGAGAGTCAATTCTATCAAAGATTACCGCCGCGCCCGCTCCAGCCATCCGCAGACTTCGCCATCAATCTCCTTCCGAGAAAACAATTCAAGGTGATGCATGAACCGGCCTTTGGCCGGCTCAACGATCTGTTTCCACCGCGGGGAGAGATCTTTCTCTGGGAATAAGAGCGATAAGACAAGGGGCGCAGACTCGCCCTTCAGGTAGCGGGCGGGGATCCAGATCCACGCAAAGGGTTTCTCATCCATCAACGCGATCTGGCTCTTGGTGATCTTCAATTCAACCGGGCTGGTTGATGAAATCACAGCCAACAGGTGATCAAAAATACGGCGCGAATCCTTAAAATCTTTGAAAAATGCTTCCAGCGTCATGTCGCCGATCACACGAACAACACCAGACTGATGGCCATCACCAACATGCCGGCGATCAAGCCGAAGATGGCGATATGGTGCTCGCCATATTCCTCGGCGGTGGGCAGCAGCTCATCCAGGGAGATATAGACCATGATACCCGCCACCGCGCCGAAAATGGCGCCGAAAGTGGCTTCATTAAACACGGATCGCAGCAGGAAATAACCGATCAACGCGCCGACCGGCTCGGACAGCCCAGAGAGAAATGACCAGAAAAACGCTTTTTTGCGGCTGCCGGTGGCGAAGTGAATGGGCGCCGAGACCGCCAGGCCTTCAGGGATATTGTGAATGGCGATCGCTACCGCGATGCTGACACCCAGCGCAGGATCGGCCAGCGCGCTCATGAAGGTGGCCAATCCTTCGGGAAAGTTGTGAATGCCCACGGCCAACGCGGAAAAGAGGCCCATGCGCATCAGCTTGGCCTTTTTGGCCTCGTCTGCCTTCTCCGGCTCTTCCATGTTCTTTAGTTCATGTGGGTTTTCCTCACTCGGGATCAGCCAGTCGATCAGGGCGATCACCATTATGCCGGAGAAGAAAGCGATCACCGTGATCCAGTAGCCCTGGCGCGGGCCAAAGCCCGCGGTCAGTGAATCACGCGCCTTGGCAAAGATCTCCACCAGCGAGACGTAGATCATCACGCCCGCCGAAAAACCAAGCGCGGCGGAGAGAAATTTCGGGTTGAATTTTTTAGAAAGAAAGCCGATCAGGCTCCCAATTCCGGTGGATAAGCCCGCGAAGAGCGTCAGGCCAAGCGCGAAGAGGATATTTTGATCGATCATCTTGATTTCCTTTCAAGTAAAAATGTCATGCCATCTGGCTGAGTCTGAAAAAACAAGGAATCAAAAGGACCAGAAAAACCGCCCATGGCACCAGCGAAGCCAGGGCGAAGACCATTCCCACTATCCCGGCTGTTGAGGGGATGGTCATTAGTATCCCGGCGATCAAGCCTGTGACCCCAATGCTTTTCGAAAACACATTAGCCCGCAAGATCACCACAGCGAAAATGAGCAGCGCGATGGCGTTCAGAACATAATACACATTGAACGCCGTCCCCTTATAGACCGCCATCATGGCATGGCCTGCGCCAAGCAGAGCGGCTCTCTGCGCGTCGGTCCCGGCGGCTGCAAACTGCCGGCTGATCGCGAGCATTTCAAAGGATGTGTTGCTTGCGTAATACGCCGCGATCCCGACCAAACCGAAAATGATGGCAATCGTGGACCAGCCGAGTTCCTTTTCTCTCAGAACCATGTAGAGCGGTAGATAGATCAATACCAGGATGCCGTTATTGATGAGATAAAGAAAATCCATGCTCAACAATCCTAGAATAGCGTTTTGATTGAAAAGCGCGATCATCTCCCCGGCTGTCTGCGGCGGTAGCCAGATCACGAAGATGACGATCTGGGCCGCCATGATAACCAGCATGGCGATGGCCGCAAAAGCCCCGGCGCGGAAAACCACCCGCATGTCGGATCTCCCCTGACCCGTTTGAAACTGCGATAATGACATTAATTAAACCTCTTGGTGAAAGAATGGGTATTCACGCAGAGTATATCGAATATCCGAAATGAAAGGTGGAAAAAACTCAAGATAATTTTTTGTGCAGATTTTATTATCAGACCAATGGGAATGAATTCGCAATCGTGTAGTAAGCAAGATTTACATTCACCAACCATACTGCCGCATTCATCAAAGTTGGATAACCTGATGATTATTTTTTGACGAACTCCTTCGCCGCTTTGCCGGTCAGGTGTTCAACGCGCAGCACGCCCGCGCAGAACTTGTCCCAGTTGCGTTCGATGGACGCCGCGCCTTGGCTGATGAAATCGGGTGAGTATTTTTTCACCAGGCATTCCAGCGCGCGCCGCTTTTCGCTGTCATCCCTCAGGATCCTTGCCCGGCCGAAAACGATCACGCTGCGGTACTGCGTGGTGAAAGTCTCCTGGATGACCTCATCGGTGTGGATGACGCAGAAGGAAGCTTTGTC
>CAYPAG010000080.1:0-7865 GCA_964408645.1 uncultured Pelolinea sp. | reverse complement strand
CCAGTTCGGCGGCGCGGGCAAGCTGGTTTTCTGTGAGGGGGTGGGAGAAGTTGAGCAGTAGCATTTTAGGAGGGGGTTAGACTTTTACTTCAGTAATTTTGCCATTGGTGAGGGTATAGGTAACCACAGCACCCTTACCCGGTGTCCGGCCTTTGGGAGTAATCACGTCAATGGAAAACGATTTTGGCTCTCCAGCGGCATCTTCTTCATCTCTCAACCAGCCGGTTCTGCGATCTGGTCGCATTCCAGTGACGATACCTTGCCGAACTTCAATCACATCGGGCTGCGGGATCACATATTTGGGTGGTTCGGGTAAAGGAGACAACCCTGTTAGATTCGCGCTGAAGAAGCCATATCCGCCGGCTGTTTTAGCACCAGCGCCCAATTTTTGCAGCGCCAGAGTCAGCCAATTCTCAGTCAGGTCGAGCAACCGTTGAACTTCAGTGGATGGCAACTGGCCGGCATCACGAAGAGCAATGGCAAACCAGAACTGGGTACCGGCAGCAACTGTGAGAAACTTGACCGGGATGGGGCTATCCCCATCCATCGGATATGTTTCGCCACCCGCATAATATTTGGGATAATGCGGATTAAGGATGTCAGCGTCGAGCACTGGGACGTGGGTAGAATCAGGCACAGCATTCAAGAAAGAGGCCCGACCCGCACAGGCAGTTGTCCCAAACAGGCTTCGAAAGTCATTGGCTAGAGCCAGGGAATTTGGAGAAGCCTGGGGATAAGCCTCCTGCCAGGCATCAGAAAATTTTTGCGGGTCGTCTTCGCTTAAGATCTCGTCCAGTCTGGTCAGATCCTGGGTACCAAGCGCTTCAGCTACCGCCAGCCGGCCCCAGGCCCGGGCCAACCCTTTTAAACCACTGCCAGGCAGTTCGGGAAAGCCGTAGCGGTTGAAGGCAAAGCCCACTTCCAGTGTTCCTTTACGACCAAAACCGGCAATCAACCGCCAATCGGTCTTAAAAGTAAACATACGAGCGCCTAAAGCCGCGGCAGCAGCTGACCAACGTAAAAGCTGGGCTTTGAGAAGCTCGGTATCAATATGGGTTGATGCCGATTGTACCGCTCGTAAACCTTCTTCTTTCAACAAAGGATTTGGGCCCCAGTCAGGTGAAAAACGATCAAAGATAAGGCCAGGATTTTGTCCGGCCATATTTTGATGCCTTTCATAAGCTTGAGCACTGCGACGGGGGATTGGGTAACTCATGCCCGCCTCCTATTCAATCAGTTCTGCTTCAGAAAAGCGTTTTATCCAGATTAGCACGGCAACTGCTTCAGCGGTTGCCCGGCGGTAATCATCAGTTGAAGCAGTATTGGCAATCCAATCGATTACTTCGGCCTGGGTGAAGGCTAACTGCTGTTGCAGCCAATTGGACACATCAGACAGCAACTCGTTATTGTTCTTCGCGCGCCAAAAAGCCAGGGTTTGCCCGAGGCCATTAATCTGAATATCAGCCGCCGCACCGCGCGCAAGCTGCCCATACTCTTTCTTCCGTGCACTGGTTTTCATCCGGGATACACAGGCCCAGGCAAATTTAGCCCGTTCCTGTTCCAAAGTTCGTTGACGATTTTGGGGTGTCTGGTTCGTCATTTTATCTACCCTCCGTTACGAGAAACGCAGAGCGACAATGCCCTGACCGGTGGTTTCGTCGCCGCCAAGTTGGATACGCGTCAATCCAAGCTCCCTGATCTTTTGCAAAACATCAGCTGCATTCAGTTGAGATGCCGCAGAGCGCGAATTGGACGCCATCAGGGGGGAATAGAGTAATGTATCTGCCGGCAGGCTTTCGCTTGTCCAAAGGGCTTTATCGTCCACTGTCTTTGTGTCCGGGTTCAACTTAATGTGCGTCTGAACTTCTGTGGCATAAAGCGCAAAGTCGCGGAAGGCATTATCGGGCAGGATACAGAGCTTTTTGGGTAAGGCATCGCGCCAATAGGTGTATTCCGCCAATTGAGGCAAGGTTTTCTCAGCCAGCCAGTCCCCGATGGTTTTGACAATAGCTTTGCGGTCAGGCGAAAAGCTAAACTCCTCAAGGACAACGGCCCCGCCCGCGAGCAAAACATCGCCATTGATCCAGGCCTGGTCTGGGTCCACAGTGCCGGCCTGTGCCAGATTCCAGCCGGTGGTAATCCCGGCGGCAGCGGCAGAGCGCTCAAAGTGCGCCAGGGCTTCAAGGCTGGTTGTCCAGGCGAATACACCCGCCAGAGACCGCACCGGGAAGAGCAGGAGGCGGGCATCGCCGCAGGATAATGCTCCGGCATAATCGGATGCGTTGGCAGCTTCAGGGCCAAAGATTGCCAGAAAATCATTATTGGGTGTGATTTTGCCATTTGCTTCAGCACGGAGGCAGCCTTTGACACTGCTGGCCTGCACAATGGGATATCCCGTTGTGCGTTCCCGCTGAATGGGCAGGTCCACTGACCCCAGGCCTTTGCCAGAACCAGAATGCAGTGGGGTTTCAACATAAGCATACAACATAGATTTAGCCTGGAACATATTTACCACTCCTTTACCAAGACTTGGCCGAAACCGATTTCGCTACCGAAATCGGTAACAGCATTTTGAATTAGCGTTTTCTCAAATTCGGCCGTGTCACCACTTTCCGTGCGACCACTTTCAAAGTAATAAACACTGCCGGCAGGGACAAATCGACGTGCAGCGCGATGCTGCTGATCTGGATTGGCTGCCCAATCAAACCCTCCAACACTCTCAAAGCGGTTAACTGCCGCAGCTTTAAGATCAACGGGTTGGGTAAAGAATTTTTTCCAACTCTGGGGCTGCCAGCCAGCTTCAAAATATGCAGGGGTAGCAAAGTAAAGTTTGAAGCGCTTTGGCAGCTTACCTGCCGGTGTTGGCCAGGGTAACGGCTCAATCTGCTCAAAGGCGGCTGCCCGGCTTTCGCCCCCCAGGGACAGGAGGCCAGATTGTGGCCAACCCGGATAGCCGTCCATTTCAATGGTCAGGCCAACACCTTCCCGGGGGCGGATGAAGACGACTTCGTACAAGGCGCCTTGAAGGGTAGTACCCAGCGCAGAGTCCATGCCAATTCCGAAACGGCTTTCCCGCAGGAACAAGTCCTCTGATTTAACAGCCTCGACTCTCTTGCCGTCAAGGTAATCCAATAACTGCGTTTTATCAAGCCACAATCCGCCTTCACCCTTGCTCAAAGGGTCATTGAGGCCGATCAACTTGGGGGTACGGCAGCTTGTTTTAATGCCCGCCGGTAGATCTGCCGGGTTATCACTGCGTTCAATTTGTTGGGGACCGACGCTAACCGCATCAGCCGGCTGTGGGAAAAAGCGCTCAAC
The DNA here is from genome assembly GCA_964408645.1 of uncultured Pelolinea sp. GTDB lineage: Bacteria > Chloroflexota > Anaerolineae > Anaerolineales > Anaerolineaceae > Pelolinea. The sequence goes on along the minus strand of CAYPAG010000080.1, from coordinate 4,547 downwards.
CTTGCCTGAACTGCGGCGTGCCAGGAAGGGGCCGCGCAAGCGCAAAGAGCCATAATCGGTGGACGTGCCAACTGCATTTTTAACCGCATTTTTATCATGAAGGTTGACGCCCTTAAGCGCCAGTTGGTATGACCGAATAGCGCCCTGCAAGACGGTCGGGTACGGCGGGAACAGGCTTTCGGCACGATGATCGCTGCCTGCCGAGAAAGGTCGGCCATCTCGGAACAGCCAGACATCCACCGGATCGAGGAACAATTGAGGGCTCATTCTCCACCTCCCATTGCAATAAAGCGGGCCAGAAGCAGCCATTGACCCAACTGGTGTAATCCTGCTGCGGGTTGAGTATTTTCCAGGTTCTGCGCCCATTGGGTGAGTTCCTGGGCCACAGAAGCAGGATTTGCCAATTGATTTGTGCGGTGGCGGTTAATCAGGCGCCGGAGCATCGCATCCCAAGCCTGGGGATCAGGAATGGCAGTAACCGTGCGGGCCTCCGCTTCCACCTCGTAGGCGAACTTTGAGGACAGGGCTTTAGTCTTCAGGTGGTTGACGATATTTTCAAACACAGGCATCAGGTCAGCCCAATGACCACTAACGGTCAAGGTTTCTCCACTGCGTTTGAGAACCTGAACACAAACAGCATTCTTATCCGGGACCTCCTTGGCTAAGAATTCGGCGTCGTGAGCCGTGCGTAAAACAGCGCTCAACGGGTAGGTGTGATGGGCAACGACAATACCAGCTGAGCCTGAGTTTCCCGTGCACTGATAAAATGCATCTGCTAATTTTAAGGCAAAGGGGATGGCTCTGGACAACGGAACCATTGCCATCACATCGTCGCCACCGTTATAGATTACCGAAGCCTGATCCGGGTTGCCTGGCGCGGACATCTGCTGCACCCGGCTCGAGAACAGATCCAGGGTCTGGCTAAAATTACGGCTATCATCGACTGTGGGGCAGGCCGAGACGCGCTTGCCCATATTGTCACCATCAAACACAATGAGGGCGTAATACTTAGTGGGCTGGTCACCTCCAGCGGCCTGGTACACATCCCGGCAGGCACTTTGGCAAGAAAGAAGCTGTGCATCTGTCACATTGGTCAAGCGGTAGTCATCCTTCAAGGTGTCAAACGTCAAAGTTTCTTGATAAAGCAAGTCGCCATCAAACGGCCAAACCGGATCCTGCCGGACACGAAAACAACCCAGACCGTCCAATCTTTGAACGTAAGTGTGTAGAACAGGATTCACCCCGGAGTTATTTCGAATCCGCTCCAGGAAATCCGCACTGGCCACTGTGCTGGTTGATGGGAAGGGTGTGTTTGCCAAAGCGCAGAAACGCTTGATGGCACCAATCGCGTCCAGACGTTCACGGCCTTTTGGGCGTAACCGGGCACTCACTACCTGGTCGGCAATCCGAGTCCAGTAATCCTTTGCCGAAAGTTCCTTGTTTCGCAAAGCCGACCGACGACCAGACAATGTGTCTTTCACACCATCCTCTTCAGATGGTTCAAATGCACGCAGGCGTTTTGCAGATTCCAACGCCCGATTGGCGGCGTCAAAAGCCTGAGGGTAGGTTTGATTCTCAAGAGCGGCGGCAGCCCAATGGATTTCCCACTGACGATCGACCTGACGGTTCCATATTTCGTGCCATTCTGCATCTGGGGCAGGGCTTTTCCCCTCCAATTGAATCAGCGCCTCTTGAGCAATTTCTTTCCATTTGGTGATCAGAGCATTTTTGGCCAATTCAGCAACGGATTCTGCCTGCTCCCAGGGAACAGAGGCCAGTAATTTATTCGGCACATCGCCCGTCAAACTGGCCGGATAAATCATTGTTCCCCCGGCCCGTATGATCGCTTCAGCAGACGCACGTGCTAAAAGCACCAGAATTCTACTGCCTGTGAACAGGTCAGCAGCCCGACGCGCTTCGGCAATATACGACTGCACCGGACTAAAGGTAAAGACGAGTATGGCGTCGCTCATGGCTGGTTCCATCCTCTCACAGAGATATCGTGTCCAGCAAATCTATTGATGAAGGTTTTGACCTGGGCGTAATCAGAGCCTGTGAAATTCGAGGCCAGAACCATGAACAGCAGCCCAAACTGGCCATTCATTTCAATTGGCCTGACCCAAAGAGGAGATGCCTGCCTGGGTGCAATACCACCCAGGTAGGGCACATTCATCGTGCGGCTCATAAAGTCGGTTACAGTTTCGATCGCCTGGGTACGGAGCGGATCCACAATTCGAATCATCCCGGTTTGATTGCCACACGGAAATTTGCAGGGGCCAATGGGCGGCGCTGAAAGGCTTGGAATGCTCAGTTTCGCGGCAAGGGCTTTTACTGCATTTATCGATTCAACAATTGTTGTCTGGATATGTGTATCCCAGCCGTCGCTTGTTTTGGGGAACACGTTCACAATCGCCAGGGTGCCGTAACCCCGCCGGGAGCGCAGCCCAACCCCGCCAAACGTGAGCATCATCCGCAAGGTAGCGCCAGCAACCCGCCAGACCTCATCAGAAACTGGGCGTGGGGCGTTGATCGTCAAACTGAACGATTGACCCGGATCAAAGGCATGACGGTATCCCGTTTGCCCTGAATGGTGAGGCAAGATGGGTTTTTTGGAAGCTGTTAATGGTTTTTGTGGAATCCGGACAGTTATTGGAGATCCGCTATCCGGGGTGCCAAATACGGCAGCTTCAAGTTTTCTGATGTTCTCCAAATTTGTGTCCCCAATGACTGCTCCAATTGTGGCCCGCAGCCAATACCGCAACTCACCGCGGAACGACGGCGGGCGCAGTTCAGGTGGGCCATCAGGGTTAGCCCCCTTCAAGAACAGTGGTGTGATGATTTGGAGTTTGACTGTTTCTTCTTGCATAATCCCTCCCTTTCTGTCTGTGACCAACAGTTTGTTGGTCTATAATTGATTATATTCAACATAAAATAAGCTACAAGTGAAAACTCTAAATATTTTAAGTGGGTGTGTAAGAACCTATTCTTCATGTTATTCACCCAGGGACACATTTTACCAAGACACCAAAAGAGGATCCAGCGCGAGATGGTAAAAGACGGCGTCCACCGGCTGGGCAGCCAGTTCGGCGGCGCGGGCAAGCTGGTTTTCTGTGAGGGGGTGGGAGAAGTTGAGGATGAGCATGGGGGCTACTTTTCAAAATGATCGTAATGCCATGTTTCAGCTAATTTTTGTATCGAAGTATAAATTTTTGCCATTTTTTTCTCCATATTGTCCAGGGCAATTAATAAACTGGGGGCTTGGTGTTCGGCGTGATCAATCTGATTCCGAATGGTTCGAATATCCCGCCATGCTTTAAGGATAATTTCTTTTTCATCCCAGGTTTGAATGATTACCCCCCATTTGTTCAGGTCACTTTGATCATAATTTCGTTTCCCATTGGGGAAAGGTGAGCCTTGCAAGCTCAATATGTTAATACTGTCTTCAAACTGGGAGCGGCTTTTTCTCGAGAAATCCAGTGGCTCACCCAAATGGGCAGTGACTACATCAATTAACCATTCGCGTGACAAGGTAACAAATTGTACCCATTGTTTATCCGAATAATACCGTCTGATGAGACGATATTCCAGGATAATTTTGTCCTCATCGGATGCACCACTTGTCAGAGACAGGGCGGAAAAATGGTCTGCGATTCGGTTGGCTAAAACTGTAAATGGGATCGATGTAATGGAAAATTCGGTTGCTGCAGCCTCCAAGTTTGGGGATATATTTCCAGATTGTGCTCCGAGTGAGAATGGCTGGCAAAGGAAGGCTGCCAGAGATACTGCCTCGAGGTTTTTTGCTGCTTTTTTGGATGTGCCGGAGCGTCTTTCCAACAGGGTTGCCAGTTTCCGGGCATCACTGGTTTGTAGAAAAAGATCAGCTGCAATAATCCAATCCAACATTTTTACAAATTCAGAAAGTTCCAAAACAGGTGCAAGACCATCCGGATGGCTGCGAGCCATTTCAAGGGCTCCATAATAGACCGCAACAATTACCGCATTTCTGGCAGTCTTCAGATATGCTGCAAAAAGGAAGGTTAAAAAGGGGAGAGATCGGAAACCATGGGTAATATCAAAAATGACTTCGTCATTCTCGTCGATCTTTTCAATCACCTTCTCAAAGATGACCCAATAATCTCCGGCTTGATTTCCGTCGGGAATATCGACTGGATTGATCCGAGGATCACCATATTTTTCAAGCAGCGGATAGGTTGATTTCCTGGCTTCTTCCGTGGAGAAAACCCACATTTGATCAAATTGTTCTTTTCTGATCAGAACTTCTGCAAACTGCTCACCCTCAACCTGCTCAATATTGTTCCAAAGATACGTACACTTGCTTGGTCTTGCTCCGAGAAAGCATATAATTTTTCTCATGTCAGCTCCTTTTTAGAGTCAGCTGAGTGGTTTAACGATAAAAAGATTGTTTTTTGCCGCTGGCTTGTTCATGCGGTTTATTGATTACATTATATGGGGGGAACACATCCTGCCAGTTCTGGTGGAAAAAATAGCCCGGGGGTCCCCTCCAACGCTCCCCTTTCGTTCCCGCC
>CAYPAG010000079.1:5907-7930 GCA_964408645.1 uncultured Pelolinea sp. | reverse complement strand
GCTGCGCATGCTGGATGATCTGCAAGGGTGTCTCCAGTCAGGCGGGGCAGGCGTTCCCGGGAATTTTTGCGGATTTGGCGACGCCGATTCCCTGCTCAACGAGATTGCGAAGCTGAGCGGGAAAATCCAGCAGGAAAAGCAGTCGAGCCAGGGACTCTTTTACGCGCTTTCAGTCAACCTGGTTGAAGATGCCGAGTTGTCCGCAAGTCCTGTCAGACACCAAACAGCCATACTGGTTCTGGCTGGCGCTTTGTGCGGATTCATTTTTGGTCTCGGTTATGTTCTTATACGGTTCTTTTCCGGAGGCGCGGCCGATTGACGCAGCGAGCTGTATCCAGAATTCAGTCATACGCCTGGTATCTGATGATCGCGCTGCTGCCGGTGACCAGCATGCCCCTGGTCAGCCGTCTGCTGGGTTCTGATTCGGTAGCCAGCCCCGCGATCCTTTTCCTTTTCCTGTTTTGCGCCGCCTGGTTCGCGAGCGGGCTCGTTCAGCGAATAAAGATCAACCGAAATATCTTCGGTTTGGTGTTATTCAGCTTGGCTGCGATACTCGCTTCGGTCATTTCCCTGTTTTATGAATTCCCGCTCTTCAAGGATCAAAGCGCCATCCGCCCGATGATCTCCAGCGCAGCCACCCTGGTGATTGGGGTATTGTTCTTTGCCGCGGCAAGTTCATATCCAGGCCGCAGCGACATCCGGGAAAAGACATTCAGAATCATTAACCTCAGCGGTTTGGTTATCCTGATTTGGTGCGCCATGCAGGCCATCTCCTGGACCTTGAATAACGGTTACCCGGAATGGATGTTTAATTTTCAGGGTCTGCTTTCCCAGCGGGTGCTTTACCGTCAGCGCGTCACCGGTTTCACCCTTGAGCCCTCCTGGTTGGCACACCAGCTGAATTTGTTGTACTTACCCTTTTGGGTGGCTTCCTCACTGACCATGCATTCCAGCCATCGTTTTCGTTTGCTTGGCTTGAGCCCGGAAAACCTTCTGCTGGTTGGCGGTGTTATGTCGCTCGGATTAACCCTTTCGCGGGTGGGATTCGCGGCTTTCTTTATGGCGCTGCTGGTGGCTGTCATTTATATCCATGCGAAAATGGTTAACCTCATACGGCACTGGATCAACCGGAAATTTCCTGAACGAAAACCAATTCGAACCGTGTGGATCTCAGCATTTTTTATCGCGGTTTACATCCTGCTTCTCATCAGCGTGGTGTTGGTGTACAGCCGGGTTGATCCGCGCATGGCCAATCTGCTGAGCTTTGATTTCAGCGGCGACAATCCGCTGCTGTCTTATTTTAACGAATTGAAGTTCGGCGACCGGGTGATCTATTGGCTGACGGGATGGAATATTTTTAATGATTATCCGGTGCTGGGTGTCGGGTTAGGCAACGCAGGTTTCTTTTTTTCGGAGAAGATTCCCTCTTTTGGCTGGTCGTTGGTCGAAGTGCGCGCTTTGATGTACCGCTCAACCCTGTTGCTCAATATCAAAAATCTCTGGGTGCGCCTCCTGGCTGAGACGGGGATTATCGGTTTTTCGCTATTCATTGGATGGCTGGTTTCCCTCATCCCGGAACTGGTCAATAAATTCAAATCAGGCAATCAAACGATGAAAATGCTCGCGCTGATGGGTTTCATGGCATTAGCTGCGATGCTTTTTGAAGGATTCAGCATCGATTCATTCGCCATGCCGTACTGGTGGATCTCCCTCGGTTTGGCAGTTTCTTCTAATAAAGCATAGATATTTTCTGATCCTTCCTGTGTGATATAAGTCAATTATGCGGAACGCGGATAATCAACCATGCTGTTCAAAGGCATTCCTGGTCATTCTTGGTGTTCTTGCGGTGCTTGGCGTGGCAACCATGCTCAGCGTGGCTATCCTTGTTGCCCGGATTCCTGCTGAAGCGACACCCACACCGATCCCTCTCAGGCAGGCAGCCCGCGAAAAGAACGCGCCGACACCTGCACGGGTTAGCCAGCCAGACGCTGCCCCGCTCGGCGGCCGGGTGAAGATCCACTCG
>CAYPAG010000079.1:1191-5897 GCA_964408645.1 uncultured Pelolinea sp. | reverse complement strand
CATCACGCCTATCTTTAAAGCAGATATGCCGCCAGTGAGGATCGTGGGAGAAGTCAAACCCTTCTGGATCCTCGATGTGGACACGAATGAATACCGCGAGGTGGATGCCAGACTGATCTATTCAACCCCGCACTTGTACTTCTGGTCGGAAGAGGGCATCGAGGTGGACAGCCAGTCAGTGGCTGATCTTGCCGAGACCTTTGAGAATGAAATTTACCCCGCTACCCGTCAGATTTTCGGCAGCGAGTGGACGCCGGGTGTTGACCATGACCCGCATCTCACCATTCTGTACGCCAGCGGTTTGGGCGGCGCGGCGGGATATTTCTCCTCCACCGATTCATTGACTGCTGAGGTGGAGCCTTATTCCAATGAATCCGAGATGTTTTACCTCTCAGCCGATTACACCACGCCGGACAGCGTTTACACCTACGGTGTTTTGGCGCACGAATTTCAGCACATGATTCACTGGAATGTCGATCGCAATGAATCCTCCTGGGTCAATGAAGGACTGTCTGAACTCGCGGTTGAACTCAATGGATACGACACTGGCAGCTTCACGTTTTTTTTCGCGATCGAACCTGACCTGCAGTTAAACTTCTGGCCCGGCAATGATCAAGGGGATTCCACGCCGCACTATGGCGCTTCGTATTTGTTTATGAAATACCTGATGGACCGATTTGGCATCGATTCCATTCGCGAATTTGTCGCCAACCAACGTATTGGGCTGGAAAGCGTGGATGAGGTGTTCAGCCCCAAAAGCCCCGAATTGGGACAGGGCTTTACCTCGGAGATTATCTTCCAGGATTGGAGCGTGGCCAACATTGCCGCCGGCAGCGGCTTGCCATTCGCCGAACTTGGCTATAAAAATCATGAAGCCGTCCCTTCTTTTTTCAGCAGCGAGGTCATCGCCTGTGATTCTGATTGGCAGGAAAGGACGGTTAATCAGTTCGGCAGCGACTATTTCAGCGTGGATTGTGAGGGGAGTTTTCGGCTGGAGATCGAAGGCGAGAAAGAGGTTGATCTCTTGCCTGTCGATCCACACTCAGGGGATTATTATTTTTGGTCGAACTACGGCGACAGCTCAGACATGACGCTCACCCAGACCTTTGACCTGCGAAACGTGGATGGCGGCATTTCCCTAAATTATTGGACATGGTTTGATATCGAACGAGATTACGACTATTTGTATCTGCTGGCCAGCATAAATGGAGTTGACTGGGAACAGCTAACCCCAGATCGCTGCACAAAAGCGGACCCCACGGGGAGCAATTATGGCTGTGGTTATAACGGCAGATCCAACGGGTGGGTTCAGGAATCCGTTAACCTTTCCCAATTCGCTGGAAGCGAGCTTACGCTCCAATTTGAATACATCACCGATCTGGCGGTCAACGGCGATGGATTTGTCATTGATGACGTCGCTATCGAAGCTATCGGTTACTCCACCGATTTTGAACAGGATGACGGTGGTTGGGATGGACAAGGTTTTGTGCGTGTGAAAAACATCCTGCCGCAGAATTTTGGTTTTTCAATCGTGGACCTGAGCAATACACGCGTGGATGCGAACACCATCTCTATCGGCGGATTGGCAATTGATCAGGAATTTGATCAATCGAAGAAAAGCCCGATTTTCGTTCTTAACGGCCTGACCCGTTTTACACACATCCCTGCGGATTACCGCATCAGGGTAACCAGCCTGGAATAAGCTTAGTCGAGGTGCTTGAACTCTTTCAGTTCAGCTTCCAATTCCTGCTTGCGCTCCTGCATGGCGATTTTAAATTCATTGGCTAAATGGTGTGCCCGTTCCTTGACTGCGGTCAAAGTCTCATCACCGCTGCCAGGCGCCAGCAGAATGGCGGCCACGGCTCCCAGAATGCCCCCGGAAATAGCCCCAAGAATAAATTTGCTTGTTTTTCCCATTTTCATCTCCTGTAAAAATATCCTGAAGCGTTTTGATTATTCAATTTGGTTAGACTTCGAATAAGTATAATGTAAAGTCGGAAAAAGCAGACGTTCGTATCTGATCAATTCATAACGAGAGTTTAAGTGGGTCTTGAAATGGGGGTTACCTTAATTAGTCCGTATGAATTTAAAGGCTGGCCACTCAGCGGGAGGCGACTTCATCCATCAGCTTTTCCATTCGGCTGAAAGCTAATTCAGGAAGTGTGTTCAGAAGATAACTCGGTGTGCTGCCTTCGGATTTGATACTGGCGGAGACAGCGCCAGCCGCGGCTGCTTTGACTGGGTCAAAGTTTTTTAGATAATGCGCAACAAAACCTCCGAAAAAAGCGTCCTCTACGCCGACAGGATCTACCAGCTCAACGGGATACTCAGGGAGATAATATTTTTGATTGGTCCTCTGAACAAAAACATAAAACCCATCCCCGGGTTTGTGAATGACTGAGGTTTCAATATTGAAAGAAGCAATAAATTCGAGCATTTCCCAAAGATCTTCAAGTTTTCCAAGAAAAAGATCCCTGGCGCATTGATAAGTGGTAAAAAACAACTCCGCCCCACAGACCAGGGCCGGGATCTCAGTAAAAAATGAGGAATGCATATAACCGTTGGCTGCGTGGAAAAACACGCGCGTGTTGTTTCTTGATCGGAATTCTACCGGAACAAGACTATGGGAAATATAATCATAAGGGCATAACGCCAGGTTTCTGCAGTCGAAGTATTCAGCCGGGATGTCTTCGGGTTTAAATGAAAGTTCACCGCAGGACCGTTTGCTGTCCAATTTGTTGCCATTTCTTGAGTATCCCAATAATGATTTCGGGATGGGTTGATCCAATTCAAGAAAATACTTGTGGGGATTATCGATGGCCAGACTACCATTATCCGTAACAAAGTAAAAATCTTGGTAATCTAATTCAGCCCCTGTGCGAATAATTCCCTGCGTGTTGAGCCCTTGATCAGTGATCTGCTTGATAAAGCTTTCAGAATAATATCCACCAACTTTGGATAATAATCCTGAAGTCGTCCCCCAAATTTTCGCGGCGGAGGCTGAATAGAGAAGATTGCCGCCCAAGCGTTCGATAAAAATCTCCTTTTTTCTATTGATGATGGTTTCGATGGACAGGCATCCCAAAAAAACCGCATCAAAAAAATAAGGAGGGTTCTGCATTAATTTAACGAATTACTTTTATTAGAATTGGTGCCCGCTGCCTGGATTGATTAAACCCCATAACATAGTGATTGTGCCAAGTCCGAGCCGCGACATCCTTTTGGCGTTGAGTGGTTTACCATTGTTCTCCACATCCGGCGAATTCACAATTAAATAAGCGGCCACCATGCCGATCACTGCTCCAATAAAACCGCCGATGATGTATGTTGCGTAATCTGCCCGTTCGTTTTTCATAGAACTCCCTGACTAAATTTATTTTCTTTTTAAGATTGACGATCTGCTAATGATGTGAATTAACGGTTTGATAAAAGATTGCGCTATTTTCGCGATTCCGCCGTTAATGTTAAATGCGATTGAATTCACCCTCTTAAGAAGTGCAGCTGTTTTCTTCTGTAATTCAATAGCCAACGCGATGAAAATGATCATCGCTACCAAAAACAGAAGACAGCACAATAACAGGGGAAGAATAATGAGGACGACCGCGATGTCTGCCCAAACGCGAATGTCGGTAGTGCCAGAAGAAATGCGGGAAAATAAAAGAATACCGGCAAAAATAACCAGAAGAAAGACAAGCAGAAACGGAAGAACAACCTGGAAGAACACCTGGTTTTGAGATTTTTCCGGTAACGAGTGATTGGATTTCATTTTCCACATTCTAACATGCTGATCCAGGTGCTCTAATGAAATTTAAGAATGACGGATATCACATAATCCTGGTCTGATTCAGTCAGATCATAGTAAAAAGGAAGCCGGACGAGCCGATCGCTCATTTCTTCGGTCACAGGCAAGCTGCCATCCCGGTAACCATACCGCCTGCCCATGCTGGAAGTATGCAGCGGTACATAATGAAATACTGAATAGATATTCTTCTCCCTCAGATACTGGATGAAACGCTGCCTTTCAACCAGGGAAGGAAGCAGTAAATAAAACATGTGAAAACTTTGATCACAATAACCAGGGATGGTGGGCAGGATAATGCCATTTTCGTGCGCCCATGCTTTCAATGATTGTGCATAATGATTCCATATTGCTTTCCGTTTTTGCTGGATAAGGTCGGCTTCTTCAAGCTGGGAATAAAGCACTGCCGCGATGATCTCGGATGGTAAATAACTGGAACCAACATCCACCCAGGAGTATTTGTCGACCTGGCCGCGGAAAAACTTGCTGCGGTCTGTACCTTTCTCACGGATGATCTCAGCCCGCTCAATGAGATCATCTCTATTGATCAATAACGCTCCGCCTTCGCCGCTTGATATATTCTTGGTCTCATGAAAACTTTGGCATGCCATCTGGCCGAATGTGCCGAGTTGTTTTCCCTTGTACTTGCCGAACAGCCCATGCGCGTTGTCTTCCACAACCGACAAATTATTTTTCAGCGCGATCTGCATGATCTTGTCCATCTCGCATCCAACACCAGCATAGTGAACAACGTAGATCGCCCGGGTTTTCTCCGTGATCTTTTCTTCAATGTGACGCTCATCAATATTCAGCGTATCCGGGCGGATATCCACAAACACAGGTTTTGCGCCGCGCAGAATGAACGCATTGACCGTTGAAACAAAGGTAAATGAAGGCGAGATGACCT
>CAYPAG010000079.1:0-1091 GCA_964408645.1 uncultured Pelolinea sp. | reverse complement strand
CGCAGAATGAACGCATTGACCGTTGAAACAAAGGTAAATGAAGGCGAGATGACCTCATCTCCCGGTTTGAAGTCCAGGAGCAGCGCGGACATTTCCAACGCGTGGGTGCAGTTGGTGGTAAGCAGCGCTTTTTTTACCTCCAAGGTGTTTTCAAGCCAGGAATGGCATTTTTTTGTGTATGAGCCATCGCCTGAGATATGGCCGCTTTGAACAGCATCCTGAATATATGCGAGCTGTTTTTTCGCGATAAAGGGTTTATTGAAATCGATGAATTTCGGAATATTTGATGATTTCATGGGATTATTTTCTCACAAGGATGGTGAAGTCGTAGAGCTGGTAGTCATGGAGCAAGGCAACGTTTTTCGAGAAATTTTTCTTGCAGTAATCGAAATAGAAACACGGATCAGGATAATATAGGTAAGGCCTCATATACTCCGGGTCGGAATATTTGGTCAGAAAATTGAACGCCATCCCCTTTAGGGATAAAAAATCCATTTGTTCGAGTGTTTTTATTACGTGAGAGGTCCATTCAGTATTTGTAGTGTCCATCTTGATATTAAAAATACCACTTTCAACCACATAATCCGCGGGCTTTAGTTCTTGATCCAGGTAAGTAAATTTACAATCCGAATCATTTGAGTGTAAATCCCGAGCGCTTATTATCACTTCTTTTACGATATCATATCCTTGGTAATTAAAATGATGCCCCATCTTTTTCAGGTAATCATAAAACCCACCGTAACCACAACCATAATCAATTAATGAATACCGCTCATCGTTATCAATCACTTTTGATAGTTGCTTGAATCGGATCTCTTGAGATTCCACTGAATTCCAGTCCTCGCCTTGCGGGGTGGGGCCGAATTTTTCAAATTTATTTCGAAAATAATCACCGATCTTCTGAAGGTTTACCATCTATTCATTTCCTGAGATTATAAATTCTTTGGCATCCGTACCTGTATTGAAAAGCAAATCGATGATGGATACCTTGCTTTCAAACGGAGGGTGTAATTGAGGGTATTCAGGATAATCATATTGCATGTACTCCAACTTTATACCCGCGTGATGAAATTTTTCCTCTTCAATATACG
>CAYPAG010000078.1:5810-7931 GCA_964408645.1 uncultured Pelolinea sp. | reverse complement strand
TAAACCGCCAGCAGCTCTTCCGCTGTGAGATTTGCCTGCCTGGTCGGAGAGAAGAAATCCGTGTCTTTTGCCAACGGACGCAGATAGGAATGATACAGGTAGGATGATCCCTTGAGATCTACACCATCCAATGGGGCGATCATGGGATGGCTGTAAGCGCTTTCTTTTTCCTCCCAAAAACTGAACTGCTGCAGGGTGGAGACAAAGAAAAAATCCAGCGCGGCGGGATGGCTGGCGGGCGGGAAATCGCTGCCGGTGAAGTCAAACGGACTGGCTTCACTGACCGTTTTCAGGACCTTAGATATCACGCCAATCTGCGGCGTATCCAGTGATACGCGCGGATCCAATGGCAAGTCCAATGAAAAACCATGATCAAAAAGCGCCGCCGGACCAATGGCTTCCACTTCACGCGCCGCGAGCAAGGAGGCCCCGCGGGCTGCCATCACCGGATGGGCTCCGCTCAAGACACCGGCCAAGGCCGCGCCGCAAAAAGTATCGCCGGCGCCGGTGGGATCCACAACCGACGCGGGACTGGCAGGCACGCGGGTGCTGTGCTGCCCCTGAAGCACCAAAGCGCCGCCCCTGCCCAACGTGATGAAAAGCAGCTTCCCTGGTTGAGCCTGGGCGTGTTCAAGCGAACCAAAGATGCAAACGGCTTCCTCTTCATTCATGAAGAAAGCGTCGGCAATCTCCATCACACGTTTGACCGCTTTCGGTTTTTCGCGGATATCACCCAGGAAAGTCCCGGCCGAGAGAAATCTGGCGCCGCGTTCACGGCAGGCGAGCAGGAAACGGCGTTGGACTTCGGAGTCACCCAGGGGAATCACATGAATGCCGTCGAATGACGAGAGGTCATCCGGAAGGAAATCGGAATCCATTAATGATTCCGCGCCGATCTTAAAATCAAGATATTCAGCTTTGTCCCCCTGATGGCGGATGGTGAAATGGGGCATTTGATCGGGCGCAACGTTTGGGCCAAGCCATTCTTCCAGGCGCACCTCCATTGGGGCTAACACTTCTGGAACAGGGTTTGGCCGCAGTCCAAACATGGTGACGTTAGCCCCGGCGCGGTGAGCTGCCATAGCGGTGTACATGCCGGCCCCTCCGGCGGATGGGACTGGTTGATCGTTAATGATTAATGTATCCAGCGACGCGCTGCCGACCACCAAAATTTTAGGCATCAGATTCTCCAAAACGATTTTGATTTCCAACCAACCAAACAAGTTCATTATACAAAATGAATTGAAAGGCAGATTTCAACAATGGTTCCACAATTGAGAATCTTCAATTACCTAAATAAGTGCCCATTTCTGATATTATTTAAGTGAAAATCATCGGGAAATTGAGGAGCAAATCATGAGCATTCACATCAGCGCAAAAAAAGGCGAGGTGGCGGAGACGGTTTTGATGCCGGGCGATCCCCTGCGGGCGAAGTATTTCGCGGAGACCTTTTTAAATGATATCCAACAGTTCAATAATGTGCGCGGGATGCTGGGGTTTACCGGCACCTGGGAAGGCAAACGCGTTTCGGTGATGGGTTCAGGGATGGGCATCCCCAGCTTGAGCATTTATGTCAACGAACTGCTTGAATTTTACGGCGTCAAAAAGATCATCCGGGTGGGCACCTGCGGTTCCATGCAACCCGGAATGAAGATCGGCGACCTGGTGCTGGCAATGTCAGCTTCCACGGATTCCAATGTGAACCGGCTGCGGTTCGGCGGCATGGATTATGCCGCGACCGCCAATTTCGATTTGCTGGTGAAGGCCTACAACGCGGCGATCACGCTGACGGACCGGGTATTCGTGGGCGGCGTGATCTCGGGCGACCTGTTTTACTCAGATGACAAAAGCTGGCACGAGGTATGGGTGAGATACGGCATTTTGGCGGCGGAGATGGAAGCGGCCGGATTGTACACATTGGCAGCCAAGTACAAGGCGCAGGCGCTGGCGATCATGACGGTGAGCGATACGATCCTGGGCGGCGAAGAAGCGCCGGCGGAGATGCGCGAGAAGGGATTTTCCTTGATGGCCAATGTGGCGCTGAAGGCGGCGCTGGGGTAGATCTAACCACAGTTGAACTCGGATAGAGATTGGCGGGCAGGAATGCCCGCCCTACTTTTT
>CAYPAG010000078.1:0-5710 GCA_964408645.1 uncultured Pelolinea sp. | reverse complement strand
AAGCAGAACCTGCTGTTCTTCCAGGTGGAGTCGGCGCTGGAGCACGCCATGCGTGAATACTGGCTAAAAGAGAAATTCATCGAAATCCACTCCCCAAAAATCATGGGCAGTCCGAGCGAATCAGGGGCGGAACTCTTTGAGGTGCAGTACTTTGAAGGAAAAGCCTATTTGGCGCAGTCGCCACAGTTCTACAAACAAATGGCGATGGCGGCCGGATTTGAGCGCGTCTTTGAGATTGGCCCGGTGTTCCGCGCGGATCCCTCATTCACCTCGCGGCACATGACCGAGTTCACCGGCCTGGACATGGAGATGTCTTGGATCGATACGCATGAAGATGTGCTGACATTCACCGAGCGCTGGATGCAGTACAGCTATCAGCGCGTCAAAGAACAATATGACGACGAAATCAAGGAAGTATTCGGCGTCGATATCGTTGTGCCGGAAGTGCCCTTCCCGCGAATGACCATGGCTGAAGCCTACAAGATCCTGAAAGCCCAGGGTTACCAGCTGCCGCCGGAACGCAAGGGCGACCTGGACCCAGGCGGGGAGCGCGCGATTGCTGACTTTGTAAAGAAGGAATACAACCACGATTTTCTGTATGTGATTGACTGGCCGATCAGCGTGAGGCCGTTCTACCACATGCGCCACCCGGACAATCCGGAACTGACACGCAGCTTTGACCTGATCGCCGGCGGCCTGGAGATCGCCACCGGCGCGCAGCGGGAGCACCGCTATGAGGTGCTGAAGAAGCAGGCGCTGGAAAAGGGTCTGGGATTGGATCATATCCAGTTTTACCTGGACTTCTTCCGCTACGGCTGCCCCCCGCACGGCGGTTTCGGCATGGGGCTTTCACGCCTGATGATGGTGCTGCTGAATCTCACCAATATCCGAGAGAGCGTGTATCTCTTCCGCGGGCCGAACCGGCTGCATCCGTAAGAGATGATCACGGGAGAACGTGTCAGACTGCGGGCGATCGAGAAGGATGATCTGCACCGTTTTGTGACGTGGCTGAACGATGCTGAGGTTCGCCGCAATCTGTTGATCTACCAGCCCCTCTCACTGCATCAGGAAGAAAAGTGGTTTGAGGACATGCTGAAGCGGCCGAATGATGAGCAACCCCTGTGCATAGACATCATAACCAGGGAAAACTGGGAGCACGTCGGCAATATCTCGTTTTTTGATATCAATCACCATGACCGCAGCGCGGAAATCGGTATTTTCATTGGCAGGAAAGATTTTTGGAACAAGGGCTACGGCACTGAGGCAATGAAATTGATGGTTGGGCATGGTTTTAGCGACCTGAACCTGAACAGGATATTTCTGCATGTCTTTGAGACCAACCCGGGCGGTATCAAGGCATATGAAAAAGCGGGTTTTCAACATGAAGGGCGCCTGCGCGAAGCCCGCTTTCACGAAGGCAAGTATATTGATGTGCTGATGATGAGTATACTTAGAAGTGATTGGAAAAAGGAGAACGGAGAAAAGTAATGGGTATATCTGGACATCCGCACTCGGCGGGACCACTCATGTATGGCGGCGTTCGGCTTTACGCGGGCACCGCATCGCCGGAGCTGGCAAAGTCCATCGCGGACCACTTAAAAGTTGATCTATGTGAGCGGGATATCGTTTCCTTCCCCAATGATAATTTATTTGTGAAGCTGCACTCCAGTGTGCGCGGACAGGATTGCTATGTGATCCAGACCACATCCATACCGGTTCATCGCAACCTGATGGAGCTGCTGATCATGATCCAGACCCTGCGCCTGGATTCCGCGGCACGCATCACCGCTGTGGTGCCGTATTTGTGCTATTCACGCTCCGATAAAAAAGACCAACCACGCGTACCCATCACCGCGCGGCTGGTGGCGGACATGATCGAGGCGGCAGGAGCTGACCGCTACATGACCATGGACCTGCACGCGGATCAGATCCAGGGATTCTTTTCCATCCCGGGTGATGTGCTTTATTCCTTCCATGTGCTGATCCCTTACCTGGAGGGATTGGTGAAGAAAATGAAAAACCCGGTGTTTGTCTCACCCGACCTGGGTTTTGCCAAGAAGGCGCGCAATTATGCCGCCAAGCTGGATATGCCGCTTACTTTCATTGAAAAGCGGCGCACTTCCAACAATCCCACCGTCAAGGCGCTGGCATTGATCGGCGAGGTTAAGGACAGTGACTGCATCATCATGGATGAGGAAGCCGCCACCGGCGGAACCCTCGAGACAGCCGTCAAAGTGATTAAGGACAAAGGGGCGCGAGATATTTATATGGCTTTCTTTCACCCGATCCTGTCTGAAGGCGCGGCAGAGATGCTGGCCGCTCTGCCGGTGAAAGAATTCATCACCACTGACACGATCCCGATCCCCGATGAAAAGAAAGCGATCTTCGGCGGCCGGCTGACTGTCGTCAGCGTGGCTGGATTGCTGGCTGAGGTGATCAGCCGTGCTAACCAGGGCCGTTCGGTGGGCGAGATGTTTAACGAGTAAGGTTAGGCAAGTTGTTTCGCAAGAGCACACAATTAGAACAAACAAGATTTTAATAAATGAGCACCCCCTTACATCCCCCCTCTAAAGAGGGGGGATGAGTTTTTATTTTGGAATTGATTAAAATTAGAAAATGCCTGAACTACCAGAAGTTGAGACTTATGTGCGCACCCTGAGGGACGGGAGCGGAGAATACCAGGTATCTGTTGTTGGGCAGGAGGTCTGGGAAGGCGTGGTGCTGTGGTCGCGCACCCTGGCTCTGCCATCTGAAACGGAATTTGCGCAAAGAATCAAAGGGCAGGCGATCACCAATTTGGAACGGCGCGGCAAGTTCCTGGATTTTTCATTAAGCAAGGACCACCTGCTGATCCACTTGCGAATGAGCGGCGATTTAAGGCTGGAAACGGCTGTCGATGAGAATGGCCAATTTAGGGAATACAGACTCCATGACCGGCTGGCTTTGGCCTTCACGGACAATACCCGGCTGGTTTTCAATGACACTCGCAAGTTCGGGAGAGTCTGGTTGACGGCTGTTCCTGAAGAAGTGACAGGAAGACTTGGGCCGGAACCATTGGATAGATCTCTTGATGGAGAGGCGTTTTTTCAAATGCTCACCGCACGGACGCGCCAGCTCAAGCCGCTGTTGATGGACCAGAGTTTCCTCGCTGGACTGGGAAACATCTATACTGACGAAGCACTGCACGCGGCCAAACTGCATCCATTGATGAACAGCCGTGACATCACGCCAGCACAGGCGGAGAAGCTGCTGAAGGCCATTCGCGGTGTTCTCAATGAAGGCATCCTACGAAACGGCGCGAGCATTGACTGGGTGTACCGGGGCGGTGATTTCCAAAACCATTTCCGGGTGTATGGGCGTAAAGGCGAACTGTGCCCGGAATGCGGGGGGAAAATTGAGCGTCTGGTGGTGGGACAGCGCGGCACGCACATCTGCCCCGGCTGCCAGGCGCTGAAGTAACCGCGCTGTTTGCGCTTATCATTTATAATGCTCCGCTGTTAATGCGGAATCGCCATGTGGGATAAAGAATTTCTTAAACGCCTGATTAAATTGGGCACGCCGATCATGTTCCAAAACATGTTCTCGGTGTTGGGTAATTCGGTCACCACGTTCATGACCGGCCTGCTGGGCGACCTGCCCATCGCGGCTGCTGGCTTAAACAGCCAGCTTTACTTCATCCTGATGCTGGTGCAGTTTGGCGTCAGTTCGGGCTGCTCGCTTTTCACCGCGCAATTCTGGGGGAAAAAAGACCGGGAGAGCATTCTCAAAACCCTGGGGGTTTCACTGATTCTTGGATTGGGCGTCGGGATCGTTTTCATGCTGATCGCGTTATTCCTGCCGCGCCTGTTCCTGAGTATTTTTACGCAAAACGCCGAGGTGATCGCTATCGCCACCGGATTGCTGCGCATCACAGGATTTAGCTTTCTCTTCACCCCGGTGATCTTCACTTACGCATTTATCCTGCGTTCCACGGACCAGGCACGCCTGCCTTTGACGGCCAGCATCGTGGGCGTGACGTTGAACATCCTGCTCGGTTACGCGTTGGTGTTCGGCAAGTTCGGCCTGCCGCTGATGGGCGTCAACGGCGCGGCAGTCTCACTGCTGGCCGCGCGTGTGGCTGAAACGCTCGTGCTGGTCTGGCTGGTTTACCGCAAGAAGACGCCTTTGGCCGCACCGCTCAAGCAGATCTTTTCGTTTGACCGCCCCTTCGTTAAACGGGTGCTGAACCGCGCGCTGCCCGTCATCACCAACGAGCTGATCTGGGGGCTGGGGATTACTGCTTATAACGCCATCTTTGCCCGACTGGGCGTTGAATCATACGCGGCGGTGGCGATCCGCATTACGGTTGAAGATATCGTGTTCGTGCCCTTCACAGGCGTAACCAACGCCTGCGCGATCATCGTGGGAAATGCCATCGGGAGTGGGGGAAAAGATAAGGCCAAGGGGTATGTCAATCAGGCGATCAGGATCACTGTCATGCTGGGATTCATTGTGGGTGGATTGTTGTTTTTCAGCCGCGGGCTGATCCTGAGCTACTTTAATATCACGGAAACAACCCGTGGATTGGCGATGAACATCCTGGCGGTGCTGGCCGCGGTCATGTGGCTGCGCGCGTCGAATTTTGTGCTGTTCATTGGCATGATGCGGGCGGGCGGGGACACGCGCTTTGCCTGGTTGATGGATGTGGTTGCCTTGTGGGGCGTGGGCGTCCCGCTGGCGCTGCTGGGTGTATTCGTTCTTCATCTGCCCGTGTATTATGTCTATCTATTGGTCATGACCGAAGAGGCGTTGAAGTTCGGGATATCCATTTGGAGATACCGATCCAAACGCTGGATCCATGATTTGGTGACGGTTTAAACCATCTGCTTAACGCGTTTAAACCGAAGATCCAAAAAAATAAATAATTGGCTGCGCCCCGCACGGGGTGCTTTTTTTACCGGATTCCAAAATGGGGGATTCATCTTTTGACAGGTTGAAATGCTGCCTATGAGTAGGTATCCTGTAGGTCAAATATAGAACATTAGTACTAAATATGAAGTTTTTTGGGATTTGTGCCAAAAAGATGGAGATTGTCACGCGTAAAAACGCGCTCGCAATGACAGATCATAAAAGGATACTCCAGACTTCGCTCGCAGTGACACAGCATACAAGGCAGGCCGGTGCCGGAAAGACGGCCGAGATGCCGGGCCGGGGAGCGGAAGAATTTTCTACCCCCTCACCTAACCTCTCCCCCTCAAGAGGGAGAGGAATTAAGCGGGAGCCCCTCCACCCGCCCGGGCCGGTCTGCCGAACCCCTTAACAAGACACCGCCTCGCTTTGCTCGGCGCCATCGTCTCCCAGAGGGGGAAGGAGATCTGGAGGAAACCCATCCACCTGCCCGGGCAGGCCTGCTGAAACCTGAAATGCAGACAATGAAACAAGGTTTGTTACTGGGATCATTTTGAAAGGAAGAATTATCTGAAATGAAGACAAGCACCAGAAAAAAGCCGGGAGCGCCAGAGGGCAACTGGAACGCGTTTAAGCACGGGTTCTACTCAAAGCGGTTCAGGCCACTCGAGCTCTCCGATCTTGACACTGCCCTGGGTGATGGCTTGGAGGATGAGATCGCCCTCCTCCGCGTGATCATCCGCCGCGTTTTTGAATGTGCCAATGACGAAGAAAAGCAAAACCTTGATCAATGGAGCCGAACGCTCAACACCCTGGGCGCGGC
>CAYPAG010000077.1:0-7960 GCA_964408645.1 uncultured Pelolinea sp. | reverse complement strand
TACATTTATAATTATCTGAAGCAGTTTATGAAAAACCAACCCACTGTTGTTGTCACGGGCTCAGCCCGCCGTCTCGGCCGGGAGATAGCCTTATCGCTCGCTGACGCTGGTTATTCTCTTATCCTCCACTCTACTGCTCCGACACATGAAGCAGCCAAAACCCTCGCAGAAGTTAAGGCCAAAGGGGTAAATGCAATCCATATCGCAGCTGATTTTAACCAACCTGAAGAAGCCGCCGGGATATTCGAAAAAGTTTTCTTGGATGATCCATCCATTTTCGCGCTGATTAATAATGCCTCGATTTTTGAAGGCTCTGGCTTTCTTGAATCAAACATCATAGAATGGCAGAAAAATTTAAATATTAACCTCACCGCTCCATATCTCATAACTCGCCGATTTGCTGAGATGATGAAAGGACGTGAAGGCAGGATCATCAACATGCTTGACTGGCGGGCGCTGCGACCCGGGCGGGATCATTTCGCTTATACAGTCTCCAAAGCAGCTTTGGCTTCCATGACCAAAGCGATGGCACTGGCATTGGCGCCAGACATAACAGTTAACGGATTAGCTTTAGGCGCGATTCTTCCACCTGCGGATAGCGGCGAAAAAATTTCAAATCGTAATATTATTGATGGCACTTCAAAAAATAAAACCGCCGAAACTGATGCAATTCTTCGTCCTGTTCCAGCCGGTCGGTGGGCGGAAATTGGTGAAGTGACAGACACGATAAAATTCTTACTATCCGGCCCGTCTTATATCACGGGAGAGATCATTCATATTGATGGTGGCAGGCATTTGGTTTGAATTTTTTAGATAAGGAGAATATGGACAAGGTTTTCATTAATGATTTACTGGTTCGCGGGGTGATCGGTGTATCAGATCGTGAAAGAGCAAATCCCCAGGATATCGTCTGCAACATTACTCTTTTTGCAGATATATCCAAGGGAGGTACGTCCGATAACATCGATGACTGTGTAAACTACCGCACCGTGGCAAAAGCTGTTTTCGCACATGTTGAAAAGATCGGTCGTTTTACAGTGGAAGCGCTTTCAACTGACATTGCGGCTATCTGCCTGGGATTTGACGGGGTTCAGGAAGTCATTGTCCGAGTAGAAAAACCTGGCGCGGTTCGGTTTTCCAGGAGCGTAGGGGTTGAAATCCATCGAAAAAAATAATAATCCACTAAATCGCGTTGTGATTCTGCTTGGTTCAAATATCCAACCCGCAGAGAATCTTCGCAGTGCCAACGAATTGCTTTCTACCCACATATCGATTGTTAGCAGTTCCCGCGTGTGGGAAACCACTGCTGTGGGCAGTGATGGTCCGAATTTTCTTAACCAAGCCATCAAGGTAGAAACTCATCGTAATGCGGATGAAATAAAGAATGAAATAATCAAAGGAATCGAAACTGAGCTAGGACGCGTCCGCACCGAAGACAAGAATGCCCCGCGCACAATCGATCTGGACATCATTTTATTTAATGAAACTGTTATAGATCATGCGCTCTGGGAAAAAGCATTTGTCGCGGTACCTGTGGCGGAGCTCGAACCAGGGTTAATAAATCCTGATAACCAACTCACGCTCGCCCAGATAGCCGGGAAATTAAAAAGCTCAACCAAGGTTGAGCTTTTTATGGGTGTTTAATCAGCTATTTAAAATTCCAGCGGTTTAGCGCCTCGCGATATATTATCCAGAAACTCCATTCTCGTAGCTTCATTGTTCCTGAACGCCCCCAACATGCAGGATGTGGTCATACGGGCGTCGTGCTTTCGGACTCCGCGGATCATACTGCACATGTGAACAGCTTCTATGATGACCGCCACTCCGCGTGGTTCAAGCAATGTGTTGAGAAAGTCAGCGATCTGCCGGGTCATTTTTTCCTGAATCTGCAGCCGCCTTGAGAACATGTCCACGATACGGGGAATTTTGGATAGTCCGATCACTTCTCCTTTGGGCAAGTAAGCAATATGCGCTCGGCCCAGAAATGGAAGCATGTGATGTTCACACAAGCTATTAAATTCAATATCTCTGACGATGACAATTTCGTCATAATTGGCCTTGAAAGTAGCGCCATTCACCAACTTAATTGGGTCAATCCGATACCCCTCCAATAATTCACTGTATGCTTTGGCTACTCTTTTAGGCGTCTTAAGCAAACCCTCGCGTTCCGGGTCTTCTCCGATCGCTACAAGGATATCCCTGACCGATTTTTCGATGGTTTCTGTGTCCATATCAGAATCACAGAATAATTCCGCTGCATTGTAGACAGGCGAATCTTCACAGTTTTCCAGTTTATTTTTTGCCATTTTTCTCCTAAATATTTCTTAAATACTAATTCATATTTAATTTTTTCTGGTAAGCAATTTGTTTGTTAATTCTTCCAGCATGGAAATCACTTCAACCTTACAATGCAGCGAATGCAATATTTCAAACGCTAATTTTGTCATTCTCGCGCTATCCGCTTCAACCATTGCTTTTATGCCGTCATTCTCAAGAATTTCCAGGATGCCTGGAATGTCCTCCTGCTTAATGGAACCTGATTTCCACCGCGTGGTGAATCTTTCAGATAATTCAAATCCCAAAACCACAGGATAGGATTTCTTTTTCTCAAGCAGATCGCTGCTGGCCGATTTGCCCGTTATTTTTGGATCTCCCCAAATCCCAAGCCAGTCATCCTGGATCTGAAAGGCAATGCCAAGCTGATTCCCGAACTCGGAAAAATGGTTCTGTTCTTCAAGCGAAAGTCCGCCGATGATCGCCCCGGTTTTCGCGCAGCAGGCAATTAACGCAGCTGTTTTTCCTTCCACCATGTGAAAGTATTCTTCACGAGAGATATAATCTCTTTGCTCAAATCCAATATCCAGTTCCTGGCCTTCGGTCAGGAATAGGCAAGTGTTGCTTAATACCTGTAAGCAGGTTAAAGTCTTCTCGCAATCCAAAACATCATTATGGGTAAGAATATCAAATGCAGACACGAACATCGCGTCGCCCGAATTGACTCCCTTGGCAAGTCCCCACTTTTTCCAAACAGCCTGCCTCCCGCGCCTTAGATCACCCATGTCCTCAATATCATCATGAATCAGAGAGAAATTATGAATTAGTTCAATTGCGCATGCAGCTGGTATGGACTTTTCCCAGTCAGCTCCAGCCCCTGCAGCACAGAGGGCAGTCAAAAGAGGTCTTATCCGCTTTCCCGAATTACCGTTATTTTCCAGGCCCAAGTGGTAAAAAAAGATGCCTTTTAAGTCTGAAAGGCTGCCGGCAAATGTGGATCCGAGATAATCTTCAAATTCGGCATTTACTGCCCGGCTGACCATTGTTTCGAAATCAGCAAGCATCATCTATACGCATCGACTTTGTGGATTTTCTTATTTGTGAGACTTTGAATATTAATCGATCCAGTCGCGAACATCACCAGTTCGAGTTGCCGTTTAATGATAATTAGTTGTCGTTCCACCGTTTCAGCTGATTCAGCAGCAGCACGCAGAAAAGGTCCAGCCAAGCCGCCTAAAGATGCGCCTAAGGCAAGGCACTTGGCAATATCAATACCATCGCGCAAACCGCCAGACGCGATCATTGGAAGTCCGGATATTTTCTCGCGTATTTCCACGAGACAATCTGCGGTCGGGTTTCCCCAATTCTTAAATGCAGCCGCTATTTTTCGATTATCCTCATCCTTCAAGCGATGCTTCTCAACCTCCGACCATGAAGTTCCGCCTGCGCCAGCTACATCGATAGCCTTAACGCCTGCTTCAACTAATAGTTTAGCTGTTTGTGCGTGGATTCCCCACCCTACTTCCTTAACTACCACAGGAACGCGAAGTTTTCTGCAGATTTGTTCTATCTTTTTAAGCAGCCCGGAGAACCGGGTGTCGCCATTAACCATCAACCCTTCCTGAAGCGGATTAAGATGCAGGATCAAAGCATCAGCTCCGATCGAATCCACCACCCTTTGGCAGTGTTCTATTGTATAGCCGTAATTAAGTTGAATCGCGCCTAAATTAGCGAACAACAAAATACTCGGCGCGACATCGCGAACCTTAAAAGTCCTCATCGATGAATCTTCTTCCAAACCAACCCGCTGCGAACCTACACCCATCGCCAGACCAAACTTCTCGGCATTGACAGCTAAATTCTGGTTAATCCGTTCAGCTTCGCCAGTTCCACCGGTCATGGATGAGATCAGAATAGGCACGGAAATCTTTTTGTCCAAAAAATCTACTGATGTGTCAATCTCATCCAGGTTAATTTCCGGAAGTGCTTGATGCAAAAAACAATAATGCTCCAGTCCGGTGGTGATTCCGGAGCGAACATCCTCTTCTAAATTGATGCGGATGTGTTCAGTCTTTCTTCGGCTGGTTTCAGGAGGATTGCCCATAAAATAAAGTATACCTTTTTGGCAGGAATTAATAATATAATTGGCAGGAATTTAAAATAGGAGAAAAAACAATGAGCGATGTATTGGATGGTGTGAAAGATGTCATTGTGGATGTTCTGAAAATCGACAAAAATGAAATAAATGTTGACACCAGATTTATCGAGGATTTGAAAGCGGATTCAATGGACCAGTTTTTCCTCATCGATGGCCTTTGTGAGAAGTTTGACTTATCAATTTCGGATGAGGATGCCCGCAATATCAAAAGCGTCAAAGATGCAGTCGAGTATATCGAAAAAAGTAAATAATTTTTACTCTTTTAAGGGTGGGTTCAACCACGAGTTGATTTTCAACATTTCTTTTAATCAACCCGGTTGATGGCTGAAATCTTTTCCACCCCTTTCCTCTTCTATCTCAAATGATTAAAAATAATAGCCTGTCATATAGACAGGCTATTATTTTAATTTCAAATTAACCTTTCAAGAATTCCTGCAAAGACTCTTTGCTGACCCTGAAAGCGTTGCCAATCTTTTTTGCTTTCAATGATTGATCGTTGATGGCCGCCATCACGTCCTCTTCCGACACCTGCAGAATTTTCGCGACTTCGCCAGGGGTCATTACATCCGGCATGCCTGCAACGACAGTTTCAGCTTTCTGCCCCGACATCGAACCCTTAAGCGTTTCAGATAATACATTGCCAAGTCCCATGCCAGCGCCGATCCCGGCGGTTAATCCCGCCCCGCCGCTGGGATTCTGAGCAGCGTCGCGCAGAGCGTCCGCAGCCTGCAGTTGGGTATAGGTGGTCATATCCAGCATACCCATCGAGCGAAGCTCTTCGGCAGATTTGTCAGATGGTTTGAGATTGCCAATATAGAAAGTCTTAAGCGTTAGACCGATCGCCTCAAAATCATCCTGGGCTTTGGCGCGTACACCTGATCCCAATTCTTCAGTTAAGCCGATCAGATCCAAAACATTTTTCTTACCAGTTGTTTCACCCAGCAGGTCCTGCAGTTTTGAAAGGAGCATCGTGCGCAGACGGTTCTCAATATCTTCAGTCCGGTACATACCCTGCGCGCCGACAATTTGGGTTACGAACTGCTGCGCGTCTTTAACTTGATAGCTGTAAGTGCCAAAGCCTTGCAGCAGCGCAATGCCAAGACCAACGCCTGGGTTGCGGACAATGATCGGTTGCGGAGTGCCCCATTTGCGGTCAGCCAGTTCCTTGGCCGAGACATAATAAACTTCAGCAGTGAATGGAGTGCGGTTATTAAATGCCCGCCCAATCAAGTCAGTTAACAAGGGGATGTTTGCGGTTGCGATCGTATGTCGTCCAGGACCAAAAACGTCTAAAGCTTTTCCGTCCCGAAAAAATACAGCCTTCTGTGACTCTCGAACGATCACTTGTGAACCAAGCCTCAAATCCGCTATCCCTTCCTCTGGAAAGCGGTGAACCAGTTCATCTTTCATTTCACTTGCGTATTCAACTACATCGAAAATCCTTGCCATGTCTTTAATCTCCTTTAATAATTACAACCCATTCTATTGCTGAGCGCCAGCCATCTTGACGATGACTTCCTTCCGCATATCAAACCCATCCAGGCATTCTTGAGCAAGCTGAGTGAGATGACGGGTGGCAGCCGGAAGTCCATCTGTCCCCATGGAAGATTCAACATTATCAATCGCACGGTTGACTTCTTCCTCCATCGCCATCAGCGCCAAATCATATTGATAGATTTCATCCAATTCTTCAGTGTTCACTTTTATCGCGTCAAAAAAACCGGCGTAACCGTAGGAAGCGGTGCGGATGCGGTCAACAAATTGCCTAAGCTTTAATGCCGGTGCTTCGAGATCGTCGATGATTTCAATGTTGCCGTCGGAAATCGCCTGTCTTTGGATCGCGGAAATTTTTTTCCAAAGTGAGTCAAATTTATCAGCAATACTTTCGCGCACTAATTTATCGGCTATGCGGCGGTCAGAGCGTTCCACATAACCCTTAAAACCAGGGATCTTTTCAACCAGTTTCTTAAGGAAGTCCTTTTCATCCATGACCCGCTGCAGAATGTCAATCATTTTGTCCTCCAATATTTTTTCAATTAATAAAATTATAGTGATTATTCTTCTTTATACAACCCGTACAAGTATTCTTTTATTTTTCATATATTAATACGAATTTAATATCAAAAGGTTGCATTCAGCGGGATTAATGTTATATACTGACATTAAATTGGAAAGGAGACCTCATTCGTGAAATCTCCGCAAATGCGCGAAGGACAGGGGATCCTGGAGTACCTATTGATGATCATCATTGTGGTACTTTTTGTTTTAATAATCGCCAAGTTATTTGGACCCGCGATCAGTAATTTCATTCAGGAACTTTTACAGAATGTTCAATAGGTGATTGATTCGACGACATAGAATGCCGATAATGGTGAACACCTTGCGAATATCCCCACATGGATTAGGAACAAGGGGATTTTTATGGCAGGCGGTGGACTTGGTCATTCCCCCTTTCTGCTGCCATTGTGGCCGTCTGGGATATGAAATCTGCCCGCAGTGCTTCTCGGAAATTGAACTTCTGGAGCATTCGGAGTATTGCGAAAAATGCGGCCAAGCGCGGCATTCCTCTGGTATCTGTCTGTCAAAAGGGAATTACTTCGATCAGATCCACTCTTGGGGTTACTACGCAGGGCCTTTGAAAAGCATCGTTCAAAAATTAAAGTTTCATCGCGGAATAGGTTTGGCCATATATCTTGTACCAAACATTAGTGAGACCATAAGACAATTATTTCATGAACTCGATGCCATAGTTCCGCTCCCCTTAGGGAGAAAACGGCAACTATCACGCGGTTACAATCAAACTGCGATTATTGCCAAACCTTTGGCGCAAAATATGGATATTAATTTTCTTCCTCACTCAGTTATACGGATACGCGAGACCACATCCCAGGTGGGGTTATCCGCCCGTGAGCGTAAAGCCAATATTCGTGACGCATTTTTCGCCAACGAACAGTTGGTTCAAGGTTTAAACATCTTATTATTGGATGACATAACCACAACCGGCGCCACCATCAACGAGTGTGCAAAAGCATTAAAGTTGGCTGGCGCAGCTTCAGTATCTTGTTTCACACTGGCGAAAGCCAAAAATCTAATCTAATTCTGGAGGCAAAATGGATAAAAAGGTTGATATTTACACCAAAGAAATGGATCTCACCGGCGAGATCAGGGAATATGTGGAAAAGAAAGCCGAGCGGCTTTACCGCTTTCTTGAAAGAATTGATGAAACTCGAGTTGACCTCTCCCATGTAAAGACAGCAAGGGAATCAAACAACCGTTTTGTCGCTCAGGTAACCCTACGTGGCCGCGGGTTTATTCTTAGGGCTGAGGAACGTGCGGAAGAGATCAAGACAGCCATCGATTTGGTGATGGACAAGATCGAGCGGCAGATTGAACGATACAAAGGCAAGAAGTATCGCAGTCGTGCCGGCGCGATACCAGCTTCTGAACTGCTCACCCAGGAAGTTGAAGAGCAAGTTCAGCCTTTGATCGCCCGCAGGAAGAAATTCATGCTGGTACCAATGGATGAGC
>CAYPAG010000076.1:6213-8069 GCA_964408645.1 uncultured Pelolinea sp. | reverse complement strand
CGAAATTCCACCACGCGCCGGATGAGTTCATAAGGAATCGGTTGATCAAGCGGAAATTGAAGCGTCCCCTTGCCAGTTTTATATTGCATCAGCTCTGGATAAGCTTCAACGCCTGAAGGGGTGGGGAAGAACCCGATGTGATCCTTAAAGGCAGCAAAATGCACCAGGTTCCCATTGAGTTTAAACGTCGGCATCTGGTAGCTGATGGCTTCGCTGGCCTCCGGAGCGGCATCTCGGATAACCTGCCGGATGTTCTGCAGGGTTTCCTGGATTTCAGCAGGAAAAGCCGCGATATATTCATCAATTGAGCCAACAGAGGTTTGTGAATTTTTCATACTCATCCTTGTAATTATCTCGATTTCATCATAATCGTTGATCCGGCTTGGGTTGTATCAAAGAATTGTCAGAGTCCAACACCGAATATGTCTGGATTCTTATCAGCTTCCAATATGATAAACGCGAAAATAAAACTAAAATTATGAAAATGAACAGATCAAGGAATTATTATGGCTGAAAGTAAAAACGCGCAGGAATTCTTAAACGAACTGAAATCAATGGCGGATAAGGAAAAAGCCAGGGACTTGGCTTCTTATTTCCAACCGGACGCGAAAGAAACCATTAAGGATATCCAAATTGGCGTTGGCATGGGCCAGGTTTTTTCGCTGGCGAACGATTATCTGAACATGCCGCTGGAAGAGATTGAGAAACTGCTGGAGAGTCCTATCCACGAAGCGCGCGTCGGCGCGGCCAGCATCATGGATGGAGAAGCCCGCAATCCCAACCTGCCCAAGACGCGCCGCAAAGCGCTTTTTGAACTCTACATCCGCCGGCATGACCGCATTAACGCCGCGGACATCGTTGACCGGGCGGCACCCAATGTGGTGGGCGGCTATCTTTTCACCCAATCGAGGGACGTGCTGGCTGACCTGGCTCGCTCGGAGGATCCCTGGCGGCGCCGCACCGCCATTGCCGCAACCTATTACTTCATCCGCCAGGAAGAACTGGATGACACCTTTAAGATTGCGGAGATATTGGTGCGCGACCCGGATGAAATGATGCAGAAAGCGGTTGGCGGTTTCCTGCGCGAGGCAGGCCGTGAGAATACCCAGCGGCTGCTTGATTTTCTCAACCGGCACGCATCGGAGATGCCCCGTGAAATGCTTAAGCGGTCGGTGGAAGATCTCGAAAAAGAACTTCAGGATCGCTATCTAACCGTAAACGCCGGCAAGAATTAGACGGACTTCTTTTTTCCCAGCCGCTTGTTGATTTTGTCGGCTGCCAGCTTGCCGGTGATCAGCGAAATCGGGAATCCGGACGGGCTGAAGGTCCACTGGCCTGCCTGCAGGACATTGGGCAGGGGTGTGTTGACAGAGTTCGCGATCCTGGCCAGCCGGTTCTCCGAAGGGATGAAGTCATTGGTAAACGCCCAGCCCGTGATGGCGCCATCTGTGTTGTTGGTCAGCATCTCCATGGTCAGAGGGCTTGAGGAGAAGCGTTCGATCAATGAGGATTCCAGCCCTGGATAAATGCTTTGATCCAGGATGGCGGGAACGCGTTCTTCCATGAATTGCTTGAAGTCTTCGTAGCGCCCAATTTCCCGAATACGCCGCGTCAATTGGTAGTCAAACAGCAAACTGATCACCAGTCCTGTTTTTCCCTCGGGCGCCAAACTGGCGTCGCGCAGCGCCGGGATCGAAATTTCGTAGGTGGTGAGGGACAGGAGCTTTTCCAGCCAGGATCTGATCTCTTCCCAGTCACCGGCCAGCGGCAGCGGTCCGGCCTGCGATTGGCCTTTGGCGAAAGGTGTGTAAAAAAAGTGTTCCGTGGCAATATCGCTGAAATATCGGGGAGGCAGA
>CAYPAG010000076.1:0-6113 GCA_964408645.1 uncultured Pelolinea sp. | reverse complement strand
AGGTGTGTAAAAAAAGTGTTCCGTGGCAATATCGCTGAAATATCGGGGAGGCAGATTGGACGCGGCGAAGAGTGTGAAAACAGAATTATTGCCTTTCAATTGCGACAATCGCTCCCGCATTTCAGTGATCGCGCCAGATGTTTTTTTTGCTGTTTCTGGATTTGTCGTCACATTTCGATACAGGCTTTTTTGATCCGCCGCCCACAGCAGTTGGCTGTAGGCGAACAGGTTGCCAATTTGATCGGTCACCGTTCTGCTTTCAAGGTCGACGCTGGCAACCTCGGTATTGGTTTTAATCTCCCCGCCATGGGTTTGAATGAAATCCACCAACTGGCTGATCAGACGGCCGGTTCCGCCTTTGGGGTAGTAATAATCCAGATACAGGCTGATATAACTCAAGGCAAAGAAGGCGGGGGTGGCGGTGAAGAAGTGTTGCGAGATGATGTCCAGCAGCGCCGGGTTTTGCGTGAATCCTTTTAGGTATTCTTCCACCGGCTGGTTGAGCGCCATGATTTTCCCCACTGTTTTTACATACTTGAACAACCAGGGAAACACTTCGCGCATGAAGTACTCGCGGTCTTCCTTGATGTCCAGAAACAGCGGATTATCGATCCCGTACTGCACATCCATGTAACCCATGATCTTGCGGATGTCCTCAATGATGGCTGAAATGTCAGCGCGCGATGCCGGGAAAAATTCACCCAGAAGTTCACCATAGGCATCAACAGCGCTTTTATCAAGCACGCGCACGACACTATGTTCAATGCCCATGGATACTTTGTTTTTAACAAACTCGATCTCCAGCCCCAGACGCTTGAGCATTGGGAATAAGGCGCCGGCATTTTCCGTGGCGCGAATCCCACCGTCGTATATAAACCCATTGCGTTCAAATGAATTGATCAGTCCGCCGCACTTCTCCTGTTTTTCAATTAGAAGCACCGAGCGGCCGGCTTTGGTCAGATAAGCCGCGGCGGTCAGCCCGGCAACGCCGGCGCCGACGATGATCGCGTCATAGGTCATGGGGTTTCCTCCAGATAAGGGGCGATGAGCTGCTCACTGACCGCCCAGACTTTTTCTCCCATCAAGGTGTTCACCGCGTGCGGCGCGGGTTTTTCTTCGATCGTTTGATTAAAAAATCGTCCGCTGATGCCTTCAAGCTCTGGAGCGGCGGCCAGATAATAAATGGCTTCACCTGATATTTCGGGTGCTTTTAAGAACCAGCGCAGGATATGGCGGTTATAGAAGCGGTAGAGAAAGCCGTTGTTCATGCCAATCTCGGTGCGCACGGCGCCGGGGTGCATCGCGTTGACTGTGACGCCGCTGCCTGAAAGCTGGCGGGCATATGCCTGCACGGTCAGTAGTTGGGCGGTCTTGGCCGCGCCATAACCCCGCAATCCGATGTACGGGCGTTTTGCCCAGGTCAAGTCCTTTAAATTCAGTCCGCCGAAGCGATGGCCTTCCGAGTTGATATCGATCACCCGGCTGGGCGAACCAGCCATTAAATTCGACAGGAGTATTTTGGTCATTAAAAAAGCAGAAAGATGAATGACCTGAAAGACTTCTTCGTTGCCATCCGCGGTCAGCCGCCGGCGTTTGTTGAACACACCTGCGTTGTTGACCAGCACGTGGATCTTCGGGTATTTTTGCGCGATTTCCTTTGCCGCCCGGCTGACCTGGGCGAGCTGTTTGAAATTGGCGATGAAGAAATCGACTTTCGTGCCGTACAGTGAGGCCAGTTCCTCCTGAACTTTGCGCGCTTTTTCTGCGTTGCGGCACACCATGACGATGTGCGCGCCGCCCTTGGCGAGCGCTTTGGCTGCTTGATAGCCAACTCCCGACGTCGCGCCGCTGACCACGCACACCTTGCCCTCCATGCGGGCAGAGGTTCGCTTCTGAGGCAGCAGGCTGTTCTGCATGAATTGGAGTTCTTCGGGAAGTTTCATTGTTTTCTGTTATCCAAAAACACGGCGCATGAATTTGGGGTACGAATGCTTCATCACCGGCACATTCTGGAAAATATCACCCCACAGATCATAGTAATCGCGCTGTTCTTTGATCATTCCTTGCTCATCCAGGGTCAGCTTCGTACAACCATGCAGTGGTGTGCTGGGAGTTTTACGGAAGATCATAGTCATTACCCATTCCATGAAAATATAAGGAGGTTGGGCGGCAATCGCGCTGATCTGCATGTCCAGCTGTTCGCAGCGCTCGGTCAGCCGCTCGCACATGGCCATGAAGTCAACTTTTCCCTCAACGCGCTGGATGGTGTCCTGAAAAATGATATCTTCCCGGTAGTAGGGAAATATATGCGACCAGTCCGGTTTGCCCTGCGTGTTGTAGGTGCGCGACCAGAGGTCAAGCACCAGGTCAGGATTTAGCGGTTGCATTTTCATATGATCCAATGATTTCCTGTTGATAAAAAGTAACCTTTTTAGCTGATTGTAAAAATATGAAGGAAATTTTACTCGCGTTATATCAAAAACAGGAAGATCAGTCCATAGAAAGAAGTTCGGAAGTGTTTACGGGCTCATCCAAATCAATGACCTTCTGCTCAGCTGCCTTAAACAATCGGTCGCCGATGGCAAGCCCCAATCCCTCACGGGGAAGCGAACGCATCAGGATAAACTCCACGCCTTTTTTATCCAGCGCCCGCATTCGCGAGAACAGGGTTTGGCCGATGACTGCGAGGTTCGTGCCTGAACCCAATACCTCAATCTCGGCTTCCATTCCGCTGAATTGGTCAAACTCTTCATTGGTGACCAGCAATCCGATCTTTTTACCTTGGCCGATCAACTGAATGGCGATCTGCTGAACTTGAGCGATGGCGTTTTCCCCGCCGCCTGAAAAAAGCAGGAATTTCGCTTTTGGGGAATAATGTTTGAGCATCATGCCGGGTGATGGTTTAGACTCTCGGTTTTCACTTGCCACATGGCTTCCCGCGATGACCAGTTCAGGCAGGGTCTCTCTCAGCGCTTCCGCCGGCGTCCCGCCCGGGCGCAGGATGGTGGGTATATCAGAGGTGAGATCAAGCACGGTCGATTCCAGCCCGATCAGACAGAGGCCGCCATCCAGGATGATATCCACCCGCCCGCCCAGGTCATCCAACACATGCTGCGAGCTGGTGGGGCTGGGGCGTGTGAACAGATTGGCGCTGGGCGCCGCCACCGGCACGCCTGCAGCGCGGATCAGGTCCAGCGGGATGGGGTGGTTGGGCATGCGCACCGCCACGGTGCCCAACCCGGCGGACACCGAAGGCGCGACGCGCCCATGGCGTTTAAGCACTAGGGTCAGCGGACCCGGCCAGAATTTTTCTGCCAGCAGGTAGGCTAATTCAGGGATGTCTGTCGCGGCAAGCTTAATATCCTGCTTTTCAGCAATATGGACGATCAATGGGTCGTAAAAGGGGCGCTGTTTTGCCGCAAAGATCCTGTTCACCGCGCTCTCGTCCAGGGCGTTTGCGCCCAAGCCGTAGACGGTCTCGGTGGGAAATGCCACCAGCCCGCCTGCCAGCAGCACACGGCTTGCCCGGGAGATGATCTCGGGTTCGGGTAGGTCAGGATTGACGCGCAAGACTTGGGTTTCAGCGGAATAGGTGTTCATCGCGATTGCTTTAAGCGAGACTGATTATACTTGCGGACTTGCCCGATCAAAAAATATGGCTGGATTCACCAGCCATATACAGTATGTGAGTTCTATGGATGGATCAACTGTGGGTCAGGTCGGCTTTTTCGAGCGCTTCCTTGCCGAAACGGGTTAATTCGATGACACGTGCTTGCTTGCGGAAAGTCGGCGGTACGATGGAGAGAGCCATATCCTTGTTGTCGATTTCGAGGAAGAACCAGGCTTTATGCTCATCATCCATGCAGCCCCAGTCCGCGTTGGCCAGAAAGTGAGAGCCGGTGTCCAGAAACACCTTGATGGCTTCATCACAAGCCGCCTTGGTCGCGTCGTGCTTGACCTCGATCAAATACTTTGGCATCTAACATCTCCTCTAAAAAATCTTTTTTCCCGGAATTATTCCCGAGTGCTTGTTATTAGTTTATGTCTCGCGTTTGTGGTCAGGTCTTAACGATTTGTCTGATTTTTCACCCGCCGTTGGTTTTTGTTTGTTGATTTGTGGGTAAAATTTACAAAGACATAAGGTAAATTGCGGAAAGCTCATTAATGAACAAAAAAGGAAGTGTGTTTAACCGGATTCAGCATCATAAATCTTTATTAATTCCGATCGCCCTTTTTTTTGTCTTTTTTTCTGTCTATTTCATCATCTCGGGGCAACTGCAAGCATCCGGCGCGTTTGATGAATTTGATGTCTTATTCGAAATGGACACCCCGCGCGCCATTGAGGACATGGTTGTCCTGCGCGAGGACCATTCCCGCACGCGTGTCCACCCGCTCTACGTGCTGATGGTCAACCCTGTGGGCGCCGCGCTGGCGTGGCTGGTGGGCGATGAAGTCTTGGCTGCCCGCATCCTAAATAGCGCGCTGGGCGCGTTGGGTGTGGCATTGGCTTTCGCTTTCTTCA
Organism: uncultured Pelolinea sp.; assembly: GCA_964408645.1. Taxonomy (GTDB): domain Bacteria; phylum Chloroflexota; class Anaerolineae; order Anaerolineales; family Anaerolineaceae; genus Pelolinea. Next base: position 1,591 of record CAYPAG010000076.1, on the reverse strand, counting down.
CCCGCTATGGACGCAGCGCATTTGACGCGACGATTCTGGCGTCCCTGTTCGGCGTCACAGCCAGCCAGTTCTTTATCTCTGCAATCCCCGACACCATCTCGCTGGGCGTGGTTAGCCTGATCCTGCTCTATACCCTATTTCTTACCTCGCTCAGGGAAAAAAGGTTACACTATCTTCCCTGGTTTTTGGCAGGAATCTTCACCCTGGGCGTCACCACTACCAACTTCGCTCAGACTGGCATTCTGTTTTTCATCGCGAACTTGAATGCGCATAGTAATAACAGGATTGGCCGGGCGATCCTGCATTCCGCGGTGTACGGCCTCGCGGTGATGACGGCCGGGGCCGCGCTTGCGCTGCTCCAGAAGGCCATTTACCCGACCACGGCGCTCTTTTTCCTGCCGCAATCCTTCACCGGCGAGCTGGGCTATGCCAGTCCGCTGTTCTTCGAACAGCCGCGCATAGTGCTGTCCTACCTTGTGCGCACTTTCCTGCTGATCAACATCACCGCGCCTGCTCCCAGGTTCTTTGAGATCCCTGGTTTGCAGAATCCGGGCGTCACCTTTGCCGCGTCCTCTGACTATTCCCTCATTGGCTGGTCCGCGCTCGCGTTGTGGGTGGGGCTGATGCTTTTTTGTGCCGGAAAGATCCTGTCCAAAAAGCAGAATTTGGTTTTCTTCGTTGGATTAGGTGTCTGCCTGGCGTTTAACTTCCTGCTGCATTCTTTCTATGGTGTGACCCCAACGCGCATAGAACTTTTTCTTTACACCGGCAACCTGACCTTCTTGGTGATGACGCCGTTGGCGGAAGCTTTCCTGCCGAAATGGGACAATGTTTTCCGAATTTTACTGTTGGCTCTGCTCGTTATGCTGGCCATCAACAACTACCAGGCCATGCAGGCCATCATTCAGGTGATGGGCAGATGAAATTTTTTATGCGAATTTAATAAATACCTGGTAATATTAAATTGGTTTGGGGGATGAATAAATTTTTCTCGTAATCTATTCACTTTCTTTCTTGGAGCCTGTTGGGGGATCAACGCGCGTTTATCAAAAACTGTCTATTGTTTGAAAATAAATCTAAAAAAGGAGAAATGAAATGCCAATGAGTTGTTATATTCCGTTTAATGGCCACCTGTGTGTGATTATGATGGGGTCGAACGAATTACTTGATTCAGGGATACCCGGGGATTGGAAAGATGCGATGGAAAATAACCGTAAAACCGATGTCAGCGTCCACGAAATGTTTTCAATGATGATTTGCTCGTTTCTTAACCTCTGGGAAATCTATGATGAGTTGACTCGTTTTAATGAAGCAGAATTGATTCACCTGCTAGATAATCTGACCAAGATGAGGATTGATGAAATAGAAGGACGCTTGGATCCGAATGAGTTATTTAGGAAATTAGAAAGCGAGCTTTAAAGATCCCGGCTCGCGATCACATCAATGCCGGTGCCCAGCGCGTCCGCCAGCACCACCTGGCCCAGTTGGACCGGCGCTTCCAGCTTGACTTCCCGCAACATCTTTAAAAGGTCCTGAATTCTGCCCTTGGGGAAGGGTTCGGAAGTATAGACTGGCACCAGCGGGTGCGGGC
>CAYPAG010000075.1:0-8126 GCA_964408645.1 uncultured Pelolinea sp. | reverse complement strand
GTCAGATCTATTGTTGATCGTGTCATAGAGTATAGCCAGCCCAAGATTGGAAAAACCGATATCGTAAATATCGGGGAATGCCAGGGCAATCTTCACCCTATTCGATTCCCAATCTTTTTTTATCTGGTTATACTCACCACCTGTGTATCTCCCGGGTTTGAGAACATTGATCAGGTGTCTTTCAAGTAAAGAGATGAGGGAACTTGAATTCTCAAAATTTGGAATGTAATCCACTAGAATAATCCTTCAGCAATACCACCATCAACGCTCAGCATGACGCCTGTGATATACGAAGCAGCCGGCGAGACCAGGAACGCAGCAGCTTTTCCAAATTCATCAGGAGATCCCATTCGTCCGAGTGGGATTGAATTAGTGATTTGATCTATTTCCATCTCTCTAGAGGTACCTCTTTTAGTAGATAGGTCGTCTATCAATTGATCGACTCGACCTGTCATGGTCCACCCAGGAAGGATGGAGTTTACCCTGATCCCTAAGGGACCAAATTCATTCGCCAGGCTTTTTGTCAAACCAATGGCCGCTGCCCGGATTGTGTTGGAAAGAAGAAGATTCTGAAGCGGTTTCTTAACGGTAAATGAGGTGATTGTTAATATGCTGGGAAAATTTGCCTGTTTAAGATAGGGCAGCGCTTCTTCGATCAGGTAAACATGGCTCATCAACGACCGTTCTATGGCTGTCTGCCATTTTTCATGGCTGATGCTTTCAAATCCTCCCGAGTCAGGTCCACCGCAATTGGTCACCAGAATATCCAGATGGCCAAATTGATTAATCGCGAATTCGATTATTTTTTTACATTGGTCTGGTTGAGTAACATCACCACAAAATTTTTTTATTTTTTCCGGCTGATCAATTTCAAAAGCTGCCTTATTCAATTCGGTATTAGATCTGCCATTCATCACGACGAATGCGCCTTCATCTTTCAAGGTTTTTACGACCGAAAAACCCAAACCTTTACTAGAAGCGGCAACCACCGCGGTTTTTCCTTGTAATCCAAGATCCATTTTTCCTCTGTTACATTAAAGTGATCGAATAATTTACAATGCTTACCTCACGCATATAGGACTCAAAATAGTCTCTAACAGCATTCAGTTGGGCACTGGCTGAGTTACCCTTATTGCTGATCAATCCGCAGGCAATCACAGATTCATCCCAACGGTCATTTTTCCCTATTTCAGCAACTGAGATGTTAAATTCTTTGTGCAATCGGCTTAAGATAGGTTTGATCATACTGCGCTTCTGCTTGAGAGAGCGCGAACCTGAAAATTTCAAATCTAAAATCAAGACAGCGTAAACCAATTGTTCTAAAAGACTCTCGTGTAAAATTCTACAATACTTTCATGGAGTCTCATGTCCAAACCATTTAATTATCAGGAAGCGCTTGATTATATCTATTCATTTGTCGATTACTCTTTAACCAGAAGCCTTCGATACTCACCGGAAAAATTTGACTTGTCCCGCATGAATCATCTGCTCAACCTTATTGGTAACCCTCATCGAGATTTCAGAATTATTCATGTTGCCGGAACTAAAGGCAAAGGATCCATTTGCGCGATGGTCGCCAGTATTTTGACACAAAGCGGTTACAAAACCGGATTTTATTCTTCTCCGCATATGGTTGAGTTTACGGAGAGAATAAGAATAGGAAATGAATTTATCAAAAAAAATATTTTGGCTGAATATACAAATAAATTAAAACCATATATCAATCAAGTTAAGGATATTACGACTTTTGAAATCACGACAGCGCTGGCATTTAAATTTTTTTCTGATCAAAAAGTTGATTTTGCAGTGATTGAAGTTGGATTGGGCGGCCGCTTTGACGCGACAAATGTAGTCTCCCCCGTGATATCGATCATTTCCACCATTTCCTTCGATCACACAAAGATTCTGGGAAACACATTATCCAGGATCGCTTTTGAAAAAGCCGGTATCGTCAAAAATAGCATTCCGGTGGTGGTCTCACGACAGAAAAATGCGGCTTTGCAAACCATTAAGGCAATCGCCAGTGAAAGAAACGCAGAACTTATAAACGCCGGTGAATCCTGCAAAGTAGTTAATTCACAAAAATCGCTTGAGATGCAGTCGTTTGAAATTATCAATGATTCAAAGTCATCAGGAATGATTGAATTACCTCTAATCGGAGATCACCAGCTCGAAAATGCAAAAACAGCCTTTGCGGCGATTGAAGCTTTGCGAAAACAAGGAGTAGAAATATCCGAAAAGGCAGTTATTGAAGGCTTCAGGCATGTCGATTGGCCGGGCAGATTTGAGATTCTGAAAAAGGAACCTTTGATCATCATTGACGGCGCCCATAACCCGGAATCTTTTCGCAGTTTGGCAAGGACTGTTAAAGAATATCTCCCGGATAAAAAAATATTCCTGGTTTTTGGAATTTCAGAAGACAAGAATTTGGCAAGCATGCTTAAGATCATAAAACCTTTTACCAAAACTTTAATAATCACCAAATCGATGCATCCACGCGCGATGGATCCGATGATTATTTCGGATATCGCACAATCACTGGGTATTCAATATATTAGTACAAACACAGTTGAAAGTGCAGCGAAAAAAGCGGATTCTTTGGCTGATAAAAACAGTGTCATAATTGCAGCCGGAAGTATTTTTATCGCGGGTGCTTTTAGAGAGATATTTTTAGCCAATGATTGAGTCAAATAATCAGTTCGATCAAGACGAATACACAGCCGCATTGTTTGAACGCGCGGAAGATCTTGCGTTATATCCAAACGCAGAACCCGACGACCATGGTCAAATTACTTTAAACGCGATTATTCTTGATCAATCAATTGTGCTCCCGCAGATGATCACGCCTATGTTTCTATCGCCTGGCCCAGAATTAAAAAACGTGAAATTAGCACAAGAGTCAGGAAAAACGCTGGTGGGTTTGATCAGCAATTCTCAAGGTGGGTACCTGTCCATAGCGCTTGAATTGGCTGCAGGCAAGTTGATCAAGCTTCCGGATGGCAATTATTCAACACTGGTTCAGGGCAGACGACGCATCAGGGTTTCTCAAGTTAAAGAGACGGATACCCAAATGATCGTTAAAGGTGTACCAATATCTGATACGCCTAAGAAATCCAACAACAAATTGAAAGCACTTTCAAAAACCGCGCGAACATTATTCGAGCAGGTTATTCAGCTGGACAGGACAATTCCGGATGAAGCACATCTCTATGCGCTAAATGTTTCTGATCCCGGGGAATTGGCGGATATGATCGCCACAGCTATTTCTCCTGAAGTAGAAAAAAGAATCCACATCATTGAATTGGTTGATCCTGAGGAACGAATGATCTTTGTTAATCAACTGCTCGCAGAAGAAATCGATATATTGACACTTGAAGAAGAAATACAATCCAAAGTACAACGAGAAATGGACCGAGGGCAAAGGGAAGCTTACTTGCGTGAGCAAGTGCGAGCTATACAATCCGAACTCGGTGAGGGTGATGTTTGGGATCAGGAAATAGATGAGTACCGAACACGGCTTGATAACCTCAATCCACCTGAATATGTAAAAGATGCTGTTCAAATTGAAATACGGAGGCTTTCAGTCAATCCAGCATTTGCGCCAGAGACCGGAATCATCAGAAACTACATCGAGTGGCTGCTTGATCTTCCATGGAAGGAACCTGTTGACAAGGAAATTTCGATACCGCTGGCTCAGAAAACACTTGAGAAAAATCATTTTGGTTTAAAGAAGGCAAAAGAGCGTATTCTCGAGTATTTGGCGGTGAGGAAATTGAATCCGCGGACAAACCAGCCGATTCTGTGTTTTATCGGACCGCCAGGAACTGGTAAAACTTCGCTTGGAAAATCCATTGCGGAATCGTTAGGCCGAAAATTTGTACGAGTTTCACTTGGCGGAGTGAAGGACGAGGCAGAGATCAGAGGCCACAGGCGTACATACATAGGTGCAATGCCTGGGCGTGTTATCCAATCCATCAAACAAGCTGGGGAATCCAATCCTGTTTTCATGCTGGATGAGATTGACAAGCTTGGCAACGACTTTCGGGGTGATCCTACTTCAGCTCTGATGGAAGTGCTTGATCCTGAACAAAATCACGCTTATTCCGATCATTACATTGAGCTGCCTTTTGACCTATCCAGGGTGTTTTTCATCACCAGCGCGAACAACATTGAGAATATCCCCTCGGCTCTACTTGACCGAATGGAAGTGATCGAATTTCCGGGTTATATTGACGAAGAAAAAACTGAAATTGCCAGAAAATTTCTGATACCCAAGCAGGTGAGCTTAAACGGACTTACTTCCAATGAATTAAATGTACCAAATGAAACGGTCAGGAAGATCATCAGAGAATACACATATGAAGCAGGGGTAAGAAACCTTGAGCGTGAAATTGCCAAAATTTGCAGAAAAATTGCCAAACTAAAATCACTCAATAAAGAAATCCCAGGCCTGATTACTGAAAAGGAATTGCGCAAGTTTCTGGGACCTCCTTCTTACTCAACCTTTATACTTGAACGTACAGAGGGGATAGGCGTCAGTACGGCTGTTGCCTGGACAGAAAATGGCGGCGAGATCATGCCGGTTGAAGTGGTTGTTGTGGAAGGTAAGGGCAACCTTCAAATCACTGGCAAAATTGGCGAAATCATGCAAGAATCCGCGCAGGCGGCTTTCTCATACATAAAGTCGCGAGCTGATGATTTTGATATCGAAGAGGAGTTCTTTGAAAAGGTTGATGTTCATCTGCATATCCCTGAGGGCGCAGTGGAAAAGGACGGCCCAAGCGCAGGCATCACCATTTGCATAGCGATACTCTCTGCGATCCTGAACAGAAAGGTGCATTTGGATATCGGGATAACCGGGGAGATCACCCTGGGAGGCAAACTCTTGCCAGTTGGGGGGTTACGTGAAAAAATTTACGCGGCGCATCGAGGTGGATTAAAACAGGTGATAATTCCCAAGAAGAATAAGAATGATTTAACCGAGCTGCCGGCCAGTTTGAAAAGAGAAATAAAGATCACAATGGCTGAAAATATCGACCAGGTTATTCGGATCGTTCTGTTTCCCGGTTAATCGGAGAAGAATCTCCTTCGTGCGGGGTGTTAGGCATTGCGCTGTAATCCGCTTTTAAAGTATTAATCCCATTTCGTACTTGCATCAGAATCTTGCCAAGTTCCATTTCAAGATGCTCAAGCGAATCAATCGCGTAACCATCCGCCTCGCGTTTGATTTGTTTTGTTTCCTCTTTCGCGCGCTCTAATATATTCTCAGCCATGATCTTGGCTTTTTCAACAATTTCATCACGTTCTACCAGCTTGGCAGCTTGCACTTTTCCCAAATCTGTCGTCCTGCGCGCTTCTTCGTTAGCTTGAGCAAGAATCCGGTCTTTTTGATTGATGATCTGCTGAGAATTCTTGATCTCCTCCGGGATTGCCAAACGCATCTGGTCAATGAGGTCGAGCATGCGTTCCTCATCCACCATTACTTTTCGGGTGAGGGGAATCGATTTGCTCTCGTTGAAAAGTTCTTCAAGGCGATCCACTAAATGTAAAATATCCATCTTATTTATCCCTATTTCTTATTCTACATTCATTTAATCACGCAATGATGAATGAAGATTCATGCGATTTGAATCTCCCATCTCAACCATTTCAACTCCAAGCGCTTTCGCCACATGCGGAGGTACCATCGTGGATACGTCTCCACCCAATGCTGCAATTTCACGAACAGTAGTTGAGGAAAGAAATGTGTGCTCTTCACTGGTGATCAAGGCAAACACCTCAATCTCTTTATTCAACCTCCGATTAGCCAATGCCATTCGGAACTCATGTTCAAAATCCGAAAAAACTCGCAATCCACGCACGATCACTTTTGCTCCAACTTCTTGGGCAAATTGAACAGTGAGTGTGTTATAACCGATCACTTTTATATTCTCTCTATCTTTAAAGGATTCCCTGGTTAATTCAAGACGTTGTTCAGGCGAAAAAATCAATTTTTTTAGCGGTTTATCATATACCCCTACAATCAATTCATCAAAGATGTCTGCTGCCCGGTTAGCAATGTCAATATGTCCGTAATGAATTGGATCAAAAGTGCCTGGAAAAATTGCTTTTACCATTGTCCATCCTTTTTATTTATTCTAATTGAGATTTACCTCAGGCCAGCGTATTTTCAGTTCTTCGGCCAGCAGCGAATGTGTTGCCTTTTCAAGATTTGGATCGTCCTCAAAAATTGCCTTCGCATACTTTCTGCATCTTTCGATAGTCGGCAGATCAGTTAAATTTGCAAACCGCATCGTTAAATATCCTGATTGCCTGGTGCCAAGAAATTCACCAGGACCACGAATTTTTAGGTCAATATCAGCTAATTCGAATCCGTCATTTGTATGCACCATTGCGGATAGCCGTTCATTTTCCAATCCATCTTCACGATCAGGAATCAAAAGACAGTAAGAATCTTCGGAATTCCTGCCAACACGTCCGCGAATTTGGTGAAGTTGAGCAAGGCCGAAGTGGTTGGCGCCTTCAATCAGCACCACTGTGGCATTGGGGATATCCACACCGACTTCAATTACAGTGGTCGACACAAGAAGATCAAATTTTCCTTGGCGAAACCGCTGCATGGTCTGGTCTTTTTCCGATGGTTTCATTTGCCCATGAATCAAGCCTACTTTTAGTTCAGGGAAAACTTGGGTTGAAAGCCGCTTATGCTCATTCACTGCGGCAGTGAAGTCTTCTCCCTCATCCTCAATCTCTACCATTGGATAGACAATAAAAGCCTGAAACCCTTTTTTCACTTGCTCATTAATCAGCTTATACGCTTTTTGCCTTTCTTCCGGATGCAGAAGAAAAGTTTTTATTGGCTGCCTGCCTGCTGGAAGTTCATCGATAATGCTTACATCCAGATCCCCATATACCGTCATCGCCAGTGAGCGGGGAATGGGGGTAGCAGTCATTACCAACAAATGCGGTGATTCTCCTTTTTGGCGGAGAGTCTTACGCTGTTCAACTCCAAAACGGTGTTGTTCGTCTATAACCGCTAACTGCAGGTCGTTAAATTCAACGGGATCTTCCAACAAGGCATGTGTTCCAATAATGACATTGATCTTGCCATCTGACAAACCCAGGAGAATTCGCTCTCTTTCTTTGGCAGGAGTATCGCCAATAAGAATAGCGATTTCATTTTTTTCAATAAAGCCAGTATCAACGATCAATGCGCTAAGAGTTTTGTAATGTTGTTCCGCTAATATCGAAGTTGGCGCCATAATGGCTGCCTGAGCGCCATTATGGATAATCGCCTCGATCGCGTATCGCGCAACTACCGTTTTTCCCGCTCCCACATCTCCCTGCAGCAGTCGATTCATGGGCTTTCCCGATGTTAGGTCATTGAAAATTTCGTTGATGGCATTTTGCTGCGCGTTGGTCAATTTGTAGGGAAGTGACTGATTTAGACGTTCGATGTGATCATCACCCAAAGGGTAGGCCCGCGCGCTGGATTCCACCCAATCCCTTTTTTGGATCAATACCCCCAACTGGAGAAAAAAGATTTCTTCAAAAGCAAACCGTTTTTGTGCCTGATTGAGTTCACCCACTGCTTCAGGAAAATGGATCTGCTTGATGGCCTCGCTTATAGGTATAAGATTTTCCTCATTCAGGATGGATTCGCTTAAATACTCCTTCAGTCGACGAATCCATATGCTTAGATTATGACCGATAATGTTTCTCAGTTGACGCTGGCTGATACCAGCGGTTAATGGGTATATGGGAACGATACGGTTCGTGTGAAGTTGATCGCTTTCAAGTGGTTCCCATTCCGGACTGGTCATCACCAAACGACCGAGATATGAATCAATTTTTCCAGATACCACAATTGGCATGCCAATTTTTAATTGATTTTTTAGAAAGGGTTTGTTGAACCAGTTAAGCCGAAGAGTGCCAGTTCCGTCGCCAATGGCAGTTTCAACGATTCTTAATTTCCCGGAACGCGATTCTCTGATAAAAACGTCCTGCGAAATCGAGCCAATAATTGAAAGTTCATCCCCATAAGCCACTTGGTCAATCGTTTTAAGATTACTGTAATCCTGGTAGCGGCGAGGATAATAACGCAGCAAATCAATGACGCGCTCAAT
>CAYPAG010000074.1:0-8245 GCA_964408645.1 uncultured Pelolinea sp. | reverse complement strand
AGATCAGTCAGGAAGCGCGCCGCATTTTCAATCGGGGTGGCTAACAGCCAAAATGGGCCAGACTCACGGCTGGGATCGAAAAAGCTGGACAACACACCATTAAGATCCTTGATCGGCCGGCCGTAGATCGTATTTGGCAGCGTTCCCCACCAATGCTTTATTTTCCCACTCACCGGCATCGCGCTGCCAGAGTAAAAATGATTGAAAGCCATATAGGCTGCCAGCGAACCAAACACCGGCAGGAAATACGCGGCAGCTCGGGCAGCCCAGTCCTTCCAATGGGCTCTTAATCCAACTTCGACCTCATCACAGCCGAACAGCCGGCATTTGCGCCATCGGAGAATCCTCACACCGGTGAGCAGAAAGATGGAGATCAGAAAATCCAAAATTAATACTGAGCGCGAATAACCCATAAAGATATCTAACACATCAAACAAAAAATAAATGGTCAGGTAGATCGATACGGAAGCAATGACAACCGCAAAAACGGAACTGGCCAAAACCCGCTGGATGTTTTTTCCTTCCATTGGGTTATATCCGCCGAAAAAATAAAGCGCCAACGGCTTGGCTGCCAGGGAGAGAATCAGCAGTGTGCTGGCAAAGGGTTGAAAATTGAGTATGTTATCGGTAATTTGAATACGCAAAAAATAACTGACCAACGCAGAACCGGTGATCAAAAGAAAATCAAGCATGGCGTAACGTCTGATTTGGTTGTCATGAAACGCCAGCCAAATGCCCGCCATTCCAACAATGAATATATTATCCAGACGGCTGAACAAGCAAAACACGCCTGCCAGCCCGATCCGCCAAAGAGAGGATATTTTTCTTTCTTTTTCATCGGCTGAAAGAAAATCGCTTATCAGAAACACAAGAAGAAATATGGAAGCTGCGTTGACACCGGATTCAAGTCCAAGTTTGGTGGTGACCGCGTGAATTGAGGACAGAAACATCCAAATCATCCCCGCCAGCCAACCAACCGGTTTTGAGATGTGGGTTGCCAACATTCGGTAGAGGAGATATCCGGAAAATGCGTTCAGGATCCCAAGAACAATCACCAACATCCGCAGCGGCAGATAAAGGTTGAACCTGGCCAGCGCGAAAATTGGGATGCTGATCACCATCCACAACGGGTGAAACCCATTGGTCGGTGAGATGCCATCAAATGAAATTCCATGACCCTCAGTGATATTCTGCGCAGTTTTGAAGTAGTAAAACGCGTCATCAGTCAGGTACCAGTTGAGCAGAATTCCCGGTTTTGAAAAGGACACATAGACGTGAGCGAGCAAATTCAGAAGCAGAAAAACCAACAAAACAACAATGTGTTCACTTTTTTTCTGCTTCATATTTGGCAAGTCCGCTGTGAGGAAAAAGCGATCTATGACAGCCCGAGAATTTTGCCTGTCGCAGGGTCAATATCAATATCCATGAATGCCGGGCGCGTGGGCAGGCCGGGCATGATGCTCATGGTGCCAAGCAGCGGATATATGAATCCTGCGCCAGCCGAAATTCGCACTTCACGCACCGGGATGCGGAATCCCTTTGGCACGCCCTTCAAGTTTGGATCATGGCTTAAACTGAGATGTGTTTTAGCCATGCAGATAGGGAGGTCTGCCAATCCAAGGCGAGTGTATTCCTCAATCCTCATTTCCGCTTCTGGTGAATAATCCACCCCATCCGCGCCATATATTTCACGAGCTATCACCTCGATCTTTTCCTTGATCGTTTGGTTCAATGGATAAAGAAATTTGAAATTTGATTTTTGGTCGGATGCCTTAACCACAGCTTCAGCCAAAGCGATGGCACCTTTACCCCCTTCTTCCCAATGGTTGCTCACCACCGCGTCAAATGCGCCGCCTTCCTCAACCGCGACCTTGCGAACCAGTTCCAATTCAGCATCGGAATCGGTAAAGAACCGATTGACCGCAACCACCACCGGAATGCCATATTTCTTCGCGATCTTGATGTGATGCAAAAGATTATCCAGCCCCTTTCGAAGCAATGGCAGGTTTTCTTCCTTGTATGCCGGGTCCAACGGGCTTCCGGCCGTCACCTTGGGGCCGCCGCCATGCATTTTCAATGCGCGCACCGTGGCAACCAGCACCACCACCGAAGGCACCAATCCAGAATAGCGGCACTTGATATCAAAGAATTTCTCCATACCCATGTCAGCACCAAAGCCAGACTCGGTAACGACAAAGTCAGCCAGCTTGAGACCGATCTTGTCCGCCAGAATGGAGCTGTTGCCGTGCGCGATATTAGCGAACGGGCCTGCGTGTACAAATACGGGTGTGCCTTCCAACGTTTGCATCAAAGTTGGTTTGATGGCATCAATCATCAGGGCAGTCAACGCGCCGGCCACACCCAGATCATCAGCCGTCACCGCGTTTCCTTTTCGATCAAGCGCCACCACCATAGCGCCAAGTCGTCGGCGCATATCCTTCAAGTCCGTAGTCAGCGCCAGCACAGCCATAATCTCGCTTGCTACTGTGATATAGAATCCGGTTTCGCGGTTATATCCCTTTTCTTCAGTCCCCTGGCCGACCGTGATCTTGCGTAGGAAGCGGTCATTGGTATCCAATCCGCGCATCCAGGTGATCTTTTCGGGGTCAATATCCAGGCGCACAAAACGTGATTTTTCCTCATCAGTCATCTGATCAGGATCATTGGTTTTGATGCCCAGTTTTTCCCTGCGATTGATCAATCCTAATGAAAAATGTCGTTTACCTTGTTTATCTTGCGGGAATAAACGCTTGAATAACGCTTCATCTGATTGAGATGATTCATGAAAACAGCGGGCATCAATCGCCGCAGCCAGCAGGTTGTTCGCCGCGGTGATGGCATGAATATCGCCGGTTAAATGCAGGTTCAATTCTTCCATGGGGATCACTTGGCTGTATCCGCCGCCTGCCGCACCGCCTTTGATGCCAAATGTCGGACCCTGGCTGGGCTGTCGGATGCAGGTGATGACGCTCTTCCCCAAATGCGCGCCCAGTGCCTGGCTGAGACCCACCGTTGTTGTTGTCTTGCCCTCGCCTAAAGGTGTCGGCGTGATGGCGGTGACATCAACATATTTGCCGTCTGGTTTATCCTCCAACCGCTCAAGCACATCCAGCTTAACCTTGGCTTTGTAAGGCCCATAAAACTCGACCTCCTCTGCCAAAAGACCCAATTCTTCAGCGATTTGGCTGATCGGTTTGAGTTCCGCCGATTGAGCGATCTCGATATCCGCGGGCACTGGTTGCTTAAGCGTGATCTTTGTGGGTTGAAATTTTCTTACGGATGCATTCATTTTTTCCTCTCCTGAGTGAGTAGCATCGAACTGTATTTATTATGCCACACAGAAAAAGAAATCTTTAAGAATGAACCGGATTTCTTTCAAAACGCCGCCGGGTTCGCAGGAATAGATAGGTAAAAGCGAGCGCTGAAACCACCGCCAACAGCCCGGCAATATACCAGACCCATTGCGGTTCAAAGTTATCCATCACCAGCCCAGCCAGCGTGGGTGCGATAGTGTTGGGAATCGCCCATGAAAATCCGAATGCCGCCATATATCGTCCGCGCATTTCTTCCGGAGCGAAATACGCCACCAGCGACTGCGCCACCGGGATGTGCACCATTTCACCAAGTGTAATGATTGCCATTGCCGCCATGAAAAGCCCATACGCGCTGACGAAACCAAACATGGCAAAGCCAATCCCATAAAACAGGCTTGCCGCCACCATCATCAGCATAGGCGGCGCGTTGCGGATATACCTGGATATTCCATATTGAAAAAGGACAACCATGGCCGCGTTCATACTCATCAAATAACCGAATCCCTGAGCAGGAATTTCATGAACTCTAAAGAGATAAACAGAAAGCGTGCTGTACATCTGGGTGTACACAATGATCATGATAACTGTGGCGAGAGTAAAAGCCACAAACAAGCGATCATTAAGCACTTTGCCATAACCAATCAATATATCGAATATGGTTTCGGCGGATTGTTCACCTGTGGCTTCCGGCTTGGTTTCCGGGATGGTTCGGAACACGATCAATGCGGTGATCAGGCTGGCAATAGCGTCAATAATGAATAGCAGCAAGTATGAGACCCCAGCCAGTACACCGCCAATCGCGGGTCCGATGGTGATGGCCAGGTTTGCCACGATGCGCAGCAGACTGAATCCCTCCGTCCGTTGTTCGCCCTTTAAAATATCAGCCACCATGGCTTGCTGCGCGGGATAGCTGATATCAGAAAAAATACCTGCCACAATGGCCAACACATAAAATGTGGATAGATTCTGCACAAAACCCATGAACAGGGCGGTTCCAGCGCTGAAAAGCAGCCCAAAGATCATCACGAATTTCCGCCCGAAACGGTCTGCCAGCGCGCCACCGATGGTGCTTCCGATCAGACTGCTGAGCGACCAGGTGCCGAACAATAATCCAACCCGGGTCATCCCGATGTCAAATTTTTGCGCGACATAGAGGGAGAGGAATGGAAAAATGAGGGCGCCCCCCACCCGGTCAATGAAAGTTGCTGCGACTAGGATTCGGAATGACTTTGGATAAGATATTAATTGCGTTCTAAAACGTTTAAGCAGTTTTTCCTCCAAAAGGGATAAAGAAGGATTATAAATCGCAAGAAAAGGAGAATTTTACCCGTCAACAAGTGAGCAGGTATTGGTTTCCTATGCGAAATCATTCCAAACCGGGAGGTTGATATAATCATCACAGAATGTCTGGAAAATCATTTTTACCGCCCTTTGGAAAAATGCTGGTGACCAGTTTATTGCTGGGGGTGATTGGTCTTGGGGGATTGGCTTTCATTTTTCTGACTACAGAACCAACTCTTGGCCCGCGTTGGCTCTTCTTTTTCTTTCTGACGATAACGGGCGCGGGCATCGCCTTGCCAGTGGTTTACCTGATCCACCGCCGAACAGCCAGACAGTATGTTTCAGCTAAAGTGATTATCCGCGAAGCGATCATGTTTGGGGTTTTCCTTGATTTGCTGGCCTGGCTGCAAATTGGACGTATTGCCTCCAACCTGATCGCCATCATTCTCGCAGGTGGCTTGGTTTTTTTGGAAATATTCCTGCGCATGGCAGAAAAAGCAACCTTCAAACCCGATGAGTATGAAGATGAATGATCTTCAACGCCTCCCGTCGGTTGATTTCCTGCTCAATGATGCGCTTGGACAGAAATTAATTAACGAATATGGGCGGGAGATGACCATTAAGGCCATCCGTGAAGAACTTGATGATGCAAGAAGCGCGGTAAAAGAAGGTGAAAGCCCGCCCAAAAGCGCAGAAATTCTTGGTTTTGTTAACACCAGGATTAAAAAATGGCTCCAGCCATCCTTGTTGCCTGTCATCAATGCCAGCGGGATCATCATTCACACCAATCTTGGACGCGCGCCGCTTAGCCGGGAGACTATTCGGGTGATGCAGGAAGTATCACTTGGATACAGCAATCTGGAATACGACCTGGCCGCGGGCAAGCGCGGAAAAAGATCGATGCACGCTGAAGGATTGCTTAAATTATTGACCGGCGCGGAAAGCGCACTGGTAGTCAACAACAATGCCGCCGCCGTGCTTTTGGTGTTAAGCGCGCTGGCTGCGCGCAAACAGGTGGTGATCGCCAACTCGCAATTGGTTGAGATTGGCGGCGGTTTCCGTGTGCCGGATGTGATGCGCCAGTCAAGCGCCAAATTGATGGCGGTTGGCACCACCAATCGTGTGCACCTGTCGGATTATGAGGCCGCGCTTGAAGAATCGCCAGCCCTGGTGCTTAGCGCGCATCATTCCAATTTCAAGATCATCGGTTTCACGGTTGAACCTGAATTATCCGAAATTGCCAAGATCTGCCACAAACATGCGATCCCTCTGGTTTACGATATCGGTTCCGGGGCGATGCTGAATACCGAGGAATTCGGCTTGGCGCACGAGCCCACAATCCAGGAGGCCATGCAGGCTGGTGCCGATGTCATCTGTTTTTCAGGCGATAAACTGTTGGGCGGCCCGCAAGCCGGAATCATCATTGGCAGAAAAGACCTTCTCGAAAAGGTTAAGAAACATCCCCTCGCCCGCGCCGTGAGGGCGGATAAGCTTTGCCTGGCAGGACTTTCAGCCACGTTGACGCATTATCTAAAGGATGAAGCGCTGCAGCAAATCCCTGTTTGGCAAATGATTTCAATGAAAATGGAAAAAATTAGAGAGCGTGCTGAAGCATGGCGGAAAACACTGGGGTTCGGCGATGTGGTCCAGGGTTTATCAAAGGTCGGCGGCGGGAGTCTACCCGAGGAGAGCATGCCTACCTGGCTGCTTTCCCTGCTAGTTGATAACCCCGACCAGTTGATGAAACGCCTGCGCGGCCTGGAAACACCGGTCATCGCGCGCATCGAGGAAGACCAGGTGCTGCTAGATCCCCGCACTGTATTGCCAAACCAGGATGACCTGTTAATTCGGCAGATCAGCCACCTTATATCTTAAGATCAAATGGAGAATGGATGAGAGCAGACCTTGACCGCTTAATGAAGGAAGACAATCTGGATGCCCTGTGGGTGATGGGTGCCATGAAGCACAATGCCGATATGGTGTACTTCACCGGCGTTCATGAAGTGAACCAGGTGGATCTGTTCAAGCGCATCGGTAAAGCCCCGGTCATCTACCATTTTGTGAATATGGAAAGAGAGGAAGCCGAAAAAGCCGGGTTGGAAACACATTCCTATGACGAAGAGAAACCATTGGATGTGTATTTGAAAACGCATCAAAACAATGTCGAACAGGCAGTCGTACACCGCCTGAAAGATGTGATGGCTGAGATCGGTTTAGGCAAGGGCAGAATTGCGGTGTCCGGCTGCACCAAAGTGGAATCCGCGCTCAGTTTGATTGACCAGCTGCGGAAATTGCTCCCGGAAGTTGATTTCGTCTTCTATCCAAGCAACAGCCCGATCCTGCACGCCAGACTGACAAAGGAACCAGACGAAGCCGAACGAATCCGCAGGATGGCCAAATTGACCGTTACCGTGGTTGATCGCGTGGCGAAGTATCTCTCTTCTCAAGATATCGTTGACAATCACCTGGTGAACGAACACAATCAACCGATCCGGATCAGGGACATCAAGGGGCTGATCAATTTGTGGATCGCGGAGCTTGGCGCTGAAAATCCCGAAGAGACCATTTTCGCCATCGGACGCGACGCGGGCATTCCTCACAGCAATGGCAATCCGGACGACCTCCTTGAGTTGGGGAAACCGATTGTGTTTGACATCTTCCCCTGCGAAAAGGGCGGCGGCTATTTTTATGACTTTACCCGCACCTGGTGTCTTGGATACGCGGATGATGAAACCACCAGACTTCATCAAGAGGTCCTAAAGGTTTACCACACGATCATCAACGAATTAAAAGTAAATAAACCCCTTAAGGATTACCAAGCCCGCACATGCCAGCTCTTCAGTGAGATGGGTCATCAAACTGTTGCCGATCAATTTAATTTGATCGAGGGGTACGTGCATAGTGTGTCACACGGCCTGGGCCTGGACGTGCACGAAAACCCCTTCAGCGGATTCTCGGCATCTGAACACGATATTTTGATTCCAGGGGTTGTCTTTAGTGTAGAACCCGGCCTTTATTATCCATCTAAAGGCACCGGTATCCGCATAGAGGATTCCGTCTATCTGAACCCTGATGGAAAATTTGAAGTGCTGGCTGACTATCCTTACGATTTGGTGCTGCCCGTCAAAAAGTAAAAAAATGAATGCCGAAATGAAATCCACCCGCAACATCCGCGTCCTGGCGTTGGAATCTTCCTGCGACGAAACCGCCGCGGCGGTTGTCCAGGATGGACGTCAAATCCTCTCTGATGTGGTGGCTTCCCAGGTGGATCTTCACGCGCAGTATGGCGGCGTGTTCCCCGAAATGGCATCGCGCGAACACATCCTGGCCATTTATCCTGTGGTTGAGAACGCGTTGAAGCAGGCGCATCTCGGGTTGAATGAACTGGACGCTATCGCCGTCACGCGCGGGCCGGGTTTGGCAGGATCGTTGGTGGTTGGAATGAATACGGCGAAAGCGCTGGCATTAAGCACCGGGCTGCCCCTGATCGGCGTCAACCATCTCGAAGGGCATTTATACTCAGCCTGGATTCAGCCTGATGAGAATGAAACCTACAACCCCCCCGAATTTCCGTTGGTTGCCCTGATCGTCTCAGGCGGGCACTCAACCCTGATCCTGATGAAAAATCATCAGGAATACGAACGGCTGGG
>CAYPAG010000073.1:3218-8377 GCA_964408645.1 uncultured Pelolinea sp. | reverse complement strand
GCCCGGCTTCTTCAATGCGCAAGTTCCTGGCTTGTTCAATGTATGCCAGGCTTTGGTCATCATATACCAGACTAGCAAATTCCGGCGGAATCTCAAGTGCCAATTGCGGAATGACTAGCTTTTCACCGTTCTTGCCCTTGACTACCAGGACACGTGACAATAATGTCCTGACAATCCGGCGCTTTTCTTCCAGGATAGCCCACTCCAGCGCCCGATTCTGATCTCCGTTGAATTTCTCTTCGAAAAGCGCCGCCCCCAATGAGTCATACAATACACCCCTGATATCTTCCGGTAAATGCCCCGGTGGTGTGTTTAGTACGTCAATTCCCTTTTCAATATTCCGCAAATAGCTTGCAGTCCATTCCTTCAGCCTTTCAGCCTGTGACCAGGCTGCCAGCGCCGCAAGGGATTCACTGTGTCTCTTTCGCAATTCAAGGGATTGAAAATGAAGCGCGCCCAATTGCAGGTCTGCATCTTCGTCCGTGATTCTGCCTTTTCGGTTTTGCGTGATCACCCATTGCCTTTCATTGGCAATCGTGTCCAGTTCCCTCTGGAGGGATTCGGCTTCGGCTTCAATGTCGGATTGTTCTTCCAGCAGCTTTTGAATCTTTGCGTCAATGGCATCCTGTAAGATTTCGGGATTGTGGCATAAATTGACCACGAAATTCCAGACATAATCATCCAGCCGCTTTGATCCAATTGTCCCCGGGCAATCCGGGTGGACATTTTCAGCCTGGTGATCCTTTCGCGCGCATCCATAATAGCCATACTTTGCGGTATATCGGCTTTTACCGCTTCGGCATGTTCTGACATTCCATTTCCACCCGCAAGGACAATAAACGATTCCACGGCACAAATAATCTTCCTTGACGTTCCTGGACCGGTGGGTCTTGTTCGCTTGCCTTGTCTCCATTGCCTTGTGATATATCTCCATAGATATAATTGGTGGGCATTGGATTGTATAGACATCTCCGTCAATTGCGGTTGTATATTCCCCTGTTGCATAACCTTCAAAGTATAGGATATTGTGAATACTTGCTTTTGACCAAATTTTATTGACTCGCGGCGGTACACCTAAAGCGTTAAGCCTGCGCCGTATCTCCATACTATTGACGCCCTGGATATACCAGTCATAGATTTTCCGGACAATCCGGGCTTCTTCCTCGTAGATTTCAAGTGAATTGTTTTCATTCTTGAAATATCCATAGCGCGCTACCCCGCCAGGTACTTCCCCCCGCTCCAGCTTTGCCCGCCGCCCCCGGACCATACGATCCCGGATATTGTCAAGTTCGATCTTTGCAATTGCCGCCTTGATTCCAAGCATCTTAAAATCAAAAGTTTCTTGAATCAATTCGACTGATATGTCTCGATTCTCGTCCAGTAATTCAGCCAATGGTAAAGCAGCATACATGCCACGATATAAACGATCTTCTTTCCAGGCAATGATTACTTCAAATTCATGATTCAGCGCCGCCCTGATCATCTTCTGATATTGCGGACGGTCTTTCCTTGCCCCGGATGGATTGACCAGCTTGCCCTTGTAATGGTATTTGTCTTTCTCAATGTACACCTGGACAACGATATAACCCCGCTTGCGACAATATTCCTCGCAATCCGATATCTGGGATTCAATGGTCGTCCTTTCGTCATCCTCTTTGTAAGCCCGGCTTACTCTTGCGTAAATTGCAGCTCGTTTCATTTTCTCTTTTCCTCCGTTGCCTGCCTTGCCCCCTTCAAGGCAGGCGGTATTCAATTGTGAAATCATGCAAAGATACAATCACCGTTTTTCAGGTAGTACGCGCCATCCATCTTGTGGATTAATTCGGCTACTTCCTGGACGGTCTCTACAATACTTGCAGCGCCTACGGTGGAATCTTCGCCCCGGGAATGACGTTCCAGCATGATGATCCCGTCCACCATCTGAAAGACTTCTGAAGGCATGTCATTGTCTGCAAGATAATCCTTCAGTGTGTCCATTGCGGATTGTTGCAAGGCAATCAAGAATCCTTGCGGATATCTTCGCCCTACTTCCGCCATCCGGTCAAGAATACTGACCTCTTTCCTACCTTCCTGTACGCATTGATCCGTCATTTCTACATCTCCTTATCAGAAACGCAAAAGCCCGCCACGGAATGAAATCACTTCGAGACAGCCATCTCAAAAGGGACTCATTTTCCGTGACGGGCTATTGCCCGCAATATGTGATTGTGAAGAAGTGACTCCAATAAATAAAGTCCCTTGCTTCGAGATGGCTGTCTCACCTGTGATAGTATCACAATTCGCGCCCTTTTTCAATAGGCTATTGCATCTCTTCGCCGTCAATAAGTAAAGGACCTCGCCCGTTCTGGGTTACCCGTCTTAATGCTTTGTCAATTTCGGAATCCTCAATCATCCCATTTGGTGCGGTAAAGCCTAGATTTTCCGCCACAACGCCAAGCATTTTACGCGCTTCGGTTAATCCATCATAGGTTTCCGCCGCCGCTTTATGTGCCGCCTCAAGTTCGGGAGTGGTGCGGACCTTTGCCAAGTCCTGCCGCGCCCGGACGCCGTACCCGTGCGCCTTCATCCTCTCGTCCATGTCATTTGACTTGACGTGACTCAATAATCCTAGATAGACCTCATCCGTTGCCCGGATTTTATAAATATCCCCGGATTGTTGCGCATCCTGGTAAATACGATCCAGCATGTCCCATGATTCCTGTGCTATCCGTCCATTGCTGGATTCTGCGCCAATGGCATTGACTACCCGGGACCGGGCAAGTTCCATTTCAGAAGTTAACCGGCTTGAATCCCACCGCGCCGATTCCTTCTTCTTTTCATCGTTAACCCTTTGGTGTGCCGCCCGGACGTTCTGAATGGCTTGATCCCATTCCGCAATTGCGCATTGACGGATTCTCGGTGCAATCTCATCCCGCCGCCGATATACGGATAATCCGATTGCCCTTTGTTCATACGGTGTCATCATTGTTAAATGATCGTTGTATTCCCTCAATGCCTCTCCAATTTCCGCAAGTTCTTCGACCCAGCTTCGGCTTCCTGGTGTATTCCAACGTACTATCATTTCATTTCTCCTTGTTTTGAATCATTTTCCAAAAGTTATCTAATAGAGTTTCCCTACGTTGGGACTCTTCTGCAATCCCTGGATGAATAGGCGGTTCTTCACACCGCCCCCCGCTATCCGCCATCCTTGCAATGTCTATCGCTTCGTCAATCTCATAAATGCCCTCTCTTTCCATTTCTTCAGCGCAAGCCTCACAACCCCGGTTACGGTATCTGCAATTTTGCCAAGTCACCCCCGGTCTGTGCGGCTTCGTGTTCCATGTCCCCCACCCCAAAACAGGATGATAAATTTCACCCGGGTTTGGGGGCCAATTCGCAAACGGGTCTTTTACAACCTGGATCGCCGCCTCTTCATGGCTTAATTCCTCTACACACAACGCCAGGCAATCCGCAAGATCATCATGCTTTACCCGCCCGCTTTTCGGTGCTGCAATATCCGCCCCGTTCCGTATTTGGATCGCGTGAAGTTCGTCAATTAAATCTTCATCCGGGTATAAGGACAATTGCCCCATGTTTAAGGCTTCTTTCAGCGCGCCGTATATCTTCAGCTTGAAAGGTCTTGAAAATGGTGTATATTCCAGTTCCGGTATCTTCCCCTTTAACCGTTCCACCGTTGAAGCCGTGTCACACCGGATTTTATTCGGCTTGAATTGTTTGACCAGGTGAAATAACAATTCTTCGGCTGCATTTGGGTCCACCGGTGGAGTCATAATGTGGGAATAATCGTGAATAATGCGCCCCTCTTCCCTGTGGCAGATCACAAACGCATACCGGTCCGCCATTGTTGCCGGGTCAATTGCCATGACGTATACCTGCCCCGGGTCCCCTTTTTCCGCCCTTCGCCGCCGTTCCACCGCCCGATTAATCGTCTCACTGTCCAGGTAGGATGATACCGGGTCTGCAAATTCCGCATAATATTCCACCCTTGCCGATAGCGCATCCCGGTTCATTGCCCGGTTAATTGTCCTTTCGGATACCTTCGGATTTAATGACCGGCTGTCCGCCCTGGTGACGTGATAGTCCTCCAGTTCCCCCTGACTTGCCCGGTCATACAATTCGTACACAATCCCGGACCTTGCCGCCGGTGTGGTGGTGATGATCATCCGCCCCTTGTCCCCAAACGTTGCCAGGACTGGAGAGATCGCATCATACACGGAATCGGCTGACTGATTCCCTTGCGTATCTACGAAGTGTGCCAGTTCATCCAGAATAACGGTGCTTGCGGTATATCCCCGGACCGCCCGCCCGGAAGCCGGAAGGGATAGGATAGTCACCCCATTGGCAAGCCTTATCCGTTCCCGGGTCCGTTCCAGGATCATCCCCCGGAAGGTTTTGGACTTGCGGATCAATCGGCTGATATTCTCGATATGTAAGTTCGCGCTATCCTGCCTTACTGATAGCATTATAATGAAACGTTCTTCCCCTTCACGAAGGACATCCCCGAAGTCCGGGACCAGTCCCTCATAACATGCGATAATGTCCGATATTAGCGACTTACCACCCCGCCGCCCTGCCAGGAAAAGCCAATTCGGCTTGTTGGACGTGTAGTATTCATCCAGCGCCGCCGCTTGTCCAGGATATAGCTTTACCTTCAGTTCTTCCGCCGCAAAAGTAATAATTTTATGCATCTTGCCCCCCATCTTCCCGGTATAGACTGATCACCGCCTGGACATCTTCGGGCTTTTCGCGTGATTCGCCCCTCAATTGCGCCCACGCCCGAAGTGCCGCGCCTGCCAGCCAGCCGTATTGCCTGATATAGCTATCCGCCCGGTCCAATTCGCCATCCTGGAAGGCTTTTATAACCGCCTCGAAGTACAGATCAGCCGCAGTTTGCAGCCGAATTGCATTTCTTTCCACGATAGAAGCCCGCCCTTCGGCTTGCAATTCCGCCCGGACCTCTGTCTCATGCCCCGCCGCAAGCCCTCTGAAGTCCGTATTGCGCCGAATTGCCTTCACCGCGCCCGCCCCGCCATGCTTATCCTTGAATTGTCCATCGTTCGCCATGTTTGCTACTCCATACTTTCACTACTAGTCAAGGTATGCCAGACTGATAAAACCGTCAAAAGCACACAAGCCCCGCAAAGATATATCCCTTGTGT
>CAYPAG010000073.1:0-3118 GCA_964408645.1 uncultured Pelolinea sp. | reverse complement strand
AGACTGATAAAACCGTCAAAAGCACACAAGCCCCGCAAAGATATATCCCTTGTGTCTGTTCTGTGCGTGTGTGCGGTGTATAGAAATACACACCGCACACACAGATTGCACCTGTGCGCGCACAGTAATTTACACAGTTCGTCACAGTTGCACACTTTTCCCCTTCTCGGTCAAGTCATAAATGGCTTGCTTTCCGGTGTTCGTTCTGAAAGTGATTCCCCGGTCTACCAGTGAATAGGTCGCCCTTCGCGCCGTTGCAGGCTCGCACCCTTCGGCATTATCCGCTATTGTGTCCACCAATGAAGCGCCATGCGCTTTCAGAAATCGGATAACAAATCGTTGGGCTTTGGTGAAATTCTCATCGGCTTGTCCTTTTTCCACGGTTGAAAGGTAGAATTGATCATCCGTCCACACCGCCCGCGCCGTCCAGGTCTTGGCTTCGATATCGCGCATCTTGACAGTTCGGAAGGTGATAAAAGGACTGCCATCCTCTGACTTGACTTCGATCATTAATTCCACCGCCCCCTTAATAGCGGATGATCCCCGGTATCCGCCGGTTTTGTTGCTGTGGTGGATTACGATAATTGCCGCATTGGTGGAATCGGCAATTTTACGCAAGGCTGAAAATACCGGCTGTGTGTCCTGTTTGCTATTTTCGTCCCCGTCCATAATGTCCGCCAGCGCGTCAATGATGACAAGCCCCGCCTGACATTCTTCAATCAATGCCTGGAGGATTGCCGCGTCATTTGCGTCATCCAGCTTGAAATTGGCAAGGGAGACAAAAAGCAGATCGGTATCCTCTCCACACACTTCCCCCCGGATGGATTCAGCCAGGCGCCGCGATAATCGCCGCTCGCCGGATTCTTCGTCAATGATTAAGACGCGTGTTTTATATGTCTCAAAGTCCAGCCATTTCTTGCCGTTTGCGACACACACCGCCAGGGATATCATGGAATAGGTCTTTTTCGATCCCGATTCCCCGTAAGGAATAACCAGGTCACCCCGGTTAATCAATCCCTTGACAACCGGGTCCACCGGCGGAAGTGGCTGCAGCGCGAAGGCTGCATTTCGGACCGTGTACCTGGGCTTTGGGACGGGTTCGCCCGCTTCGGTCACCGGTGGGAGAAATAGGTCAAGGTTTGGGTCATAATCTGTCATGGTGTCCGCCTTAATGCCTTCGGTAGAGTGGCAGGCTCCCGCGCCGGGTGATTGTATATGCTTCTCACTGTGGCAATCCATTCCTGCCGGGTGTAGGGATGATCACCCGCCGGGCATTTCTCCGGGTAGGGAAGGGATTCCGCTTCCGCCTGCGGTATCCTGGAATCGCGCAATTGAAGCGCAAGCCGCTTGCCGATTTCATTCCGGCTGCCAGGACCTGCCATCGGTAAATACCGCTCCAGCCAGTAACAAGCGACCTGATCCCCCGGGATTGCGACTGGTTTGGAATTATCCCCCTTCGCCCTGGGCTTGCTTAATCCCGCAATCAAGGACAATAGCCATCCCGGCGCGCTTGTGACAGGTGTATCCGGTCCGTGACCGTCCAGCCATCGGTACTTGTCCCCGGTGCATATATAGCCCTCACTACGAAGGTCAATACCCTTGATCAATGCCCCGGCGGTATTTGGGACATGAATCCCCGCCGGATACTTGAAGATCATATGAATCCCCCCGCGTGGTGTGTTCTGCATGGGTCCAACGGTCACCGGGCTTGTGGGACTGTGGATTGATTTTAGATCCCGCCAGGATTGCATGTCATCCACATCCACCGCAAACAAGCCGGAAAGGGACATTGCAATTCCGATCAATGCGTCCGGCTTGTTTGCAAACATCGCCCGGACCTGTGGAATATCATCGGTCCCCGCTTTGTATCCGCCCTTGATCATCGGCTTTTTATCCGGGAAGCATGGAAAGACTTTCCATCCCCGGGCTGCCAGGTGCAAGGCGGTTTTAATCGGGTTCATCGGACCCCTCGTCCAGCATGTCGGATTCATGCCCAAGAAGGGATTCATATTTAGCGCGCCGGGCTTCGAGTTCCTTAAGCCGGGATTCGGTTTGTTCGTATAGTTCCGCCTGCAGGACAACTGCGCCAATGTTTGCCAGCGCGTCAAAGATGAGGATAAGCGGGTTATTGGTTGCCATCTTCGCCCCCTTTGTCAATCACTTCCTGGAGAGAAATTAGCCCGACTGGTAACAGTCCCCGCTTTTCTGCAGCTTCCCGGATCAGCTCACGCAAAAGCCCGCTTTGGGTCCGCTGTTCGCGCTGCATCATGACTCGAAGCAGCCGCTTTTCGTCCTCTGTTATCCTGAAGTGTATGAAATTCTTTCTCTGTGCCATAAGTTTTTCCTTTGCCCCCTTTAACGAGAAAGGGGCACAACGGGTGCATCTCTGCACCAACGTTGTGCTCCCTGTGTCAGCCTCGACTTATAGCACTTGGGAGGATTCCAGGGTATCCCATCTAGTGGGAAGCCCACGCGCCATTAAGCGCGCGCCCCGTACACCTCTAAAAGTTATTTGTTTTTACTTCGTGCTTTCCTACTCTTCTTGCATAGCTTTTTTATTTCTGCACTTCGTGCCTCGTAACAACACACAAAAGCTCCCACCGCTGCCTCATACCCTGGATGAACACGTGTTTGCAAGGTGTTTAGGTCGGATGGGTGAACAAGAACTGTTCCGCCTGCATCAAATCCGGCGTACTTTTCATAGCCAGACTTCAGGTATTCCTGGAATGTCGGCTCGTCAATGAGTATTACCCGTGTAGGATTTTTGTTCTCGTTGTCCATACAAGCATGATAGCACAAAGTGATACATGATGCAAGAAAAAAAGCGGAATTAACCTTAAAAGTTCTCCAATTGGAGAACTTGAGAATGTGCGCAATTGCGCACAATATGTGCCAGTGAATGAATCACAAGCCCGCCCGCCTGGGGGATACTTTGGGAACAATTGTTCCCATTTTGCCGCGTACGGAATCGCAAGCCCGCCAGCTTACTGATCCTGTTGATTTCTCAATTCCAGCTTGAAATTAAGGAATTCGTCAAGACTTGCGGGTCTGTAATCCGGCGACTGATGCCGGAAGTAAGTGTTGTATAACCCGGCATAATGTCCACCCCTGCGCATGA